>CANPWP010000003.1 GCA_947584595.1 uncultured Clostridia bacterium | reverse complement strand
TCAGGTCCTACAGGTCCAACGGGCGCTACCGGTCCTGACGGCGCTACCGGTCCTTCAGGTCCTACAGGTCCAACGGGTGCTACCGGTGCAACTGGTGCTACAGGTCCTACAGGTGCTACTGGTCCATCAGGTCCTACAGGTCCATCAGGTCCTACAGGTCCGGAAAACGGTCTTGCTGCTTTTGGTGGATTATACAGTACGGCTCCAAATACACTGCAATTAGCCACCGCAACTTCAACACAAATCCCGCTTGCTTCAACTATGCCAGAAGGCGATGTAACTTACACTCCGGCTAACACAATCACCATTACTAATCCCGGAATATATGAGATTAACTACTTTAGCACAGTTTCTGTTGCATTAGGTACAACTGTAACTTTATCAGTACGATTAAACGGAACCAATATTCCGGATGCAACAATTTCTCGTGTTTTATCTGCTAATGTAAGTTCACTGTTTAGCGGAAGTATCATTATTTCCTTAGATGCCGGAGATGAAATTGATATGGCACTTTCCGCACTGTTGGCAGTTGGAGTAACATTAGGCAACGGTGTAAACGCATCACTTACAATTAAAAAATTAAATCAATAAAACGATTGTTAATTTATACAGTAATAATATTATAAAATTTACAAAGTATGAACAATTTTTTGAGTAAAAAAAGCCAATTCCCTGTATTCATCGGGAATTGGCTTTTTAATTTTATTAATAATAATTTATAAATAAATGATTATACATCATTTTTATTTAAAGAAAAAAGAAGTCGGAGCAATAATAACCTTGCTCCGACCATGGTGCGAGTGACGGGACTTGAACCCGTACGTCAAAGACACACGCCCCTCAAACGTGCCTGTCTGCCTATTCCAGCACACTCGCAAATATTATTTTTAAACCGCTGTCTTTTTAAATCAGCAAGTAGAATTATAGCATTATATATATTAAAAGTCAATACGTTTTTTCTATTTTTTTCAAAAACATTTTTTCTATTAAGCAAATATTCATATATCACAAAGAGCACGAGTTTTAACAAACTCAGGCTCTTTGTAATATTATAGTTTATACTATTTACTTTTACTTTCTGCTTTTTTATATCCAAGGCCGTCTATTACAAGTTTATCTCCGTCTTTTGAATATATTATATCAAATGTTTGAACTTCTTGACCAATATACGTAAGAGTAATTTTGTTTTCATCTTCATATACTACATATGTACCGTTTAAAATACTGGTATCATATTGATTTAAAAGAAAAGTACCGTCCTCTTTGAATGTATATGTAATTTCATATTCGCTTTCGTCCAGCTTCCATTCTCCGACAACATCTTTATTTACTTTAAAGTCATCTGAAACAGGCGGCAGCTTTAATTTGGGCATAAACGTACTTCTAAATACCTGTTCTACTTTTGTACCGTCGTATGATGTAGCAGTTACTGTAAGGGTTCTTCCTGTAATCCAGTTGCCTGTTACCTTATATTCTCCTGCAAGTCCCAATGAACTTTGCAAGGTCTTTGTGCCATCTTCATTTTCTTCAAGAAGATAATATTCATGTTGTTCCTGTGTTCCCTGATATGCACTTATCTCTTTATAGCCTTTTTCTTCATTTACTAATTTTGAGGAAAAAACAACATATAAATTACTGTCTACATCACTGTCAGTCTGGTCTGATGTTGCAGTATTACGGGTATTCTCATATACCCATGTACCTTCAATGGAAAAATCAAAAAATACTTTCCAAACTCCGAATGCGAGCAGTGATGCTGCAAGAATACCTGCCGCAATGATAAGCGGAAACTGAATTAAGCATTTACTTTTGACGGTTTTTTTCATTATATTGGTATCATTATTATCTGCAATGTCCGAAGTATTTATTTCTTCGGTTTCCGTAGCTGCATTCTGTATATTTTCCGAATTAAATGAATTTGTATCTTCCATGGATGAAGTATTTTCTTTTTCTGAGGCTAACTCCTCATCAACAAAATCTTTATTTGAATTTTTCTCCACTTAAGATACCTCCTTTTCTTTTTATATTACGATTTATCTTATTTATAATACTATATTTGTTTTAATAAATCAACTATTTTTCCTTAACCTTCACATTTCAATTTTTTAGGATTTTATCAATTATTAACAAGAATTTTTGAAAAATAGTATTATTTACTTAAAATTATGCAAAAATGTTATATCTTGTAAAAATAATATGCCTGTGTTATAATATAAGGGATTTTTGAATAAATTTCAGAATATTTATTTATAGGCACTTTTAACGCCTGCAGCGACTTATACAGCTAATATGTTTAATAATTTTAATATATATGGTTTTATCTTTTTGGAGGTAATTTTATGGATTATAAAGAACTTTACAAAATTTGGTGTAAAGAGGCTCAGGAAGATGTAGATCTTGTTAATGAGCTTAAAAGTATTGAAAATGATGATAATGAAATTCACGAAAGATTTTACAAATCACTTGAATTTGGTACTGCCGGATTAAGAGGTATTATCGGTGCAGGTACTAACAGAATGAATAT
This sequence comes from uncultured Clostridia bacterium, assembly GCA_947584595.1. Lineage (GTDB taxonomy): Bacteria > Bacillota > Clostridia > Oscillospirales > Acutalibacteraceae > Ruminococcoides. Next base: position 154,811 of record CANPWP010000003.1, on the reverse strand, counting down.
TTATGTTGTAAGGCACGCTACTCAGGGTCTTGCAAATTATGTTCTTAACAAATACGGAAAAGGTGCTGTTGCAATTTCTCACGACAGCAGAATTAAAGCTGATGTATTTATGATTGAGGCGGCAAAAGTTCTTGCCGCTAACGGCATTAAGGTTTATATTACTAAAGAGCTTCAGCCTACCCCTGTTTTAAGCTACCTTGTCCGTTACTTTAAATGTCAGGCAGGTATTATGGTTACGGCAAGCCACAACCCTGCCGCTTATAATGGTTACAAAGCATACGGTGAAGACGGATGTCAGATGACTGACGTTGCCGCTAATACTGTTTATGAAGAAATTCATAAACTGGATATATTTAAAGATGTTAAAACTATGGAATTATCCGAAGCACTTGAAAAAGGTTTAGTTGAGTATGTATCAGATGAAGTATATGACAGCTATATTGAAAAGGTTAAGGAACAGCAGATAAACCCGGGCATTTGCAAGGGTGCTGACCTTAAGGTCGTTTACACTCCTTTAAACGGTACAGGCAATAAGCTTGTAAGAAGAATTTTAAAAGAAATCGGTATTGATGATGTTGAAATTGTTAAAGAGCAGGAGATGCCTGACGGCAACTTTACAACTTGTCCTTACCCTAATCCTGAAATTAAAGAAGCATTACAGAAAGGTCTTGAGCTTTGTGAAAAAGTAAAGCCTGATTTACTTCTTGCTACCGATCCCGACGCTGACCGTGTGGGAATTGCCGTTAAAGATTATGACGGCAGCTACAGACTTATTTCAGGTAACGAAAACGGCATTATGCTTTCTGATTATATTCTTTCTTCAAGAAAGGCTAACGGTACGCTTCCTGAAAAACCTGTTATGGTAAAAACAATTGTTACAAGTATTCTTTTAAACAGAATTTGTGAAAAATACGGTTGTGAACTTAAAAATGTGCTTACAGGATTTAAGTATATCGGTGAAGTAATTCTTAATCTTGAAAAGAATAACGAGGAAAACCGCTATGTATTTGGATTTGAAGAAAGTTACGGTTATCTTGCAGGAACTTATGTAAGAGACAAGGACGCCGTTGTTGCCTCTATGCTTATATGCGAAATGGCGGCATATTTTAAAAAGCAGGGCAAAACATTGGCTCAAGTTATTGACGGTATTTATAAAGAATACGGTTATTATAAAAATACAACCTTAAGCTATGAATTTGAGGGTGCCGCCGGTATGCAAAAAATGGCAGACATTATGTCCTGTCTCAGAAAAACAATGCCTTCTTTTATAAGCGATTACAAAGTTATTAAGACTGCTGACTACAATTTAAGCGTTGAAAAGGATCTGGAAAATAACACAGAAACTGCTATTGACCTTCCTAAGTCAAATGTTATTCAGTTTAACCTTGAGGGCAACAATGCTGTTATTGTAAGACCGAGCGGCACAGAACCGAAAATTAAGCTTTATATTACTACTGTCGGCAAAGATAAAACTGAAGCTAATTATATTACCGATAAGCTTGCAAAGGCTATGGAAAAAGATTTAGGTCTTAAATAATTAAAAACAAATTTATTAAGCTAAAAGGCTGTCTCTTTTTTATGAGGCAGCCTTTTAGTATGTTTAATTTTTCTGAGTTTTTTGTTATTACAACATTTTTTATATAATCTTAAATTTATACTGTTGACTTTTAAGAACGTTTGTTCTATAATTATCTCAAGATATAAAACATATGTTCGAGATGGTATTATGAATGAATATAATAAAAGTATAAATCAAGCAGTAAACAAAAATGTAAATGAAAATACAACTTCTCCTGAAACTTCTAAAAAAGAAAACACCGCCTCTTCCCCTTCTTCTCTCCAAAAAGGAGTTTATGAAAAAATCGGCAAAGATAAAAGACAAAGAGTTATTCTTCACAGTGACTGCAACAGTTTTTATGCAAGCGTTGAATGTCTTTATAATCCCGATATAAGAAACAAACCGGTAGCCGTAAGCGGAAATCCCGAAAACAGACACGGAATTATTCTTACAAAAAATGAAATTGCAAAAAGGTTCGGTATTAAAACGGGTGAACCTATATGGCAGGCTAAAAATAAATGTCCTGAGCTTATTACCGTTGAGCCTCATTTTGACTTGTATAAACGCTTTTCAAAGATGACAAGAGAAATATATTCCGATTATTCAGACAGAATTGAGGGATTCGGACTTGACGAAGCCTGGATTGATGTTACCGACAGCGAAAAATTTATAGGAAAAGGCGAAAATATTGCCAGGGAAATAAACAAAAGAGTAAAACAAGAGTTGGGAATTACTGTAAGTATAGGCGTAAGTTTTAACAAAATTTTTTCCAAATTCGGTAGTGACTACAAAAAACCCGATGCAATTACCGTTATTAACAAGGAAAACTACAGGGATATTGTATGGAACAGTCCTGCGCAAGACCTTTTATATGTAGGAAAAGCCACAAAGAAAAAAATGAACTCCTTAGGAATTTATACTATAGGCGAAATTGCAAATACCCCCATTGAAACATTAAGATACTATTTTGGAAAATGGGGTTACGTTTTATGGGCGTTTGCAAACGGATATGACACATCTCCAGTTGCAAGAACAGACGAGCAGGAGACTGTTAAATCTATCGGAAATTCAACTACTGCTCCAAGAGATTTAAATGATTTTGAAGATGTAAAATCAGTTATGACTGTACTGTGCGACTGTGTTTGCAGAAGATTAAGGGCAAACGGCTTTAAAGCTAAAACGTTGCAGATTACCATAAGAGATAAGTTTTTAATGAGCTTTAACAGACAGATGACCTTTGATACTCCTACCAACATAACAAAGCAAATTACCGAAAATGCTTTAAGCCTTTTTTACAGAAGCTACAGTTGGAGCGCACCTATAAGAAGTTTGGGAATTGCTTTATCTGATTTTTCAGGGGATAATACGCCGTATCAAATCAGCTTTTTTAATGATGAAAAGAAAAAGCAAAAGCTTGAAGCTCTTGATAAAACGATAGATATTTTAAAAGGACGATTCGGGAATTACAGTCTGGTAACAGCAAATTTATTAAAAAATCCCGAGTTATCGCACTTCAATCCCTATGATGACCACACGGTACATCCTGTTGGATTTTTTTGATTAAGATGAGTTTAATAACGGAGGTTTAATCAGATGAAACAATTTGTAAGCGTAGAGGCTAAATTTGATACAGACGGCAATCTTCTTCCTCTTTCCATCATATGGGACGACGGAAGAAAATTTGAAATTGACAGAGTTACAGATGTAAGATATGCGGCGTCACTGAAATCGGGCGGAAGAGGACTAAGATATACTTGCAGAATAGGAAATCATTTAAGATATTTATACCTTGATGATAACAGGTGGTTTATTGAAAAGCCTGAATAAAAGTTTTTTGGATAATATTTATACTAAGGAGATTTGTATATAATTTTAGGGACAGATTCCATATCTGTCCCTCAGGTTATTTTATCATTTGTGGCGGATATTAAATTCGCCACTACGATTTAAATAAAAACATTTATTTAAAATATTGCCTCCCTCTGACGAAGGAAGTGACTGCGGTGAAGCCACAGACGGAAGGAGAGAAAACGCTTTAAATTAAAGCAACCCTGTTGCAAAAAGTTTAATTTGTCAAATATCTCTCCCTCAGTCAAAGCTAACGCTTTGACAGCTTTTTCTGCGAAAACGGCAACCCTTTTGTCACTTCGTGACATTTCCCCTTACAGGGGAATTTCTTGTCAGAGAGAGCCCTTTCCTGCAAAAGTTTAAATCAACTCGTTAAAGCAAGTTTGCAAGCCGAAGCTGAATATATGTAGCGTCCTTGACATTGATCTCCCCGTCATTGTCAACATCGCAAACAGATAAATCAATACTGTCTTCACTCAACAAATTTGCCAGATAAAGCTGAATGTATGTTACGTCCTTAACGGTTACTTCTCCGTCACCGTCTGCGTCACCGAGATGAGATATATCAGGTTCTGTTGTAGGTTCAGTGGATGATGTTGTAGGCTCGGTTTGAGGTGTTGTATCATCTGCTGTTTCCATAGCCTCTTTTAATGATTTTATGCAGTTAGCAATATCGGTTGGAGAACCCTCGCCTTTAATTTCAATTTGTGCAATTAAGATGTTGGCAGCTCTGATTGCAGCACTTAGGGCGTCAGATTTAGGACTGATTGCATCTGCCTGAGCAAGAAGTTCTTTAAGTTCCGTTAAATCAAGTCCAATGTAACTGAATTTATGACCGTTAGCATTTGCATAAGCTTGTGCTGTACTGTTTTCGTAACCTTTGAGTGTAACATTATTGTTGCCTTCGAAAACATCTTTACCGAATACTACATCTTTTGACTTTATTGTAACTTTATCCAAATTTTTTCTTTCATAAAAGACTTTGTCGCCTATTGTTTTCAGGGAAGCAGGCAATTCAATTTCAGTCATTTTATCCCAAGTTACTTCGTCATTGACAGAAAAAGCTCCATCCTCAATTGTTGTAAGTAATGAATTTTCACTAAATTTCAATTTCCATAGATAAGCACTCTGAAAAAACGCATGCTTTTTAATAACCTTTACAGAGTCTGCTATTTTAATTTCTTCATAATTTACATTATAAATAGACTCTTCACCGATAGAAGTAACAGGCAGACCTTTTATTTCTGATGGAATTGTAAGTGTACCGCCGGTCTGTGATACCAATCCGGTAATTTCAATTTCTTTTCCAACATTAATTGTCTGCCAAATACATCCGTCTTTAATATTATCTGATACTAAATTGATAATTGCGTCACTTAGTTCTTTTACACATTCTTCAATTTCACTTTTTATCGGTTTTTCTTGTTTTAATATGTTTTCTGCTTTTTCTATAGCGCCTGCAAGCACTTTATAAGAATCTTCTGTAAACATAATTTCACTTTTAGATTTTGCTTCTTCTAACAATTTATTTAAAACTGTAGTATCCGCAGATAATACTTCAAATTTATATCCTTTTGATTTTGCAAATTCTTCAGCTTTACTTCCCTCATATCCGTATATTGTGAAGATAGAAGTATCTATGTCAAGAAAAGCATTTATATTAAAATTAGTATTTGAAGCATAACATATTACTTTTTCTAAGCTTGTGCAGTTTTTAAATGACCACGCTTTTAATTCTAAATCGGAGTTAAACTCTATACTTCTTAAAGATGTACAATCCATAAATGCATTCATTGCTATTAACTTCATAGATTTAGGGAAAATTATACTTTCCAAACTTTTACATCTTAAAAATGCACTTAAATCTATTGTTGTTATACCTTCGCATAATTTAACAGAAGTTAAACCGGAACAATCTATAAATGAACCTCCGGATATTTTAGTAACAGTACCCGGAATTTCTACAGATTCTATAATAGTATTACTTTCAAATACGTTTCCGTCTATTGCATTAACTGTATATGATACATCTCCTTTTACAGCTTTTTCCGGAATTACTACTGATGCAGTGCTGTTATTAAAAGCCGTTACTGAAACAGTTGTATTATCTTCTTCATTTACAGTATAAGTAAGACCCTGTTCGTCCGTAAATGTAACTGCTTCTTCAGCTGAGACAGGTATCGGAAGAACAGCAAAAACTCCAAGTAATAATGAAATTACCAATATAAAACTCAATAATTTGTTTTTTTGTTGTTTAACAGCGTTAATTGTAATCACCTCAAATAACAAATTTTTTTATATTAAAAAGGAAATGTTGCAAATTAAAAATTTGCAACAGTCCCCCTCATTATAAATAAGCGTTAATTAAAATATTCTTTTAATTTATTCGTTTGTTGATAAAACAGTTATACTATATTATTTAGGATCTGCAACAGTTAAAACATAATTTACCGTTTCTCCTGCAGAAACAAGCGGTTCCTGATTTGAAAGAGGCATTACATTTTCATCGCAGATTGTAAACTTCTTCGCCGTATTCCAGTTATCAGTAGTAGTAAAGATAACCTGAGCTGAGCCGTTTATCGTATATATATACTGACCTGCTTCTCCTTCTACAGGATACATTTTATTAAATTCTGTACCAACTCTGTCACCGCCAAATGTATAAACGTAAATGTCACCTGTGTATGGTAGGCCTGAGTTGTATAAAGCAGTAACATTGATTATAGCACTGGCAACCTTTGTAAATGTGCAGGTTTCTGTAATGTCGCCTGCTGTAACTGTAACTGTTGCAGTATTTTCAAGACGAATTGAATCAACACCTGTGAATTCTACATCAGTAATATCCGGAATAGATTCAATTTGATAATCAACAGAATATGTTGCTTTTTCATCTTCATCTAAATTGAATGCATAAACAACAACAGTAAGAGGAGCCAAGAAATCTTTTGAATACGGAGTTATAGCAACTTCTTTAATTTTTGGATAAGTTGTGTTAGATAATGAAACAGAAGATACGTTGCCACTGGAATAAACCATAGGTGTGTAAGTATTCTTACCTGCTTCTACAGGCATATCCTTAGTCTGCTTTCCGGACCAATCTTTTGAATTTGTGAAGAGGAAATAGCTTTTGCCGACAGGTACTTTTATAGGAACAACTACATAGAAAAGATTGTCCGTTGAAACTAAGTCCGGATTTTCAACCGGAAAATCTACCTTTTTCATTGGAACAAAATCACCGAAGTAACCGTAGCTCCAAGAATAAAAGTAAATTTCATCTTCATTCCACTGTGTGTTTGTGTTGTCAAAGAAAATGAGTGAGCCTGCTTCAAGAGCAGTGTCTGCTGCAGAAGCTGATACTGCTCCTACTGCAAGTGCTGATACTGCCATTATAATGGCTAAAATGATTGAAGTTATCTTTTTCATAGAAAAGACCTCCTGTTTAAAATTCTCGGATTAAATAACTTTTTTGTTTTTATTTTTATTTAAACCGGCTTGACTTTTTGAACAATTACGTATGTTCCTACGGAAAACTTTTACCGTATTGTCTGCCATACAATTTTATTTTGCACGGAATACAGAAAAGTTTTTATTCAACTTGTAATTAAATTGAATATACATCACTATTTCCAATTTGTCAATACTTTTGGCACATATTGTAAATTATGGGCATTAACAGTAAGTTGTATTCACAACTTTTTAACAATTCTGACAAAATATTATTTGTTTTAAATATTTTAAAATTAAAAAACTCCCCATTAAGGGGAGCTGTCAAAACTTAAAAGTAAAGATATTATTTTTTGAAGAAAAAGCCTTCCTTGTCAGAGGGAAGCAATACTTTCTTTTATTCCCAACGCTTGCAAGCACTTTTCTATAAAATAAAAAAGACGGATTTAAAATCCGCCCTTATATACAATATAACTATTTAATTTTTAATTAAAATATACGCTGTAGGTATCGTAATCGTTTGTATACGGTGCAATAATATTTGAAATATTGCCGTCATTATCCTTTGTAACATGAAATTCTGCTTCTACACCTGAACTATACGTTACATTTATAACTCCGTCACTATAAGTATATGTGCCTCTATGAGTTCCGTCATTAATATCCCCTACAGTCAGCCATATTTCAAAAGTTCCGTCATTATAAAACATAAGTCTTCCCTGATAATTGGTATAATAATTATTATAAACTTCAGAAAGCTCTACCTCTTCGTTACTTGAATTATAGGCTTTATAGCTTTCCCATGTTTTATCAATTAAATCTGCATTGGGATTTTTCGAAAAAAATACTGCAAGAATAATTATTGCCGCAACAATCAAAACTCCGCTGACCGACCCTATTATTATTTGTTTTTTATATGATTTCTTAGATTTTATATTTTTATTATTAACAGATTTTTTCCTTCTCTTTTTGCTCTTACTCAAAATAATTCTCCTACGGCCTAAAGTAAACATTATAAAGTCCAATTGGAACTATTATAACTGTTTCTTCGGCTTCTTCAGTAATTGTAAATTCTTTTTCGTCCCCGCTGTTAAATGTTGCCTTTATTTTATCATCTTCTAAGGTGAAAGTACCCTCGGAATCATCGCTGTTGCTTATACCTACATAAAGACTGAAAGTTTTATCTTCATTAAGCTTAAGCTCTCCTCCGTACTGACTGTATGCAGTACCGAACACCGTTGTGAGAGAAGTATCTTTTCCTGTTTCCGATTCTATAGCTTTATACGGTTTATATGAAGTATAAAGAGAAACTTCTGTTACTTCAGAGGAATCCGTTTCAGAAACAATCGTCTCTTTTAAAGTTGTTTCCGGCGAAGTAATTTGCAATGAAGTTGTTTCTGACAATGACGGCTGAGAATCGTTTTGCAATTTGTCCGGCGAAGGATTTTCAGTATTCTGAGCAAATATAAAATATGCTATAACTGCGGCTGTAATAAGTATTGCCGCAAAAACTATACTCAGAAATATTATAATTTTATTTGATTTATACTTTTTATTCTTCTTTTTCATCAATAATTTCACCGGCCGCTTTCATTTGTTTAATAAGCACACTTCTTTTTACCATTTTTCCGTTGTGGAAAATGTATTCGTCTCCGTCTTTAGTTTCATCAATTACCACATCGGAAAAATCATCTCTGAATTTTCTTGCTTCATCCTGCTTTTTCAGGTTAGGATTCTTTTTATAAAGCATTTCTCTCTCTATTTCCTGCTTCTTCTGCTCCTTTGATACAAGCAAATTCATCATATCCTTATACTCTGCATAGTTGATTATAAAAGACATTGATCCTGGAATTAAGAATACAACAAACAAAAATGTAAGTATAATTACCCACAAATCCGTACTGCTGAAAACTAAAAATGAAAGACAGAAAACACCTAATAAAAATACTCCGATTAAAGCAAGAAAATTGTTTTTCATTTGACCAAAGGTCATTAGCGCACAGTTTTTATAGGTATCTTTAATGGAAATGTCAAATGTAACCGTCATTAAAGGCAGATTGAAAAACATAAACAAAAACAAAATAGATATTATTATGCAAATAATCATAACTGCATAAAACATAGTGTTTTGCCGTGCAATATTACCATAAAGTGAAATAGAAAAATAGCTGAAAAGTATAGCACAGTAAAGCACAACTCCGTGCAGGAGAAATCTAAGACCGTTCTCTTTTATGCCTTTCAAAAACGTTGCAAAAACAGGAATGTAATCATCCTCTCTTACCATATTCCTTGTAACAAGAGTAACGCCGGCATAAAAGGGCATAACAGGAATTACCATAAGACATAAAATAATTATATTGTTAAAATTGATTGCTTGTCCTAAAAAATAAAACAAAGTGAAAAACAATATCAGCGGTACAGCAAAAATTACATCTACATAAATTAATTTTACAAAATTTTGAAAATATGCCGTAAAAAATTTCGTAATTCCCAATTTGGTTTTTTCTGTATCTGCCATTTTATATCTCCTGATTTTTATTTTTATACAAAACCAAATAACGGTGAAAGCAAACTCCACAGCAGTGTATTTAAAATTGCACTGCCAAATGATATTATCAGCAGAGTAAGGCTTCTCTGCAAATAATTCAGCATCGCCACCCTCGGAATTATCTGATTTTGATTATTTGTAAATAAAGTAATAAATATTTTTTTAGAATTATAAAAGGCTAAATTACTTTGTGTTAAAAGAACAAGGCTAAAAAGAAACACTCCGGGCAACAATACTGCCAAGTAAAAGAAAAATCCCGATAGTGAATGACTTTCTACAAGAAAACCGCCCGACAGTCCCGTACCGAAACCTTTGAAAGCACAGACAAGCGGTATAAAAGGGATTCCCCAAGGCGTTATACCTAATAAAAATACTGCCGCCATAAACACAAAGTCAGACGCAAAACAGGCAGAAAAGGTTTCAAAAAAATCTTGCGTAAGCCTTGCGCTTAAGTTTGTTGTAAAAAGAAAGTCCAGCCCTTTATAAAGAGATTGTGACGCTCCTTTTGCATATATTGCTCCAAACATCATCCCTATTAAAAAGGATACCGCAAAAAAAGCAACTGTTCCGTATTTTTTCAAAAATACTTTAATGCTGAAATTATTATAATGTCTGTAACTTCCGTTTAAGTTCGGTTTTAATTTATTTAATGAGAAGAAAATCGCTTTCATATTTATTGTTCCTTTCGCAATTCTTTTATGTTTGTCCTACATAAAATTATGCATAAGGATTTTTAAATATGATTATTTACCCAGTTCTTCCGCCCTGCTTGTACAGGCTTTCATTGCCTGTGTAATTGCCTCTTCAAATTTATATTCACGTAATTTATTTAATGCCTCAATAGTTGTGCCGCCCTTAGAGCTTACCTTTTCAATTAAGGTCTCAGCACTGTCTCCGCTGCTCCTTAACATTTCAGCACTTCCCTCAAGAGTTGCACAAATCAAATTCATTGCCTTATCGTAATCTATATTACATGATTTTGCATAGTCCGCCATAACCTTTGCGAAAAGATAAATATATGCAGGCGAACTTCCGTTTACGGAAATTATTTCATTCATATGGTCTTCTGTGAAAACCTCTGTCGTTCCGCCTAATTCAAACATATTTTTTATTGTTTCAAAATCATCAGAAGAAATGTTTTCGGACGGACAAAGCGCAGTTGCACCCTTACCTAACAAAAGCGGTGTATTCGGCATTACCCTTACCATAGGGCAATTACATGAAAGTTCGTTTCTTACATAAGAAATTGATATTCCCGCCGCAATTGATACAAAAATTTTAGACTCATCAACAACGTCTTTAAGTTCCAGTAAAACCTCGCTGTAATTCTGCGGTTTTACTGCAAGAACAATAATGTCGCTGTTTTGTACAACTTCTTTTGAATTTAACAGGACATTTATACCCTTTTGAGTCATTAAATTAAGCTTTTCTTTATCCAAATCAAATACGTTTACATTCTTTGCCTCAACTGCTTTATTGGAAACGAGTCCGTTAATAATTGCAGTTGCCATATTGCCTGCTCCAATAAAACCGATTTTTTTCATATTACCATCCTTTTATCTTTAAATGTAGAATGAAGAGTTGTTTTTACAGGTAAAACTGAAATTATATTTATTTGAGCTTCCGTCACGTATATAATCGCCGTACAGGAACATTTCGGCTTCATCTACTCTTCTGTTTAAAAGTCCTTTAATACATCCGCCTGCGTGGTGCCATTGAAGAAAATCTTTAATAAATTCATTTTTGTTTACTTTTGAAAGGTCGTACATTGTTCCTGTTCCCTGAAAACTTAAATAATCAGAGCAGATATATCCCTTTGTTCCGTCAGACAGCTGAATGTAATACCAATTTAATCCGCTGCCGCTGTAAAGGTTTGTGGTTAAAAGCGTTGCTGTTGTATTTATCCTCACATTAGTTAAAATACTTGAGCTTGTATTCGGACTTGACCTTATATTGACATAATCTCCGATTACATAGCAGGCTTGTCCTTTAGTCAGACCTGTAGACGGTGAAATATTAGTTGTTCCGTTAAAGAATACGGCGCCTAATTCGTCATCACCGGGAAGCGCACTTACTCCAACATTATATGTAAAACAAACCAGGGCGTCATACTGCTGTTGATTAAATTTTGCGTTGTGGTTTAACAGGTAGTTATTAACGCTTGACGCATATCCGTCATTATTGACAGACTGAACAAGATAAGCATATGCTTCTTTTTTTGTTAAATTATTATAGAAAGTATTTCCCGGATAAATTACCCGTCCGTGTCCGATCGTAGGGTCTCCTGTAAGAACATCATCGGTAAGCGAACTTAAAAAGCCCTCAAATTCTGCTATCATTTCCATTCCGCCGTCGCTTACCCTGCGTTTTTCATTTGAGGTTGTCGTTGTACTGGTTGAAGATGTTACAAATGCCGTTGTCTTTGCATCTGCACAAGTGCTCCATTTTTCAGTATTATTATATTGCGCATATGCAACAACGTTATATTCTCCCGCAGTTGTAAGCTTAGCAGAAGCTGTCCAGATGTAATTATTTCCGTCTGTTTCTTTTGTTGCTGCATTTACAGTTTTTGTAGTTCCGTTTATTGTGTATTCAAATTTAACTGCCGTTCTGCTTTTATCAGTAATTGTTTTAAAGCTGACAGTAGAATTTTTAGGGGCTGAATTAGGAGAAACATAAGCAAATCTTATGGGCTGTGATGGATTCACCTTTACAAGACAGGTTGCCTCTCCCCCTGAGGTTTTTGCGGATATTACGGCATATCCCGCTTTTACTGCATAAACTACACCCTTTGAAGATACGGTTGCAACCGAAGTATCGCCGGATGACCATGTTACGCTGTTTGAAGATGAAAGCAACAATGACTGTGTTCTGTAAATAGTCTTTGAAGTATTAGAAATATTTACATTTGAACCGCTTTTTACTGTTATTTTACAGACTGCACTATCGGTTTCCGTAAAAGCAGTAATAGTTGCTGTTCCTGAAGATACGGCTTTAACAATTCCGTTTGAGTCAACATCTGCAACATTTGCATTTGAACTTTTAAAGCTTACAGTTTCTTTGCTTGTTGCCTTTACAATAAAGTTACATCCTTTATAAATCGTTGCGGATGACGGGGACACAGAAACGCTCTTGTCGGGATTTGCAGGCTCTTCTTTTGAAACGGTTGTTGGTTGAGTTACAGTCTCATTTTTACCGTGAACATTTACAGTGCAGCTTGCAGTTTTGTTTGAGCCTTTAACCTTTACCGTTACAGTACTTTTTCCTTTTTTAATTGCCGTTACGTTTCCGTTATTATCTACAGTTGCAACAGATTTGTCACTGCTTGAAAATTCTGATGAATTCATAATTGTGCTGTTGCTTGAAACAAAAGCTTCTAATTTAAAGGTATCTCCTATTTCAATAGAAATTTCTTTTTCAGACAAATAAACATCGCCGTTCATGTTGTTTTTTGATGACTCTTTGCCTATTATTTCATCAACATACGATTGGTCATAAGCTGAATTTTCAGGTAATTGTTCAGCCCCTGCCGATATAACTGCTCCTATTACAAGCATTATTCCAACAAGGAATACAGATGTTAATTTTTCAATAACGCTATATTTTTTCATAACAAACACCTTTGGATTTTCGATAAATAATTTTAAAAAACAAATAATTTAACCTATTTACCTATTTAATAAATTATACAATAAAATTAACCATAATTCAACATATACGCCCTAATATTTAATCAATTTATTTCTCCATTTTGTTATGTAATTTATTATCACAATGTTTACACATCTGTCATATAAAAAAAACACAATATTCCCTATGAAAAGAAATACAAGAGGAAGATTATATCCGAGTATATCAAATGAATCAAGAGGTACGCCTAAAAGGTAAATCCCTATATAAAAAGCTGATACCATACAGGCATTAAACAGAGCATATTTTAAAACCCACTGCAAAATTTTTGATTTAATTTTTTCTATATAGCTTTTAACTATGGGATAAAATCCAAAAAAAGCAATGAAATATAAAACAGCCTCCTTATCACCGGAAAGTAAAAGCGACAAAACAGACACCGCAAAATATACTGCTAATGCCCATTTTGTGTTAAACTCAATTACAACAGATACAAGCAAAATTCCTGCCATCACGGGAAGAGCATACGTGCCTACGGGAATTACAGTTGTAAACATCATTAAAACAAGAGAAAGTGCGGATAAAACTCCGCACAATGCAACCTTGTATGCAATTTTACTGCTATACATAAAAATCACCTTATACTAATTTAAATCAGTATTAACAGCCTCTTGCACAATCGCAACAGCAATCGGCGCACCAAATTGCAGTACAAATATCACAAATATTGCACTGACTGCCTCCGCTGCCTGTCGTATTGTAACCGCCGTAGCCGTAATTTCCCTGATTATTCATATTGTAAACAGCAGATCTGTATTCCTGATTATTCGGGTCCATATTGCAGGCAGTCTGAAAATGTGTCGCTGCCTGCTGGGTCCAGCCTTTGCGATAATAACACATTCCTCTGAGAAAATACCATTCGGCACTTCTGCTGTTGGTATTTACATTATCAAGAATTTCCTCCGCCTGCTGTATTCTTCCCTGCTGGATAAGCTGTCGGATATTTAGGTACTCCGTGCTTCTTGCATAATTGCTTCCCTGATATCCTCCGTAATTACCATAACCGCCGTAATATCTGTTTGAACCGTTATTTGATTTACCGCCTTTACGCTCTGTAATTATTGATTCATAGGCTTCATTGATTTCTTTCATTTTTTCTTCAGCAACTGAAGCTAAAGGGCTGTTATTATAATTATCGGGATGATATTTCTTTGCAAGCTTTCTATATGCTGATTTAATTTCGTCATCTGTTGCGCTTCTGGATATTCCCAAAACCTCATACGGATCTCTCATTTCTTTTTCCTTTCTCCCCTTTTAAAACTTTTTCCTGCATTAATGGCAGACCTTTTAAAATTATATTATCAAGTATTCCCTTGAAATCTGTTATTTCTATTAAATTATAAGCATTAAAAGCCTGAGCAAGGCATCTGCTTAATATTATTTTATAATTTTCATTGTTTCTATCTTTTTCGTCTAAAAGCAAAAACGGATTAAAATTGTGTTTTTTTATGTCCTCCTGTAAATCATCAACAGCATCTATCAAATAAATCCATCTTCCTATATGATATCCAAACTGTTCATATACTATTTTAAGTGATTTATCTTCTGTTTCAATAGACAGCAGATTAGACAAAAGCCTTGCTGTAGGCTCTGCCGCCATATCAAGACAGCAATCCTTATTCTTTTCTGCGTCAAACTGAGAAAAAATCATTTCTTTTGCAAGTATATCTATCTTAGGATAGTTTTTTAACGCTTTTTTACGCCAATGTGAAAAAATCGGCTTTACAATCTTTATTAATGTTCTTTTAAAAAATTCGCTGTCGTTAATATCGTCAACAAGTTTATAATATGCAAGAATAACAGACAATGCCGAAGCCTTTGACAGCGCTTCTTCCCCGCCTTTGCAAAAGGTGCATTTTTTAAGAGGATTACAGGTACAGCGTTTCCTCTCAAAGCCTGTACATTTATAATTCTGCGACATAAGAAACATTGCGTAAAAGGTGGAGTCATAGCTTAGTATAAATCGTGAAAGGAAAGAATATTCTTTTCCCATTCTTTTGCAAAGCCCGCAGTATACCGACTTATATGCCTCATATTCTCTGACTAAAAGCTCCTCTTTATGAATTTTTATGTAGCCAAACATTTCTTCACCTATAAACAGTTATTCTATTTTAATATACACTAAAACTTTCAAATAAACAATAGAATTTCAATTTTGTAACCTACTTTTGGAATTTATATATTGAACTTTTCAATATTACCCAGTATAATCAGTAATATAGACTAACAATGTTAAGGATTTATGAAAACTTTATGAATGTTTATGATTTTGACAATACCATTTATGACGGTGACTCTACCTTTGACTTTTATATTTTTTCACTGAAAAGACATAAAAAAATCCTTTTTACTATCCCCTCCTTAATAAAATCCTTATTAAAATTTTATCTGTTTAAGAAAGGTACAAAAACTGAATTAAAACAAGTTATGTTCAGGTTTTTAAGATATGTAAATTATCCTGTGGATTTGGAGGATTTCTGGAAAAAACATAAAAAAAATATAAAAGAATGGTATCTTAATCAACAAAAGAACAATGACGTTGTAATTTCCGCTTCACCTGAATTTTTGCTTCAGCCAATTTGCAAAGAATTAAAAATCAGGTATTTATTTGCTTCGATCGTAGATAAAAACACAGGAATATACACAGGAGAAAATTGTCACGGAAAAGAAAAAGTCAGAGTTTTCAGAACAGCCTTTAAAGACATTCAAATTGAAGAATTTTACTCTGACAGCAAAAGTGATACTCCGCTTGCAAAAATTTCAAATAAGGCTTTTTTAGTCCATGGCAATAATATTAAACCATGGAAATTCTAATATTTTAATTTTAGGAGGAATTTTATGAAAAAATTTTTAAGCATTTTATTATCGTTTGTAATTATTTTAGGCTTTTGCGGATGTCAAACAGCAACTCAAACTACATCAACCGATGAAACAACTTCCAATAAAACTGCTTCTTCGGTTTCTCAGGCTGAGGAAACTATAGCACCTGCCCTTGATACAGACAAACTTGAATGGGTAGACTTTAAAGAGTATAACTTAAGCACTGAAGAACCGGTTAAAAATGTTATTCTTATGATTGGCGACGGTATGGGTGAAAACATTATTAAATGCTCCGAAATCGTCAAAGGCGACAAGCTTATAATGCAAGGCATTGAAAATACGGTTTACGTAAAAACCGATTCTCTGTCAGGTACTACCGACAGTGCCGCCGCATCTACTGCTATGAGCTGCGGAATTAAAACGGAAAATCAATATTTAGGCGTTGATGAAAACGGAGACCCTGTTGAAACAATGGTCGAATTTGCCAAAGCCAGAGGTCTTAAAACAGGTCTTGTTGCAACTCAGGTCTTGCCGCACGCTACTCCGGCAGGTATGGTCTGTCATTATAACGCCCGCTCTGTTCTTAATACTCTGTTTAAACAAATGCTCAGGGCAAATGTTGACGTTTTATTTGGAGGAGGAAGCCAATATTATACAGGCGGAGCTGAAAGAACTGCCGTAAGTAATGATTATGAATATGTGAGAGATGAAAAAGATATGCTTAAAATGGACGGAAGTAAGAAGTCTTTAGGTATGTTTGCATATGACGGTATATACGGAGATAAGACCCCTTCCCTGTCTACTATGACAGAAAAGGCGCTTGAACTTTTGAACAATGACAACGGTTTCTTTCTTATGGTTGAAGGAAGCAATATTGATATAAAAGAGGCAGACCTTGATATGGAAGGAACTCTAAAAGAGATGCAGAGCTTTGACAAAGCTGTAAATTCCGTTCTTTCATGGGCAGAAAATAATCCGGGTACGCTTGTAATTGTAACTGCCGACCACGAAACAGGAGGAGTTATTGTTCCCGAAAACGCAACGGCTGAAGATATTAACAACGACTGCTTTACCTCAGGCGGCGAGCACACAAGCACAAATGTTTTACTTATGGCGGCAGGAGCACAGTCTGACAATTTATTCGAGGAAGATACAATTGAAAACACGGATATCAGCAAGGCTATGAGAAAACAGCTTAACAAAACCTACGGCGAGGCTGAGGTAAAATTATTGAACGATGCAAACGTATAATTATTTAATAAAAAACACTATAAACAAATAATTTAAATAGTACGAGTCCGGTTAAGATTTTCTCTCAGCCGGACTTTATTTTTATAACAAAAGGAGCAGGACTTCTGCCCTGCTCCTTTTGTTGAAAGGTTTTCAATAAATACCAAATTTTAAGTTGATTTTAGATTAATGTTACCAAGGATAAGCGTTTAGTTTACCGTTTGTTTTTGTACCATTTGTGTAATATCCTTCGGCCCCAGATAATTTGATATCAACTGTCTGGTCTGAACCGTTTGTAAAGATTACATAGGTTGCTCCTGTCGGGATATTAATAGAAAATACTTGCTCTCCATAAGAGTTTGTACCAATTGAACTCATTTTAGTTCCAGGCCAACTTCCTCCTATGTCCGTCTTGCTGTCACTCCAGAAGTAAGCGTAAGCTGTACCCCAATTCTGGTTATCTGTAAATTTTACAGTAGTTGTATCAGGATCTGTTACAGGAACTGTAGGCAAATCTGATGAATCATTATAAATTACAGCAATGCCTGATGAACCGATTGTACCGCTAATGGTTGTAGAAGTTACAGTCCATGTTTTTCCTGTAATTTTATCTGTATAAGTACCGGGTTTAGTTGTGCTGCCGCCGTTTGTCACAGAAACATATTTGTTGCTTCCTGAACCTGCTACAATTACAGCTCCGCTCTCACGGCAAACAACTGAACAGTTATTACTTGTTGTATAGTAGTCTTTCTGACCGATCATAGCATTATGGAAGTGGTTTACTGCTGAAACTTCAGTGCTTGTAAAATGAGTACTTCCCTTTTGTCCCTGTCTTATACTATTCCTGTCTGTAGAATATGGGCGTGAAAAATAAAGTGCTGTAATGTCATTACGGCTGGCTGCTACTGCATAGGCACGGTCTATATTATTTTGGCTTATTCCCCATGAATATCCGTCATCATATCCGTTTGACCATGTATCGTGGCTTTCTGCCCAATAAACAAGCTTATTATTGGAAATACCTCTTGCGCACCAATTGCCGTATGAGCTTGGTGCCCTGCCGCCGGCAAAGTCTTCACGAAGAGTTCTTCCGTATGTACTATCGGTAACACTCATATAATTTGTATATTCTTTCATTAGTGATTCTCCGCCGCTGTCAATAGGACCAGTAAGAATCTCCCCGTAATACCAAAGGCTTTTATCGCTTGTTACAGTTGAGAAGAAATTATCGCCTTCACTGGGCAGACCGATATGTTTAGCTGCGTCAAATCTTATACCGTCAACACCAACACTCTTTAATTCCTGAATGTAGTCCTTTACAAGAGATTGAACATAACTGTTTTCTGTTGCAAGATCCTGCATACCTATGTCACCGTGAGTTACCTGCCAACGATCATAATAGTTAATATTACCACCAAAAGTATGCCAGTATTGAGATGGTTTAAGGTCACTTTGAATATAGTTGTGGTCACCTGCAAGGTGATTAGCTACAACGTCAACTACAATCTTGATTCCGTATTTGTCAGCTGCTGTACAAAGATCATTAAGATCTTTCTCCGTACCCAAACTATTGCTTATAGTATAGAAACCGTATGGCTGATAAAGATTGTACCATTCATTTGCTCCTGCAGGCTGTGCAGGAGATGTCTGAACTGCTGTAAATCCTGCTGATGCAATATTAGGAAGTTCTGATTCAATGTCTTTATATTTCCAGTCAAAGCAGTGGAGAATAACTCCGTCCTGAATGTTTTTGGGAAGATTGTATGAAGCTGAGGTATTGCTGATGTTACTTACAGCGTTGTAAGTAACCATAGAAAAGCTTATACATGATACCAGTAAGCATAGTATAATAACTATACTCAATGTTTTTTTTGTTAATCTTTTTCTTTTCAAATATATCGCTCCTTTTGTTATAATAAAATATATTTAATGCTTTTAATAAAAGCACAGACGCTAAACTCCAATGAAAAAAGCGTATTTTTAACAGATTTTACGTCATATTTCCATCCCCCTGTCCTTTTAAATTGTCAGCCTTTATTTTGTATGTCACTCGTCTGACACAAAATTTGCTCTTAAATTTTATCTTGTTTTCAATTGGCGTTTAGCATAAATTCAGATTTATTGTACAATAAATTATCAATTTGTTATTAATTATTATAAAATTTAAGATGATACTATAATAACTATAAATCTTACAGCTTAAAAATCAAGGTACTATTTAGTAAAAAAGTAACATATTGTATATTATTTGTCATTAATTACTTTATTTTTCCGATTTTGTCATAAAAAAATTAGACCTTTCAAAACATATTTTAATACAGTCAGGCATGGTTGTTACAAATGATTTTATTACAGTTTCTTTCCTCTGCTTACAATCGTTCATAATCCAGCGTTTAGTATTTTCGGAAATTACGTAAATCCATGTATCAACTAAAAAAATTATTTCTTCATCTTTCTCATTAAATCCATTTTGCTTTAAAACTTCATAAAAATACTTTTTCAGCATAATATTAATAAATCCGCTTAAATTATTGTAATCATCAGAAGAATACATATTTTTTAAATACTTTTTCTTTTTTCTGAAACCGCTGTAAATACAAACAACTGACTCGGTAAACGTCATTTGAGGGGTGATAGATGATAAAGCTTTAGAGAAAAGTCTCAGAAACTGCCAATTCGCAAGGTCATATTTATCCTTAAAATACCTGTAAAAGGTTTGCTTGCTTACTCCTGATTTATTTAAAATTATTTTTAATGTAATTTTATCAATAGAAGTTTTATAAAGTAAGTTTTCTATTGTTTCACCCAGTAAAAACTTTGCATTCATTGTAATACCCCATTAAATTCCTATTAACAAATAATGTTAATATAGTTAATAATTATCACAACGTTAACAAATAATAAGAAATTTGTCAATAAACTTTTGTCGAAAAATATGTCATTTTTATATATTTAAACAAAATGTGTAATTTATTCACATCGCTTGCCAGTAAAAAACCCAATTATTCTAATCACGGTTTAAATAGTGATTAGTTTAAGTTTAACAACTAATTGAGCTTTATTTTTTGTATTCAAAAGGAGCAGAAATAAATTCTGCTCCTTTTTATTATTTATTTAGTTTATATTAAACTATTAAACCCATGGTAAGGTAATAAAATAGTTTTTAAAATCACTAATAGCTTCTGTATATTATTCTTTTTATCAGCCAAAGGGATATTTACTGTCCGATATAAAGTGTTTGAAAAAATTACATTTGCTTCATTCTCAGAAGTATTATCAGATACCGTTGAATTTATCATAGTCTCAGTTGGCTAAACAAACTGATCTGCTGAAATTTCTTTGTATTCTCCGGTATGATTTAAGGCTGAACTAAAATGTGCACAATACATTTGAATATATGTTACATCTCTGATATTTACATCATTGTCATAGTCAACATCAGAAACAATCAGCTGTTTTTTATTTAGTGTACCTAATCTTGCAAGATGCAGCTGAATTAATGTGGCGTCTTTGACATTTATATCACCGTCAAGATCTGTATCACCAATTAAGATTTTTTCTGTTTTTGGAGGTTCAGATGATGTAGGATTTGTTTCAGAAGCGTTTGTCGGCTTTGTTTGGGGAACAGTTGTAGGTTCAGTCTGCGGAACGGTTGTCGGTTTCGTCTCAGGAACAGTTGTGGGCTCTGTCTTAGGAGCAGTTGTGGGCTCTGTCTTAGGAGCAGTTGTCGGTTCTGTTCCGGAAGGTGTGTAAGTTTCCCACGAATGATTTGCCCTAAATATTTTAGAAGTATTATTAATCTGCATTCCTGTTTCACCGTCAGCAGGGTAACGATTAGTAGTCGCTGATGAACTTTCTGTAAAAATTGCGTAGCCATTTACAAGCTCTTGCTGTACATCGTAATAATAATAACCTGTTATAGGATCCAATTCCATTTCTAATCCCGGCCAAACTTGATTTTCAATAGCACCGTCATCCACATATATATACACAAACACATTACTCCAGTGGTAAGATGAATTATCAAAATAAATTCTTACTTCTTTAGATGCATCGATCTTTTTATATGTATAAGTTGTTACCTCTGAAGTACTTGTTTCATTTGAAGCTTTAACATTGACTGTTGTTATAGTTTCATAAGGAAGGCCTTTACCAATTGTAATTTTCTGTCCGTTTGTATAATTCTTATATTCGCCGTTGTCAATAGAATACTGACCTGTTGTTGCATTTGTATATGTAAGAGTAAGCTCTAAAGTATCTGTTTTATAATTCTGTGAACCAGGAGTTACAAAAGCATATGGTGTTGGGGAAGCGCCATTGTAAACAACAGCAACACCTGTTGAACCAATCTCACCTTTTATTCTTCCGCCTTGTACTTTGAATGTTGAACCGGAAACTGCATCTGTATATGTACCATCTTTCATTTTCTTTGCAGGTACATCTACAGTTGCCGTTTGGCTTGATGAGCAGTTTACAAGAACAACACCCTCTGTACCACGCTCGTTGTATGCAATTGAACCGCTTGATGACAGAGATTCGCTCTGACCGGCAAAATAATTTTTAAACTTATTAATTTCTGTAACTGTAGGTGACTTCCATGTTGTATCAGAACTTGCATCGCCCATTTTGGCAGCAGGTCTTGCAAAGAAGAGTGATGTTGAATCAGCTCTTGTACCTACTATTGCCCAAGTTTTAACGATTGTACTGTCAGGCACACTGCTGGTACTTCCTGAACTTCCCATATATGTATCATGGGATTCTGCCCATAATACAGATTTGTCTGCTCCGGCGCCCTTGTAATAAGTGGAATTTGCAAGTCCGGCAGCATTATTGCTTCTTGCAGCAGACAAAGCTGAATCACCTGTAACATTATCAGTTACACTCATATATTTAGTATAGTTTGAAATAGATGTTCCGCAGCCGTTAAGAATTTCACCATAATAAAAAATCTCATTAGTTGTACTTTTCTTAGAACCATCTATTACTGTAGGCCAGAAATCGCTTTTGTTTTGTGTATCTGTAGGCAACTCAATGTGCTTGGCAGCATCAAAACGGAAACCATCAACGCCTAAATTAATACAGTCAATAAGAAGCTGTTTGAAAGAGTCCTGAATATATGAGTTTCCGGTATTAAGGTCAGGCATACCTATTGAACCGACAGTCATTATGTAACGATCATTGTCGTTATTTGCCCTATAACTATTAATATGCCAGTAATCAGGGTTATTTCTCAATTTCTCATCAACCTGAGTTGAAATATCATCCATACTGTTACCGCCATTACCGGTAATATTGCCCATATGGTTTGCAACAATATCAACTATAACTTTTATACCCATACTCTCAGCAGTTTCACATAAAGATTGTAATTCTGCTTTTGTACCAAGCCATGTACCGCCGTCGGCAATGCTGATTGAAACAGGCTGATAAAGCTTCCACCACTGATCGCTCTGACCCATCCAGGAAGGACTGTAGTCCTTCGGTGTCTGAACAGGAGAAGTCTGTACTGCAGTATAGCCCGCATCCTTAATGCTCTTTAAATTTTCTTTAATTGAATTGTAGGACCAGTTAAAACAGTGCAGAATTGCACTACCCTGAATTTTGTTTTGCGGACCTGTACTTGCAGCTGATGTAACATCGCTTACCAAAGCTTCCGTGCCTGACTCTCTTGTATCTACTGCATTTACAGGTAAACTACTGACTACGATACAAGAAAGCAACATGCAAAGTGCAAGAACAATGCTTGTGATTTTTTTTCTCAAATTTCTCACTCCTAATAAAATTTATTTTTACAAATATATAAATATATTTATAAAAACCAAGTATAAAATTTACCTATTACATTAATAATAGCAAATTATTTATGTTTATTCAATTAGCTAACTGCACAAAATGTATAATTCTTTTTATTAATTATGCTAAACAAAACCTTTTTTGCAAGGTGCTTTGTAGAATATTCATAATATTTTTAATTAACTTTATGCAAATATTAAACGGTGCAGTTTAAGCTGCACCGTTTCTTTATTCTGCTCTATTGCAAAATTCATCTTTTGGTAAATCAGTTACCCTTGGAGGGAAAAATTCGTCTGTGGGAAAATCAATTCTGCTGAACATCTCACATGGATTGTCTGATGATGTTACACACTCTTTCTTTGGAATACAGAAATCATATGCAGGTATCAACATTTGAACATTTCTCTCTATCTGCACAATTGTGAAAATTCCTATTGTAGCTTTTACTGTTCTGCCGTTTGGCGGAATTAAATCTCCTCCGAAATATGATGCCACACAGTTTGGTATTCTGCAAGACGGTATACATTGTCCGCAAACTTCTGTTAAAGAAGCAGAAAGTGCCATCGGCTGGGCAATTTGTACGGTTGCTTTCGGCAGATTCATTGAATACGGTCCGCATCCGCCTGAACATTCATCACAGTTTGTATCGCTTGAAAAGATTTTTACGTTTCCTTCACTTCCGTAAAGTATAACTCTCTTACTGAATATTGAAAGTCCGTTAATTGTTGTCGGCAGTGAACCGGGTGCCATAAAAGCATCAAGAATAATTTCAAAGAAAAATGTCATATCTACTGCGTAAAAACCTTTATGGAATGTTACAGGCTCTAAGTTTACGGTCGTATAAATCACATTCGCTTCTCTTATTCTTACATTACAAGCGTTGTTGACTACAGCCTGGTTTGTTTCAGTAAAGAATACTCGCATATCCGACAGGCAGTCTTTATCGCCGCAGCTGTCATAAACTCGGTTTGCGTCTATGCAGACTGCTTCGTTGATTTCGCCGGGAAATTGGTCGTTTGAGGGCGGGGTTTGCTGCGTTGTGAACGCATTTGTAAAAGGAACATCTGGCATAAGTATAACCTCCAATGTAAATTGAGCAATCAGGACGTGTCAGATACTATTTAGATATGCCCTTATTTTTGCTCTGGAACACTACATTTTATGAAGATTTAATTATTATGTGACAAATGGATAGCCGTTTTATGCAGAAATGTTTTCCTTACGAATGTTTAATTTATAGTTATAATATTAAATTTTTTCCATTTTACAAAACTTTGCCATTAGAATTTTCGTCCCTGCTTTATCAAACGCAATTTCAAGCATTGTATCATTGCCCACTTCTTCTGCTTTAGTAATCATTCCTTTTCCGAATACTTTATGAAGCACCATATCTCCTACGCTGTATTTTATTACAGACGGGTTAGTTTTAGGTTTAAATGAATTTAAATTGTAACCTGTTGACGAACTGTTATTGCCTGTATCAACAAGATTAAATGTAGGAGAAAATGAAAATCTGCGTTCATCTCCTGTTTTTTCAATTATGTTTTCAGGTATTTCTTCAACAAACCTTGAAACTTTGTTATGAGTCGTTGAACCAAACAACATTCTGCTTTTGGTTTTTGTAAGATAAAGCTTGTCTTTTGCTCTTGTTATACCTACATATGCAAGTCTTCTTTCCTCGTTCATTTCATCAGGATTCATCATTGTTGCAATTGACGGGAAAATTCCTTCCTCCATACCTGCTATAAATACAACGGGAAATTCAAGTCCTTTTGCACTGTGCATTGTCATCATAACTGTTGAGTCCGACTGACTGTCATAATTATCAATATCTGACAACAATGAGATTTCTTCAAGAAAAGCCGAAAGAG
The DNA here is from genome assembly GCA_947584595.1 of uncultured Clostridia bacterium. GTDB lineage: Bacteria > Bacillota > Clostridia > Oscillospirales > Acutalibacteraceae > Ruminococcoides. The sequence continues at coordinate 130,009 of CANPWP010000003.1, read as the reverse complement.
TCGCCTCTTCTTCATTATCTTCTTCAAATTTAATTATATTTGAGCGAAGTTCCTCTATATTTTCTATTCTTACGTCTGCATTATCTTTTTCCGCCTTTAAGTAACTCTCATAATCTGTATGTTCAAGAACAAGATTATATATTTCTGCAAGAGAATATTCATTACTGTTATAGGCTTCTATTAATCCGCTGATAAGATCGGTAAATGATGAAAGTTTTTTTTCTGCCCTTGAAAGCTGGGGATAATCAGATGCATTTTTTATTATTGTATAAATGCTTTCTCCCAGTCCTGCGGCAATATCCGCTGCGTGGGAAACCGTCGTCTCCCCTATTGACCTTTTGGGTCTATTGATAATTCTGCGGATACGCACATCATCGTGGGGATTATTTATAACCTGCAAATATGCAATCATATCTTTAATTTCTTCTCTGTCATAAAATCGGTGTCCGCCGATAATTCGATGAGGAATACCGCTCCTTGAAAAGGTCTGCTCCAATACATTTGACTGAGCATTCATTCTGTAAAGTACTGCAAAATCTGAAAAGTTTCTGCCCTGTGCAACGCCGTCAAGTATTTTCCGGGAAATAAATTCTGCTTCATCTCTTTCCGAGTCTGCCGTATGTAATTCTATTTTCTCTCCCTCATTATTCTCTGTCCAGAGAGTTTTTCCTTTTCTTGAAGTATTGTTTGCAATTACTTCATTTGCCGCATTAAGAATATTTTTTGTACTGCGGTAATTTTGTTCAAGTCGGATGACCTTTGCTCCCTTAAATGTATTTTCAAATGATAAAATATTTTCAATTGTGGCTCCTCTGAATTTATAAATGCTCTGGTCATCATCGCCTACAACACAAATATTGTTATATTTTTCCGCAAGCATACTTACAAATTTATACTGAACTTTGTTTGTATCCTGATATTCGTCAACCATTATGTATTTAAATTGATTTTGGTAATATTCTAAAATTTCGGGGCATTTTTCAAAGAGCTTTACCGTATTTAACAGCATATCATCAAAATCCATAGCGTCTGATGTCAATAACCTTGACTGATAAACCTCATAAACCTTTGAAATGTCAATTTTTCTGCTGTCAAAACCTGCCTGTTCACGCATTTTTTCAGGGGATAACATTTTGTCCTTTGCCCTTGAAATTTCTCCCATAACAGATTTTACGGGAAGATATTTTTCATCAATATTAAGCTGTTTTAAAATATCCTTTACCATTTTTTTCTGGTCATCTGTGTCATATACCGTGAAATGACTTGTATATCCTAATTTGTCGCCGTACCTGCGAAGAATTTTTGCGCAAGTAGAATGAAATGTTGCCGCCCAGATATCTGCTCCGCCCTCTGGTACTGCATCACAAATTCTGTCCTTTAATTCCCCTGCGGCTTTATTTGTAAATGTAATGGCAAGAATCTGCCAAGGTTTACAAAGACCCAGCTTTAAAATATATGATATACGGTTTACAAGCACAGTCGTTTTGCCTGAACCTGCTCCTGCAAGAATAAGCAAAGGTCCTTCTGTTGTAAAAACAGCCTGCTTCTGCATATCGTTCATTCGTGAATATTCCTGTTGTATTAATTCTTTATTCATTATACTTTCTCTTTTCATTAAATTAGATTATAATACTAAACTGCAATTAAAAACGAGATAAGATTTAAGAGTAAATTTTGAGTAAGACGAGTGCTATACCGCAGAATGGCTGACGCCTTTTGAGGACAGAGCGTAAAGTATGGCATAGAATATGACTGAAAGATATCCATTTTTTAATTGGAGTTTAGTATGAATTATATCATATAATTACATATCTTACAATTACAATATTGATATTGTTAATCGTCACAAATAACAAACAAGCAGCCGGTGGGCTTCACCTATCCGAGGAGTTTCCTATAAAGCAAAAGCCGCTGCTACTGAGCAACGGCTGAATCAACTTTATTATTTAACATATTTATAAAAAATATCAAGCATACCGGCAGCATCTTTTGAAACAATCATTGAAACAAAATTTGCGTCTGTTGTAACCTTACACGCCTTAACCGCATCAAGCTGGTCTGCACTGTATGATGCATACTGACTGTAAATCGAATTATAGCGGTTCGTAAGCTGTGTTGTAACATTTTGAGCAGCTGTTTCGTCATTAGCTTCAATTAAAACAATTTCTACAGGTGAATCCGCACTGCTGCTGATTTCTGCCGCAAATTGTTTTACATCATTGGGATCTATCTGATAATATGTGTTAAGCTCGTTTACGTCTGTTATTTTTTCAAGTCCTGTTGTATCATATTCGGAATTCATTTCATCAAGTATGCTTTTAAGGTCAACATCTGCCTGACCGGAACAGCCTGTAAATGCAACAATGCAAATGATTGAAATGCATAAGAGGCTTAATAATTTTTTCATAACTAACCTCCCAAAAACATTATTAAATTTTAATCTATAAATTAATTACAAAGGTAATAAAATATTCAAATGGTCGAGGTGACAAGATTCGAACTTGCGGCCCCATCGTCCCGAACGATGTGCGCTACCAAACTGCGCTACACCTCGATTTAAAAACAGCCCCGATGTTTCGGGGCCAGTGGCTGAGGAATAGGGATTCGAACCCCAACAAACAGAGTCAGAGTCTGTCGTGCTACCGTTACACTATTCCTCATTGTTCGCACATTGCGTGCAACGTTAATTATTATATAATATTTTCCAAAAAAGTCAATAGCAAAAAGCAATTTTTTTAAAAGTTTTTCTTTTTTCTGTCAATTGTTCTGACATCTCTTCCAAGAAAATCAAGTCTTATTGCACAGCCTACAAGTCTTGAAAGAAATCTTTGTGAATAATTGCTTTCTATTTCCTTTAATGTAAGATTAGTATTTATTATAACCGGTTTTCCCTGCAATAGTCTTGAATTAAATATATTATATATTTCTGTAACAGAAAAATTATTAACAAATTCTGTTCCTAAATCGTCAATAATTAATAAATCACATTCCAAAAGTGCATTTAATGTTTCTTCTTCGCTGTTATAATCGTTTGAAAAATGCTGTTTTTCAAGCTTTGATAGAACGGTCGGTGCTGAAACATAAATTACGCTATAACCTTTATTTATTACTTCATTTGCAATTGCAAGGCTTAAATGCGTTTTTCCAAGTCCGGTTGCTCCTCTTAACAAAAGGCTTTTTGAATTTTTGCTAAAGTTTTTAGCATACTGAATACAAAAATTAAGAATTTTACTCATAATTTCATATGGAGAAGAAGAATTTTCGCTGACGTCCATATCATAATTTGACAAAGAAAAGCTGTCAAATGTACAAAGAGAAAGAGGTGAGCTTGCGTTAAGTTCATCACAGGTACATTTAATCAAAGCGTTTTTAAGGCAATAGCATACAACTGTTTTATTATCCTTTTCATAATATCCCGTATCACTGCATTTTTTACAGGTATAATTAGGCTCTAATGCATTTACGGAATATCCTTTTGAAATAAGTCTGCCTTTAAGCTCATCCTGCAATGCAAGATTTTTCATTTTCAGCTTTCCCATTTCTTCATTTACATCTTTTCCGTAAAAGACTGCCCTTGCTGCCGCAATTCCCGAAGCCGAGATCTCTTTATTGATTCTTTCAATTTCAGGGTCGGCTTTATAAATTTCAGCCTGCTTTGCTTCGGCGTCCTTCTCGGCATTTAATCTTCTGCTGTTTATTAAATCCATTGCCTGAGTGTATATTTGTTTACTGTACCCCATATTGCACCTCTGAATATTTTAGTTCTCATCAAAAAAGTTCATATTTTCAAGCTCATCTATATTATAGGACGGCTTTTGCTCAAGTCTTGATGCCTTTGGCTGTGATTTGTTTTGAGATATGGTTTTTGATTGCTTAGGATTATTTTCAATTTCTGAAATGTTTTTTATGCCTTCATTATACCAGCGTTTTAAAATTCCGTCTATGTATGAAAATTTCATCTCACCTTTTGCGTCAAGACATCTTTCGTAGGCTTCTCTTAGCATTTCATCGGAAAATTTCCACTGTGAAATCCATTTGTTAGCATAGGAAAGCTGTTTTGCAGACGGTGTTCCTGCATTATGAATACCAAATACAGATGAAACCCTTGAAAAATCAAGGCTTGACTGACGTGCTTCGGTAATTTTATTTTCTGCGTCAAGTACCGTTTCTACTCCCTCGTCTGCCCACTGAACTCCTATTCTTTCAATTGTGCGTAAATTAGGCTTATTTATTGTAATACAATACTGAACAAGCATCATTATTACAGGTGCAGACATTCCGCAAGTATCATATAAATAAACTATAGTTGCCGTATCTGTATTTGACAATGTTTTCCCCAATGACATTTGAATTTCATTAAGCAAATCTACAAGTGTTTTATCTCTTGAAACAAGCTGTGCAATTAATGCATGGCTTGGCTTTTGAGCACGGGGCATTACAGTTTTTGCAGGTTTTTGGGAAATTTCATTATTTTTATTATTCGTAATGTTTACGCTGTTTATATTTTCAGAGTTGTTTTCATTTTGCAAAGCCAAAGTTTCTGATTTGCTTTTTTCAATTTTTTTATCGGAAGGTGAATATTCATTATTATCAAATGATAATATTCCCTCGTTAACCCAATAGGTAAGATCGTCCTTTACATCTTCTTCATGCATTGAAAGAGCCTGTCCGATTTGTTTGTTTGTTAAATTTATATTATTGTGAGCAAGCACATACAACAGCACTCTAAGCTGAGAAGCACTGCTGATTTTAAGTTTTTCCTCCGCAACTTTTGTGGGAACGGGAAATATTGAACTCCAATTGCCCAAATTAATTTTAAACGACATCAAACTCATACCGCCTTAATTTATTATATAATATAATATAACACAAACTCACAAAAAACAACATAACATAAAAGAATAATTAAAATTTTTTTAGGACTTTATTTTATTTAAATTATGTGTTAAAATACTATTGAATTAAACAAAAAGAGGTGATTGCTTTGACATATACATATATCCCGCACGGAGTATGTTCAAGAAAAATTCAGGTTGAAATTGAGGACGGTATTATTAAAAGCGCCGGCTTTACAGGAGGCTGTAACGGAAACACTCAGGGTATTTGCAAACTTGTAGTGGGAATGGATGCAGAGGACGCAATCGAAAAACTTGAAGGCATTGATTGCGGAGGAAGAGGTACATCCTGTCCCGATCAGCTTGCAAATGCATTAAAAGAAGCATTGGAATTGGAATAATAATTTTTCATTTAATTAGCAAAGCGGCATTGGTCTTCAATGCCGCTTTTATTTCGTTCTTCCTATTACTATATGTTTTTGCAAAACTTCTTTTATTTTTATGTATAAAAAAATTACCAATTTTTTGGAAATAAAGTAAATCAGTATTCCTGCTATTGTTAGAAAAAATGCTATTATTACAATAAAAATAAACTCGTTCACAAATATCCTCCTAAAAATATGTTATACCTTATACCATATTATATTAAAACAAGTATAAATATTTTGCCGGAATATGTTTTTGACAAAAATAAAAGCAAAGAGTTTACCCTCTGATAAGAAAATCGATAAAACAATTAATAAAATCCTGTAAATTTTACGATACAAATTATTAATATAAAACAGCCGTTTTATGTTAATAACACTTAAAACGACTGTTGTACTTTTTATATATTTTATTTTGAAAGAAAATAACTCATCATTGTAAAGCCTTTTTCAATGTAGTTGCCTGTTGTTTTTGCGGTATCTTCATTAAAGTTTTCTACATTGCTGTTGATTTCTTCCTTACTATTGTATATTAAATACGGTACAGGGGTTGAGGTATGTGTCTGAATATTTAAAGGCGTCGGGTGGTCAGGGCAAACAAGAACTGCAAAATCATCGTATGATTTTAAAAATTCAACTACAGGTCCTAAAATGTGTTTATCAATTAGCTCAATAGCTTTGATTTTATTCTCTGCTTCTCCTCTGTGTCCGCATTCGTCGGGAGCCTCCACATGAACATATACAAAGTCCTGCCCTGATTTAAACTCTTCAATTGCCGCTTTGCATTTGCCCTCAAAGTTTGTATCTATATAGCCTGTTGCGTTTTCTACATCTACGCTTTTCATTTCTGCACAAATTGCTATGCCTTTTAACAGGTCAACTGCCGAAATCATACTGCCCTTTTTGCCGAATTTGCCCTCAAAACTGTCAAGAAGAGGCTTTGTTCCCTCTCCCCAGAACCAGCAGGAATTTGCAGGACGTTTTCCCTCAGCAATTCTCTTTTTGTTTACAGGGTGGTCTTTCAGCAAGTCATAGCTTTTTTTCATTAAATCATACAGTTCTGAAGTATAATTACCCTTTGGAATATAATCCTTTATAATTCTGCCCGGAATATCGTGGGGAGGAGTTAATGTACCCGGATGAGGATTTCCGTTATCCCAGACAAGACAATGACGGTATGATACGCCGGGATAAAAATGAAATATTTTACTGCCTAATTTCTCCTGAACATAGTTGATAAGCTCTCTTGCTTCTTCTGTTGAAATATCGCCGCCGCAATAGTCAACCATTTTTTTATCTTCATAATTTTCTTCATCAGACAAGGTTACAAGATTACATCTTAATGTAACATCCGTATCCTTTAAATCAATTCCTATACTTGCGGCTTCCAGCGGCGAGCGGCCGCTGTAATATTTAGCAGGCTCATACCCTAATACAGAAAGATTTGCAACATCACTGCCGGGCTTTAAGCCCTCTGCAACTGTTTTTACAATACCTACCTCCGCTTTGGAGGCAAGCTTATCCATATTGGGTTTATCGGCAAGCATCATCGGAGTTTTGCCGTCTAATTTTTCTGACGGCTCATCAGCCATACCGTCACATAACATAACAAAATATTTCATTCTAAATCAAATCCTTATCATTATATATTTATTACTCACATTAATTGCTTTCTATAGCACCCTGACTTGCCGCCTTTAAATATGCGTTTATAAAGCCGTCAAGTTCTCCGTCCATTACTGCATTGATATTTCCTGTTTCATAGTTCGTTCTATGGTCCTTTACAAGAGTATAAGGCATAAATACATAGCTTCTTATCTGACTTCCCCATGTAATTTCCTTTTGTACACCTTTTATATCTTCTATTTTTTCTAAATGCTCACGCTCTTTGATTTCCATAAGCTTTGACATAAGCATCTTCATTGCTACATCACGGTTCTGGTACTGGCTTCTTTCTACCTGACTTGCTACTACGATTCCTGTGGGAATATGAGTAAGTCTTACAGCAGATGAGGTTTTATTTACCTTTTGTCCGCCTGCGCCGCTTGCACGGTAAACATCCATTTTTATATCATCAGGATTAATATCAATTTTTATATTATCGTCAATTTCAGGCATTACTTCAAGTGAGGAAAAGCTGGTGTGACGTCTGCCTGCACTGTCAAAAGGAGATACTCGTACAAGCCGGTGTACGCCTGCTTCGCTTTTTAAATAACCGTATGCGTTTTCGCCCTCAACTAACAAGACTGCTGATTTAAGCCCAGCTTCGTCGCCGTCAAGATAATCAATCTCTTTTACCTTAAAGTTATGTGCCGTTGCCCATCTTGTATACATTCTGTAAAGCATTTCCGCCCAGTCCTGAGCTTCTGTTCCGCCCGAACCTGCGTGGAATGTAAGAATTGCGTTGTTTTTATCGTATTCGCCTGTTAGCAGAGTCTGAAGTCTTTGCTTTGCAAGCTCTGTTTCAACTTTTGCCACTTCAGTTTCTGCTTCTTCCAAAAGCGTTAAGTCTTCTTCTTCATTTGCAAGTTCAATCAAAGCCTGTGCGTCTTCATAAGATTCAACTAACTTATTATATGACTCAACCTTTTCTTTAAGTGAACCTGTCTTTTGCAGGATTTTCTGGGAATTCTCAACATCGTCCCAAAAGCCGGGTTCTGTAGCTTTTAATTCAAGCTGTTCTATTTCTGACATTATTGCCTTAAGACCCAAAGCGTCGGCAAGGTCGTCAATATCAGGCTTTGTCCCTTGAAGTCTTAAAAGTAATTCCTCAAATTGAACCATACATTTCTCTCCTGTTTATTATTGTTAATTTAAAAATCTAAATTTTATTATAACAAATGGGTAAAAAAATGTAAACTGTTTTTTGGGTTATACACTTTATTTTCAGTATTTTATTCTCTTTTACATACAATAATTCTTATAAACAATTATAAAAGTGTAAAATGTTACTTTTAAGCATATATTAAATATGTGATTTTAATATCTGATTGCTTTTTTTACAATATTTTGTTATAATAGTAAAAATTATTTATTATAAGGAGTATTATATGGAATTCAACGATTTAAAATGCCCTGCATGCAATACACCTCTTGAAAGTGATGACGATATTGTTGTTTGTCCTGTTTGCGGTGCTCCTCATCACAGAGAGTGTTATGAAGAGACAGGTCATTGCTATTTTGAAAGCAAACACAAGGAAAACTTCGACTATGATGAATATATAAAGAAAAAACAGGCTGAGAATCAATCTGCCCAGAGCTTTTCAGACAGTAATGCTCAGTCCTCAGTTAAATGTCAGAAATGCGGAACATTTAATCCCGGTTCTGCATTTTACTGCAACAAATGTGGTGCTCCTCTTAACTTTCAGCAGACAAGCGCTTCTAATCAAAATCAGGGCGGAATGCCTCCTTTTGGTATGCCTCTTAACTTTGACCCTATGGCAGGTATGAATCCAAATGAGGAAATTGATGACGGTGTTACTGCAGGTGAAACGGCAAAATATATTCAGACTAACACGCCGTATTTTTTAAGAATATTTGCAAATATCAGAGATAACAACAAATCTCGTTTTAATATTTCTGCATTTTTATTCACAGGCGGTTATATGCTTTACCGCAAAATGTATAAATTGGGCGCAATCTTTACAATTATTGTTGGAGGTCTTATTTTAGCCGCTCTTTTAATTCAGACATTGCCTGTATTCGGCTGGTATGAAATTCTTGAAAATGCCTCAAAAAGCATTGAAACAAACAGCATTTTAGAAGCCTCAAGGCAAATTGTTGACAATATATCTCTGCTCCCAATTGACAAGCAAACTATTTTTTATTTGCCGTTAATACTGTCTTCATTAAGATTTCCGTTTATGATTATTGCAGGCTGTATTACAAACAAAGCATATTTCAAGGATTGTATAAAAAAAATTAAGAAAATTAAAGATGAAACTAACGGAAATGAACAGGAAATAAATATAAAAATTAAAGAAAAAGGAGGTATTAATTTTAAAATTGCCGTTGTCGTATTTATTTGCTATATGTTAATTAACTATATCCCATACTTCTTTATTTAAGTACATTCGGATGGTATTTGACAGCAATTTCATTAAACCTAAATTGGAGGAAAATATGAAAATTACAAAAGCAGTTATTCCTGCGGCAGGCTTCGGCACAAGAGTTTTGCCTGCTACAAAGGCTATGCCTAAAGAAATGTTCCCTGTTATAGACAAACCTACAATTCAATATATTGTAGAAGAAGCCGTCAATGCGGGAATTACAGATATTCTTATTATTACAAACAGAGGAAAAGAAGTTATGGAGGACCATTTCGACCGTTCTCCGGAACTTGAAGAAATACTTAAAAAGGGTAACAAAACCGATGCATTGGAACAAGTAAGAAATATAGCCGAAATGGCAAATATTACTTTTATAAGACAAAAGGAAATGAAGGGTTTGGGGCATGCAGTATTAAGAGCAAAATCCTTTGTAGGCAGCGAGCCCTTTGCAGTTATGTACGGTGACGGAATCATAAACAGCAAAACGCCTGCAATAAAACAGCTTATTGACGCTTACGGAGAATTCGGTGAAGGTGTTTTAGGCGTTAAAAAGGTTACAGAAAATGAAATTCACAAGTACGGTTCTCTCAAAGTAGAAAAGTTACATGACAATGTTTTCAAGTGTACGGATATGATAGAAAAACCTCAGACTAAGGAGGCTGTATTATCTCTTTACTCTATACTTGACAGATGTGTCCTTCCGCCTGAAATTTTTGAAATTTTGGAACGTACAAAACCAGGTATCGGCGGAGAAATTCAGCTTACAGACGCAATGCGTGAGATTGCCGTTACAAAGGGTATGACGGCAGTTGAATTTGAGGGCAAAAGATACGATATGGGAAACAAGTTCGGTATTTTGCAGGCATGCATTGAAATCGGACTTGAACACCCTGAAACAAAAGAAAATTTGAAAGATTATATAAAAAAACTTGCAAAATCAATTTAATAGGTGTATAATACTTTTGGCAGAGAGGCTAATGCATGGCTTCTCTGCCTTTTTTCTTTATAGGAAACTGCTCGGTAATAGCCGTGCACAAAAGGCTGTTAATATTTTGTCATTTCTGCCCGGATAGGACTAACCACCGGCTGCTTTTTATTTATAAATCTTTTGTATCCATTTTATTAAAAAATAATTTTAAAATTCAAAAAATTATCTCATTTTTTATGTTAATTTCCACTTTACTTTGCTATTAAATTGAATTATAATATTACTAAGTTTTTTTTACATTATTATGGATAAACAGGAGGATTTATGAAAGCAGTTATTACGGTTATCGGTAAGGACAGTGTAGGTATTCTTGCAAAGGTTTCAGGCGCCTGCGCTGAGGTTGGAGTAAATGTGGTTGAGGTTACTCAAAGTGTACTTCAGGATATGTTTGCTATGATTATGCTCGTAGAGATTGAAAAGTCTTCCGTCAGCTTTGAACAACTTAAAACCAATCTTAATCAAGTTGGTGAACAAACAAACACCAAGGTTCATATTATGCATGAAGATATTTTTAACAGTATGCATAAAATCTGATTATTGTTAAATTGTTGTGAATTGAAAGGATTTTGATTAATGTTAGAAACAAAAGACATTCTTGAAACTATCAATATGATTGACAATGAAAACCTTGATGTGCGTACTGTTACCATGGGAATTTCACTGCTTGATTGTCTTGATGAAGATATTGATAAGTCTGCTGACAAAGTTTACGATAAAATTTGCAGGTATGCCAAGGACTTAGTTAAAACAGGTGAAGATATTGAAAAGGAATACGGTATTCCTATTATCAACAAGAGAATTTCCGTTACACCTATCGGTATGGTAGCCGCTCCGTGTCAGAGTAAAAATGTTGTTAAATTTGCAAAAGCTTTGGACAAAGCTGCCGATACTTTAGGCGTAAACTTTATCGGCGGTTATTCCGCTTTGGTTCAAAAAGGCTTTGCCGCAGGAGATTATGCTTTGATTGAAAGTATTCCCGAGGCACTGAGCATTACGGAAAAGGTTTGCTCTTCCGTAAATGTAGGCTCTACTAAAGCAGGTATAAATATGGACGCAGTTAAGATGATGGGTAAAATAGTTAAAGATACAGCTGTTAAAACTGCTGACAGAGATTGCATAGGTGCGGCAAAACTTGTTGTTTTTTGCAATGCTCCCGAAGATAATCCTTTTATGGCAGGTGCTTTTCACGGCGTCGGCGAAGCTGACTGCGTAATAAATGTTGGTGTATCGGGTCCGGGCGTTGTTAGATCCGCTCTTGCTAAAAACGGTCACGGCAAGGATATTGCCGAAATGGCGGAAATGATTAAAAAAACAGCATTTAAAATTACAAGAATGGGTCAGTTGGTTGCCAGAGAAGCCTCAAAAAGACTTTGCGTCCCATTCGGCATTGTTGATTTATCCTTAGCACCTACTCCTGCCGTTGGCGACAGCGTTGCATATATACTTGAAGAAATGGGACTTGAAAGCTGCGGCTGTCACGGTACTACTGCGGCACTTGCACTTTTAAATGACGCAGTTAAAAAAGGTGGCGTTATGGCTTCTTCTCATGTAGGCGGATTAAGCGGTGCATTTATCCCCGTTTCCGAGGACGCAGGTATGATTGCCGCTGCTAAAAAAGGTACACTTGATATTACAAAGCTGGAAGCTATGACATCTGTTTGCTCTGTCGGTCTTGATATGATTGCAGTACCGGGAGACATCACACCCGAAACAATTTCCGCTATTATTGCCGACGAAGCGGCAATCGGTATGGTAAACACAAAAACAACTGCCGTAAGACTTATTCCCGCTATCGGAAAAAAAGCAGGAGAAACTCTGGAGTTTGGCGGTTTGCTGGGTACAGCTCCAATAATGCCAATCAGAGATGGCTCTCCCAAGGAGTTTATACAAAGAGGCGGAAGGTTACCTTCCCCATTACAGGCACTAAAGAACTGATTATCAAATATTTTTTTCAGATATTATTTAATGTGTTTTTCATATTTATCTTATTTGGAGGTGTTCTTGTGGAAGATATGATTAAAAAAGTTGTGGAAATGGATGAAAAAGCAAGAGAACTTGAAGCACAGGCACAACAGGAAAAAATACGCATTAAAGAAGAAATTGAAGCTCAGAGACAAAAAGTTTATGACGATTACATTGAAAAAGCAAGAATCAGAGCAAATAAAAATGATGAACTTGCAAGACAAAAGGCTGATGAACAGCTTATAAAGGCTACAGAAAAGCATAAAGAAATGATGGCAAAGCTTAAAGAACAATTTGACTCTAACTGTAATAAATGGGTTCAGGAACTTTTTGAACGTGTAATACAAAACACCAACTAAAACCTTATTTCATTTTTATTGTGTTTAATATAATAAAATAACAATTTAAAGCGTGGAGGTGTGTGTAATGGCTAACAGCACATCAAATGCGGTAATGGCTAAGGCAAGAGCCAAATACGGAAAACGACTTAAAGAAAAAGACTATAAAACTCTTTTGGGATGCAAATCCGTTGCTGAAGTTATGTCTTATTTAAAAAGCTATACACACTATGGAACTGCTCTTAAAGAAGTTAACGAGCATGATGTGCACAGAGGTATGCTTGAAAAACTTTTACAGCAAAAGCTTTTTTATGAATTTTCTTCCCTTTGCAGTTATGAAACAAGTGTCGGAGCAACATTTTCTACTTATGTTACAAGAAGAATAGAAGTCAGACTTCTAATGGATTATCTTACGCTTCTTAATTCAAACTCGACAGATGAATTCATTTTTACTATTCCTGCTTATTTTGAAAAGCACTCAAGTGTAAATCTTACACAGCTTGCAAAAGCTAAAGATTATGATGAAATTTTGGGAATCCTTGAGAAATCTCCTTATTATTCAATTCTCTCTGAGTACAGACCTGATAAGGTTGGCAGACTTCCCCTTGCAAAGATAGAAAATGAGCTTTTTACTTTTGTTTTTAAAGGACTTTACAACGGAATTGAAAAAAACTGTCCTAAAAATGAAAAAAACGAGCTTTTATCTTTTTTTAATACAATTCTTGATTATCAAAATTTTATCAGAATTATAAGACTTAAAAAATATTATAATATGTCACCCGGTGAAATAAAGGACAATCTTCTTCCATTCGGCTCTCTTAAAAAACATCAGATCGACGAGCTTTGCAATGCCGAAGATTCAAAGGCGGCTTTTTCTATGATGAGTTCCTTTAAACAGGGGTCATATATTAAAAAAACAAGCTACTTCTACACAGGCAGTCTTGTTGAAAAGATTAAATATAAAAATGCGGTCAAAAATATATATTATTCAAGCAGTCCTGCGGCCGTTATGATATCTTATATGTTTGCGACCGAAACTGAGCTTGCCAATATTACCTGTCTTATTGAAGGCACAAGATATAATGTTGACAGCAAAAAAATTGAATCCCTGCTGATTTATCAGAACTGATACGGCGATATTTGATATTATCTATAAAAAGAGGTGATTTATATGGCTGTTGCTGATATTAAACTTATAAGCATAGTCGGTCTTACAAAATACCTCAATAATGTAGTTGATCTTTTGGGAAAATCAAAGGTTTTTCATCCTGACGAGGTGGCAGAATTTTATTCTGATACAAGAAACTTTGAACATATTCCAAACAAAAACAACTATGCTGAAATTTTAAGCGAATTAAAAGCCTCGCTTGAAGCTGCAAAATTCCCTTTAAGCTATGTTGATGTGGATGACTTTAATCCTACTGATGATGTTTTGAATGTCTATGTTCATAAGGTTTCCCAAGAAATCGGTGCATTGATTGACGATGTGGCACATGCAAGAATGAAGGTTAATGAATGTAAACAAAATATACTTCAATCCGAGCATTTTATGGGACTTGATGTGAAAATTGAATCCCTGCTTACATGTAAATATGTTAAGGCTTATTTCGGCAGACTTCCCAAAGAAAGCTATAACAAGTTGTACAACTATGAAAATAATCCTTTTGTTAATTTCTTTGTTTGCTCTGAAGAAGCAAATTATCTCTGGGGTGTTTATATCACTCCTCTTAATAAAGAAAGAGATATTAACAGAATTTTTTCAGGTCTTTATTTTGAACAGTGTGATATTACCGGACTTGAAGATACTCCGGAGAATTTTCATCAAAGGTTAATATATGACCTGCCCTCTTATGAAAGCAAATTAAAAATAGCCGAGGGAAGACTTGAGAAATACAAAGCTGATAACAAAGAGCGAATTTTAAAATATTATACTAAGCTTGAACAGCTTAACCTTTTTTCCGTAATTAAAGGAAAGGCTTTACAGCATAAAAAGCACGGATTTTGTATTGTTGGGTGGGTTCCAAAAGAATATGCTGAAACATTGTCAAATGATCTTAAAAAAATTGAAAGTGTTGAAGTTGAGGTCTCAAACGGAAAAGAAGAATTAAAACACTCTCCTCCCGTCAAGCTAAAAAATAACTTCTTTACAAGACCTTTTGAATTTTATACCGAAATGTTCGGCACTCCCAGATACAACGAAATCGACCCTACCCCATTTGTTGCTTTAACTTATGTTATTCTTTTCGGTATAATGTTTGCTGATTTGGGACATGGAATTGTATTAAGCATTGCAGGCATTTTAATGTGGAAATTTAAAAAAATGCCTATAGGAAAAATTCTTTTCCCCTGCGGTATAACATCGGCGCTGTTCGGATGTTTATTCGGAAGCGTTTTCGGATATGAACATCTGCTTGACCCTATGTATAAAGCGTTGTTCGGACTTAATGAAAAGCCTATTGAAGTTATGGAGCCTTCCATGACAAACACGATTATTTATTCTGCCGTGGGAATTGGTATTACCCTTTTGATTATTGCAATGATACTGGGAATTTACTCTTCCTTTAAACAAAAAAATGTCGGAGAAGCTGTTTTCGGAGTAAACGGTATATGCGGTATAATTTTCTACGGTGCTTTAGTTGCAGGCATTGTGTGTCAGCTGCTTTTAGGTATTCCTATTCTTACTTTGCCGTATGTTTTATTTCTCATTATATTGCCGCTTTTACTGCTCTATATTAGAGAACCACTTATAAAGCTTGTAAACGGAAATAAAAGCTGGAAGCCTGAAAAATGGGGCGAATTTTTAGTTGATAATTTCTTTGAGCTTTTTGAAGTTCTTTTAAGCTATGTCACCAATACAATGAGTTTTCTGAGAGTCGGAGCCTTCGTTCTTGTTCACGCCGGTATGATGCAGGTTGTATTTGTACTTGCCGAAATGTGCGGAGGGGCTGCATATTGGATCATTGTTGTTTTGGGTAATTTCTTTGTGCTTGGTCTTGAAGCACTTCTTGTTGCAATTCAGGTATTAAGGCTTGAATATTATGAGATGTTCAGCCGTTTCTATATAGGCGACGGCAGACCTTATGAACCTATAAGTCTTCAAAGAAAAAATTTGTAATCTGTATAACTTATATTAAATATTATTATATGGCAGACTGTAGAAAAGTGATTTTTATTTATTAAAAGAACTTTATCAATGATTTTTCTTTTGTAAATAATAGAAAGTTTCGCCGCATATTGGCGGCTACAAAAGGCTTTGCCCTTTGAACCCACGAGCTTTTGAAAAAGTTCGACCAAAACTTATACTTTTCTCGACTAAAGCCGTTATTTTTATTGAAATATTTCGGTTTTCAGTCATCTGATTATATTAATAATTATTTAATATAGTTTTTATAAAAGTTCAAAAACATTTATTATATGGAGGAATTTATTATGACAGTTTTTGATTTTTTAATTTTAGCTTTACCGGTAGTATTTCTTGTTCTTTCTGTTGTTATTGCAACAAAGGCTTTTCAAAAAGGCAAAAGTCCCAAGAAAACCGTTTATATGCAGCTTGCATCATTTTGCGCTGTATTTGCTCTTTGCTTTATCTTCCCTATTTTTGCAAATGCCGCTGAAACAACAGCTTCAGCAGGCGGAGATTTAGGCTTTGGCTTAATTGGTGCAGGTATTGCAACAGGTCTTTCATGTATGGGCGGCGGTATTGCCGTTGGCGGTGCTGCTCCTGCTGCTATCGGTGCAACAAGTGAAGATCCTAAGAATTTCGGTAAATCTATGATTTTCGTTGCCCTGGGCGAAGGCTGTGCACTTTACGGCTTACTTATTTCTATTATGATTCTGTCAAAATTAGGCTAATCACACATAAGGGTGTATTTGTAAAGTATCTAACACACCAAAAAACAATCTCTAAGGATATGTTAATATGAAATTTTATCTTATTAGTGATAATGTTGATACATTGATGGGTATGCGCCTTGCAGGAATTGAGGGCGTTGTTGTCCACAAGGATGAAGAAGTAAGAACTGAGCTTCAAAAGGCTATGGATATGCCTGATGTTGCGGTTATACTTATGACAGAAACGCTTGTATCTCTATGTCCTGAACTTATTTACGACTTAAAGCTTAACAGAAAACAGCCGCTTATTGTTGAAATTCCTGACAGACACGGTAACGGAAGAACTAAAGACAGTATTACCAAATATGTTCAGGATGCTATCGGCGTTAAGCTCAACTGATACTAAATTTAAATTAACATTTAGTATAATATAAAATTAAGAGGGTATTTATATGAATGATGCCAAAACAAATAACTTTTTAAATGCCATTCAAAAATATGCTGATCAACAAAAACAGGATATACAGCAGGAAATTGAGGCTTTTAAGGCTGAGGAAATGAAAAAAGCCGAGCAGGAAGGCCTTTGGGCAGCTTACGATATTATTCATAAAGAAATGGATAACAATAAATCATTTATCACAAGAGAGTTTGCAAAAAAAGAAAAGGAAAGTCAGGACGAGCTTTTTCTTGAAAGAGCAAAAATGATGCGGACTGTTTTTGATAAAACCACTGAAAAACTTATTGCTTATACTTCTACTGACAAATATAAAAACAATCTTTGCGTGCAGGCTCAAAATGTTGCAAAGCTTTTTGGCAATAAAAGTTGTATTATATACATTAACGAAAAAGACAAAAATTTTGCAAAACAGCTTCAGGATTGTTTCAGTGGAGAAACTCAGGTTAAAGCAATTCCTGAAATTAAAATCGGCGGATTTAAGGTTTACTGTGAAGATATGAATATTATTGCTGACGAAACTTTAGACAGCAAACTTCAGGATCAAAGACAATGGTTTACCGAAAACTCCGGTTTAAAGGTAGTTTGATACTGATTTCTATTTTTTAAATAGTTGAATTTTTTTCAATTATTCAGACTGATATTAGTACAACAACTTAAATTGCAGAAAAAGAGATGGTTTTACATATGGATAACTATAAAATTTTTGGTATAAACGGTCCTGTTGTTACTGTAAAAGGTCCTACTGAATTTCAGATGATGGAAATGGTCTATGTAGGAAATGAAAAACTTGTAGGCGAAATCATCGGAATTACTGACGAGGCCACCACAATTCAGGTTTACGAAGAAACCACAGGCTTAAAACCCGGCGACCCTGTTGAGGGCACGGGTGCTCCTATGAATGTACTTTTGGGACCCGGAATTATTGATAATATTTTTGACGGTATTGAAAGACCGCTTGCTGCTATTGAAGAGCAATTAGGGGCATTTATCAGCAGAGGCTCTGCCGTTTCTGCTCTTGACGATGAAAAACTATGGGATGTCACTTTAAAAATAAAAGCAGGTGATGAGCTTAAAGGCGGAAATATTTATGCAACCTTGCCTGAAACTCCTATTATTGAACACAGACTTATGGTTCCTCCTGATTTAAACGGCGTTGTAACTAAGGTTATGCCTGACGGCAAATACAAACTTTTTGACACTGTTGCCGTTATTAAGGATAATTTAGGAATTGAACACAATCTTACTCTTTGTCAGAAATGGCCTATAAGAACATCAAGACCTGTTAAAGAAAGACTTTCTCCTACTGTTCCCCTTATTACGGGACAAAGAGTCATTGATACTTTATTCCCTATTGCAAAAGGCGGTGCGGCGGCGATTCCGGGCGGATTCGGTACAGGTAAAACTATGACTCAGCACCAGCTTGCAAAATGGTGCGACGCTGATATTATTATTTATGTAGGCTGCGGTGAACGTGGTAACGAAATGAGTCAGGTTCTTGACGAATTCTCTGAACTTATCGACCCTAAATCACAAAGACCTATGACCGACAGAACCGTTCTTATTGCAAATACTTCAAATATGCCTGTTGCCGCCCGTGAAGCGTCAATTTATACAGGCATTACTCTTGCCGAGTATTACAGAGATATGGGTTACCATGTTGCTATGATGGCTGACTCAACCTCCCGTTGGGCTGAGGCTTTAAGAGAAATTTCGGGACGTCTTGAAGAAATGCCTGCAGAAGAAGGCTTCCCAGCATATCTCCCCTCTCGTCTTGCAGAGTTCTACGAAAGAGCAGGAAGAATCACATCTCTTTGCGGTTCTGAGGGCTCCGTTACACTTATCGGCGCAGTATCTCCGCAGGGTTCAGACTTCTCTGAACCTGTTACTCAGAATACAAAGCGTTTTACAAGATGCTTTTGGGCACTTGACAAATCACTTGCTTATGCACGTCATTATCCTGCAATTAACTGGATCGACAGCTACAGCGAATATTTTAATGACCTTGACCCTTGGTTTAAAGAAAATCAGGGTGAAGATTTTGTAAAATACCGTACAAAGATTTCAGCATTGCTTCAGGAAGAAAATCAGCTTATGGAAATCGTTAAGCTCATTGGTTCAGATGTATTGCCTGACGACCAAAAACTTGTAATTGAAACTGCAAGAGTTATCCGTGTTGGATTTTTACAGCAAAACGCTTTCCATGCTGACGATACTTTCGTTCCTCTTGAAAAGCAAAAGCTAATGATGAAAACTATTCTTCATATGCATAAAAAAGCTAAAAAGATAATTTCTGCAGAAATTCCGATTTCAAAAATTTTACAATTAGGTTTGTTTGATAAACTTACAAAAATGAAATACGATATTCCTAACAGCAAGCCGGAAATGTTTGACGATTATATTGCAGACATTGACAAACAGCTTGATTCAATAATGCAATAAGGAGGGAAACGCAATGATTATTGAATATGTAGGCGTTAAGGAAATTAACGGCTCTCTGATTGTTATTGACGGTGTTAAGGGCGTTTCCTATGAGGAAATTGTTGACATTAAGCTTGAAAACGGAACTTTAAGACAAGGCCGTGTCGTTCAGATTGAAGGGGAAAGAATTGTTGTTCAGGTATTTGAAGGAACAAGACAAATAAGCCTTAAAAATGCTCAGACAAGACTTACAGGACACCCTATGGAAATGCCTTTATCTCCTGAAATTGTAGGCAGAGTTTTAGACGGTGCAGGACGACCTATTGACGGCTTGGGAGATATATTCCCTGTTAAAAAAGCAGATATCAACGGTACTCCTATTAATCCTGTTTCTCGTGTTTATCCTAAAAACTACATCAATACGGGTATTTCTTCCATTGATACTCTTATGACTCTTATCCGTGGGCAAAAACTGCCTATATTTTCAGGCTCAGGTATGAAGCACAACGATTTGGCTGTTCAAATTGTCAGGCAGGCTAAAATTACAGGCGCAGACAGCAGTAATTTCGGCGTTGTATTTGCGGCTATGGGAGTTCAAAAAGACGTTGCAGACTACTTCAGAAAATCCTTTGAAGAAAGCGGAGTACTTTCTCATGTAGTAATGCTGTTAAACCTTTCCAACGACCCTATTATTGAAAGAACTCTTACACCAAGATGCGCTTTGACTATTGCTGAATATCTTGCTTTCGAGCTTGATATGCACATTCTTGTTATTATGACTGATATGACTTCTTACGCTGAGGCACTGCGTGAATTCAGCTCATCTAAGGGCGAAATCCCCGGCAGAAAAGGTTATCCCGGTTACTTATATTCCGACCTTGCTTCTCTTTATGAGCGTGCAGGTATGATTAAAAACCATTCCGGTTCTGTTACCCAAATTCCAATTTTGACAATGCCTAACGATGATATTACTCATCCTATCCCCGACCTTACAGGATATATTACAGAAGGTCAGATAGTTCTTGACCGTAATTTGCAGGGACAGGGACTTTATCCGCCTGTTAATGTACTGCCCTCTCTTTCACGTTTAATGAAAGACGGTATCGGCGAAGGCTACACCAGAGCCGATCATTCTCCCCTTGCAAATCAGCTTTTCGCTTCTTATGCAAAGGTTATCGACGCACGTTCTCTTGCTTCTGTTATTGGTGAGGAGGAGCTTTCGCCTAACGATAAAAAGTATATTGAATTCGGCAGACTCTTTGAGGAAAGATTTATTAATCAAGGCTTTAATGAAAACAGAACTATAGAACAAAGCCTTGATTTAGGCTGGGAATTGCTTGGTCACCTGCCTAAGTCTGAACTTGACCGTGTTGACGACTCTATACTTGACAAGTATTACGTTGACAAAACAGAAGAAAATAAATAATTAATTTCTTTTAACCGAAAGGGTGAATATTTTAATGGCTGTTCAGGCAGTACCTACAAAAGGTAATTTAATGAACACAAAAAAATCTCTACTTTTGGCAAGAGTTGGATATGACCTTATGGACAAAAAGCGTAATATTTTAATAAGAGAAATGATGAATCTTATTGATAAAGCCAATGAAATCCAGGATAAAATCGACTCTGCCTATGAAGAGGCATATATTGCACTGCAAACTGCCAATATCACCCATGGCTTTTGCGATGAGATTTCAAGAGCTACACCTGTTGAAAACAGCTTAAAGCTTGATTACAGAAGCGTTATGGGCGTTGAAATTCCAATTTTAACCATAGATCCCGTAACTAAGCATAATCTTACCTACGGTCTTTATTCCACCGATACTGCTCTTGATAATGCACATATGAAATTTAGCGAAGTTAAACGACTTACGGTTGAACTCGCTGAAATTGAAAACAGTGTGTACAGACTGGCTGTTTCAATCAAGAAAACTCAAAAACGTGCAAATGCACTTAAAAATATTATGATTCCCCGTTTTGAGGAAACTGTTAAATTTATAACCGACGCTTTAGACGAAAAAGACAGAGAGGAATTTTCCCGTCTTAAGGTTATTAAAAAGAAAAAGCAAAGAGAAAAACTTGCACAAGGTGAAATGAAAAAGGAAATATCGCATAAGTGAGCCTTGGCTATCCCTATCCGAGCTGACAACCTTATATAAAAACAATTTTTTGTTACTGACTGTTTACAATAAGCTTTAAAAATTTATTTATTCATATTAAATACAATTTTGCAATTTAAATCATTGAATTATTGACATTAATTATAAACAGTGGTAAAATTTTTATGTGATAATTTTAATTTAGACGCCTTTATGCGCCTGAAAATCGGCTTATGAAAGGAAGTATATATAATGAGTAAAAATATCGACTGGCAAAATCTTGGTTTCAGCTACATTCAGACTGATAAGAGATTTGTTGCCAATTACAAAAACGGTGCTTGGGATAATGGCAGTCTTATAGAAGATGCTAATATTGTTATGAATGAGTGCGCAGGAGTTTTACAGTATGCCCAGACCTGCTTTGAGGGCTTAAAAGCGTACACAACTAAAGACGGTCATATTGTTACTTTCAGACCTGATTTAAATGCTGACCGTTTGATCAGTTCCTGCAAAAGACTTGAAATGCCTGTATTCCCTAAGGATAAATTTATTGACGCTGTTACTCAGGTTGTAAAAGCAAATGCCGACTATGTTCCTCCCTACGGCAGCGGAGCTACACTTTATCTTCGTCCATATATGTTCGGTATAAACCCCGTAATCGGCGTTAAACCTGCTGACGAATATCAATTCAGACTTTTTGCAACACCTGTTGGACCATACTTTAAAGGCGGTGCAAAACCAATTACAATCAAGGTTTCTGATTTTGACAGAGCAGCTCCTCACGGTACAGGCAACATTAAAGCCGGTGCAAACTATGCAATGAGCTTACACGCTATTGTTACTGCACATCAAGAGGGCTTTGATGAAAATATGTACCTTGACCCTGCAACAAGAACAAAGGTTGAGGAAACAGGCGGAGCTAACTTCTTATTTATTACTAAAGATAATAAGGTAGTTACTCCTAAATCAAACAGTATT
The DNA here is from genome assembly GCA_947584595.1 of uncultured Clostridia bacterium. Classification (GTDB taxonomy): domain Bacteria; phylum Bacillota; class Clostridia; order Oscillospirales; family Acutalibacteraceae; genus Ruminococcoides. The sequence continues at coordinate 107,629 of CANPWP010000003.1, read as the reverse complement.
CTGCCTTCTATTACAAGACGTTCACTTATGGTTGTTGCCAAGGACTATTTAGGTCTTGAAGTTGAAGAAAGAGAAGTTTTCTTTGAAGAAGTTAAGGACTTTGCAGAATGCGGTTTATGTGGTACTGCGGCTGTAATTTCACCTGTAGGAAAAATAGTTGACCACGGCAAAGAAATTTGTCTGCCAAGCGGTATGGACGATATGGGTCCCGTTACAAAGAAACTATACGATACATTGACAGGTATTCAAATGGGCGAAATTGATGCTCCCGATGGTTGGATACATAGAATCAAATAAAGAATTATATAGTTTTTATACTATAAAAGGGTATGCAATTATGGTTGCATACCCTTTATTTCATATTTTATTCCTTTCGGAGACCGCAAGGGTCGCCTCCACTTTTAATTTTTATTAGTCCATTGTATATGTCTTACCGTCTTCAATAAGAAGACCTTCTGCATTTGCTCCGGGATATTGGTTTGTTCCGTCATTAAATATGATTTTGGGTGTAACCCAATCGTATTCAGATGTATAGCTGTATATGCCGTCTCCCTCATCTTTCATTGGAACTCCCGGCCATCCTGTTTCTTCTCCGTCGCTGTCTGAATAAACATAGGCGTTGATTTCTTCTCCCCAGCTATCAGGCTTTTCAAAATAAACCTTTGTTCCCTTTTCTATATTTGTTTCTTTTTTAATACCTGTGCGTGTAATAAAAAGCTGTCTGTATGTTTTAACTCCCTGTGGATTGCTTGCTGTAAGAGTTAAAACTGCTGTTTCACCTGCTCCTTGATTTATAGTTACTGTATCGCCGTCGTTAAAATGTTCGTTTGTAACTTTATCTCCTGCTTCAAGTTTAAACTCAGCGTTGTCAGTATTTTCACAATGCAGTTTAACCTTTAAAGTTTCTTCATTATAATAAAATTCTGTATCTTCATCTACCGATACTAACGCCGGGTCTGCATAATTTACATAACCGTCATTATAAAGAACAACAGTTGTGTTTTCAGGGATTGGGTTTTCTGATGTTAATTTTCCGCCCGATACTGTATAAACCGTTTCTTTATCTACACGATCCTTGTAAGTTCCGTCAGGAAGATTAATCTCAAAGCCTGTTTTAAGCTCGCCTGATGTATTTACTATTACCGCACCCTTTTCTCCTCTTTCGATAACAACGGCAGTGATATCGTCATTAGGTGTTACAAGCTCTTCGTCTTCGCCGTTCATTGCAATTCTGAAAAAGTTTACTGCACGAACTGTGTCTGACTTAAACATATCGCTTCCTGCCGCTCCGATTCTGTTCATGCCCCATTGGTCTTGCTGTGAAGCATGATACGGTCTGTCAAAGAACAACGGTGTTCCGTCTTTACGGGAAGTTATAATTGAATATGCAAGCAATACCTGTTCTTCTGACATTTGCGCCCAGTTGCCGTCGTTAATATAATTATCGTGTGATTCGACCCATGTTACAATTTTATCCGTGTTTTCTTCCCTGATAAAATAATCCTTTATCATTGCAGAGCTTAAATTATTTTGAGTAACTGCATTTCTGATTCTGTCTCCGTAAGTACTTGCGGTCGTTCTGCCGATTGCATTAATATAATCATTAATACGGTCATTACTTCCCTGTAATACTTCTCCGTAATTGAAAATTTTGTCGGCATTATGAATTTCTGTTGTTACTCTTTCCCAGAAATTATTTTTGTAGCCGTCATCTTCCTTAGGGTCGTCAGGCAAACCGATATGTTTTGCAGTATCATAACGGAATCCGTCTACACCTAAATCTATACATTCATTTACAAACTTTAAGTAATAATCTTGAAAATCAGGATTTTCAGTGTTGACATCGGGAAGTCCGCCCATTTTATATGTTGTGCAGGCAAGTCTGTTGCTGTAATCTGTTAAATCATACTGCGAATTCTTATGATAAAGCTTATCCATTCCGCCGACTGCGTCAATTAAATTTTGATTAACCTCAGAGGTTACAGGAGTTGTATGGTTAGGCAGTACATCAACTAAAACTTTTATTCCGTATTTGTCTGCTTCCTCGCACATTGCTTTAAATTCATCTTTTGTGCCTAACTGGTAGTTTCCGATCGTCCAATCTGTCGGCTGGTAATGATAATACCATTTACCGTCTCCGTAAAGCTGCATTCCTGCATTTTCACCTTCGAGACATTCATTGATAGGTGATGTCTGCAAAGCGGTAAAACCTGATGCGGCTATATCTGCCATTGAATTTTTAATTGTATTAAAATTCCATGAAAAACAATGAAGAATTGAACCGTCCTCTATATTTTTCGCTAATTGATAATCTGAAGTTTCAGGCTGGTCCTCCGCTTTATTATTACAGCCTGTAAAAACTGCCGCAAAACTGCCTAAGATCGTTATTGAAAGCAGTATTGATATTATTTTTTTCAACTTAAAATTCCTCCTGTCTGAATTATTAAATACAGTATAACATATTTATCAGTTTTTTCAATATGAATTAAAACACTTAATTTTATACTGTGATTTTTAATCCTATACTTAAGGGGATTTTATTGACATTATACCTTATTGTCTGTATAATTTTAATGTTAAATCTTAATTATGAAACGAGGAAAACAAGTGGATAAAATTGCAATAACCACTGATACAAACAGCAGTATTTCTTCTGAAGAAGCTGAAATATTAGGTATTCATATGTTACCTATGCCTTTTACTGTTGATAATAAAGAATATTTTGAAGGTGAGAACTGCACTTATGAGCAGTTTTTTGAAATGCTTGCTAAAGGATGTCAGGTTTCTACATCTCAACCTGCTCCCGAATCTATTATTTCTTTCTGGAATGAAATTTTAAAAAATTATGATTATATCGTACATATTCCGATGTCAGCAAGTTTAAGCAGTTCTTTAAATACTGCAAAAGCACTTGCCGCAGATTATAACGGAAAAGTATTTGTAGCTGACAACAAAAGGATATCTGTTTCTCAAAGACAATCTGTTATTGACGCTTTACATCTTGTAAAAAAAGGATTAAGCGCTGAAGAAATTTGCAAAACACTTGAAGAAAACTCTTATAATGCAAGTATTTATCTTGCTGTCAATACACTTGAGCTTTTAAAGAAAAGCGGAAGGGTAACATCGGCAGGAGCTGCAATTGCTTCTATTTTAAATATTAAGCCTGTTTTGCAAATTCAGGGCGAAAAATTAGACGCTTACGCTAAAGCAAGGGGTATGAAAAATGCCGAAGATATAATGCTTAATGTTCTTCACAAAGATGTTGAAGAAAGATTTGCGGGAAAGCCAATAAAAGTTGAAACTGCCTATTCAGGTGAATTAGCCCCTGCTTTGGAATGGAGAGATAAGGTTCAGGATAGTTTCCCTGATTATGAAGTGAATCTTTTTAAACTTCCAATAAGTATTAGCTGTCATGTCGGGGCAGGAGTTAAAGCCTTAGGCTGTATTCAATATATTGAATGATTCAAATTTTGAATATACCAACAGAAATGAGATGTGTATATTAACGCCAGTGCAAAAAACAAAACTTTTTAAAAATAAAAACTGTACCCTAAACGAGTACAGTTTTTATTTTTGGAGCGGATGATGAGAATCGAACTCACACGATCAGCTTGGAAGGCTGAAGTTCTACCACTAAACTACATCCGCATATATTGTTTTGTTTTCAGCGTTATTTAGTATATCATAACATATATATTTTGTCAAGTTTTTATTTAAAGTTTTTATAATTTTCGTATTCTTATTTACAACAAAAACCGACTTAATCTGACTTATTCACATTAAGTCGGTTTTATTTTATATTTATATTGCTTTAATTGAGATTTTATTATTCTCTACAGAAAGATGTATGCCTGACAACGCTGTATCTTTAGATTCTATCATTGCCTGGGCAATTTTATCTTCCGCTTCTCTTCTGATAAGATTTCTTAAATCTCTCGCACCGCTATTGCCGCCGAATGCCTTTTCAGCTAGTAAATTACATACTTTCTCATTATAAGTGAAGGCAATATGCTTTTCTTTAAGTACAGGTACATACTCCTCAAGCATAAGCTCTGCAATTTTTTTGAAATCATCCTTTGTCAATTCTCTGAACACTATAATTTCATCGACTCTTGCAATAAATTCAGGGCGTAAAAATTCATTTAAAGCTTTCATTACCTTTTCCTTATTTGCGTCGTCCTGAGTTTTTCCAAAGCCCAATGCATTTTCTTTTTTTGTTGAGCCTGCGTTAGATGTCATTACAATTACCGTATTTTCAAAGTTTACTGCTCTGCCGTGCGCATCTGTAATTTTTCCCTCATCAAGGATTTGCAGTAAAATATTTAATACATCAGGATGAGCTTTTTCAATTTCATCAAACAGTAAAACAGAATACGGTCTTCTTCTTACCTTTTCAGTAACCTGACCTGCTTCGTCATAGCCAACATAACCCGGAGGTGAGCCTATAATTTTTGATACTGAATGCTTTTCCATAAACTCTGACATATCAAGTCTTATAAGAGTTTCGGGTGTATCAAAAAGCTGCTGCGAAAGCACCTTTACAAGTTCTGTTTTACCGACGCCTGTAGGTCCTACAAAAATAAATGACGCAGGCCTTCTTCTTGGTGAAATCTGAACTCTGCTTCTTTTTATTGCCGATGCAAGAACATTTACGGCTTCATCCTGACCGATAATCTTTTTCTTTAATTCATTTTCCAAATCTGCAAGCTTTGCAAGCTCGTTTTCCTTAATTCTTGACGCAGGGATTCCTGTCCAAAGCTCGATGACCTTAGCAATATCCTCTTCAGTTACAGTTGATTTAATTGATTCAGGGTCTATTGAAGAGATCTCCTTATCAATTTTTGCAAGCTGGCTTTTAACATCTGCAAGCTGCTCATAATCGACCTCTTCGGAAGACGATAGTTCTTCACATCTTAAAATGTAATTTTGCTTATCCTCGTTAAGCTTATCAAAACGCTCCATTTGTTTATTTCTCAGAGCAGCACAGGCACAGCTTTCATCAAGCAAGTCAATTGCTTTATCAGGTAAAAATCTGTCTGTAATATAGCGTTCCGACAAAACTACAACTTTTCTGACAATATTATCATCTACAGTTACTCTATGGTGATTTTCATAATAATCTTTAATTCCGTCAATAATTTTTACGGAATCTTCAATTGCAGGTTCAGAAACCTTTACAGGCTGAAAACGTCTTTCCAGAGCACTGTCTTTCTCAATATATTTTCTGTATTCGTTAAAGGTTGTTGCTCCAATGACCTGAATTTCACCTCTTGAAAGAGCAGGCTTTAGTATATTGGCGGCATTCATTGTGCCCTCACTGTCGCCCGTTCCTACAAGATTATGAACCTCGTCAATAAACAATATAATATTTCCGGCATCTTTAATTTCCTGAGTTAAGCCCTTGATTCGGCTTTCAAACTGACCCCTGAATTGTGTTCCTGCTACAAGGGAGGTTAAATCAAGAAGTTCAATCTCTTTATCCTTCAATCTTTGAGGAACATTGCCTGATGCAATCCTCAGAGCCAAACCTTCGGCAATGGCTGTTTTACCGACGCCGGGTTCGCCTATCAGACAGGGGTTATTTTTAGTTCTTCTGGAAAGAATTTGTATAACTCTCTCAATTTCATAATCTCTGCCTATTATTCTGTCTATATTACCTTCCAGGGCTTTTCTTGTAAGATTTTCGCAGTACAAATTAATGTGTTTTCTGTTTTTTTCTTTTCTTTCCTTTTTCTTTCCCTTAGTATTATTATTTAAATTTTGAGTATTATCTTTTTTCTGATTGCCGGGTCCGAAAATACTATTAAAAAATGCGGGAAATGCCGGAGCTCCGCCGGGAGTGAAGTCATCATCATTGTTTTCTTCGTCTAAATTAGACATTTCCCCCATAATTGCATTCATATCTACATTTTCCATTAATTTTGAAATATCTCCGCCTTCACTTAAATTGGTCATAATACTATTCATCTGGTCCTGAACTGTATCTAAATCATCATCTGTAATCCCCATTTTATTAATCAAGTCCTCTACAGGCTTAATTCCCAGTTCTTTTGCACAAGTTAAACAGTAGCCTTGCGTTGGGGCTTCTGTTGTACTTTGGGATGAAACAAAGACAACTGCTTGTCTTTTTCCGCATCTACTACAAAGCATATTAATCTCCTTTTATAAATCATTAATCTATTAAAAGCATAAAAAATTATTTTAAAGATTTTAGGCTATTATATAACATTTTAATTATTTTTTCAATTCCTCTTTTTTTCCTTTTAATAATTGCAGGTATATTAAATAATATTGAACAAGTGCATAAATCATTACAATTGCCGTAATTGAAAGAAGTATCAGCGACAAAACCGGATTTTCATAATTATACACTGCCTTTAAAAATACAATTAAAATAACAGAAAAATAGAAAAATATTGTTCCGATTTTTCCATACCATTTTGCCGCAGGCGGTGTAATACCTTTTTTTAGAAGTCTTGACCCGCCGATAAGCATTGCAATATCCTTGACAACAAGGATTGCCATTACAGGAAGCACTACGGGAGTAAAAATTGTAATACAAACCATAACCGAAAGCAAAGTAAGCTTATCTGCAACTGGATCAAGTAATTTGCCTAAATCTGTTACCTGATTAAATTTTCTTGCTATAAATCCGTCGCAGCAATCCGAAAGTGCCGAAATGCCTATTAAGATCATTGCCAATACATAGTTCTGATTAAGAAAACAAATAACAAACGGTACTATTAAGATTATTCGCAAATAAGTTAATAAATTCGGTATAGTTAAAAAATCCGATAATTTTATTATTCTCTTTTCCATTTTTCCCATTTCCTTTTAATTTTTTAAAGTTAACTCTTTAGCTTTTTCGGATAACTCTGTAATATTGCTAAATATATTTATATCATAAATTGTCTTAAAAATTATACTTTCATCAATTATCTGCTGTGTTATAAAGAAATCTTCTCCCGTAAAAGGCAAAACTATTTTTATAAGCACTGCAGAAAGATAAATAAGCGCTACACCCTCAATTGCTCCTAATACGCCTCCTGCCGCTTTATTGAACATATTAAGTATTGGAAGCTCAAACAAACCGTTGACCAGTTTTAATATAAACTTAAATAATACAATCAAAAGAATAAATAATATTATAATTAAAAAGAAACTGATTATTGAGGTTAAAATCGGACTGATTACCCCTTCTACTGCATTTGATACACTGATTTGAGCAGAATCAACCGCACCTTCTGTCTGAGAAATCAAGGAATCCTTTGTAATTCCAAAAGCAGACAGAGCATTAAATACAACATCAGGTATTGATTCAAGTGTTTTCTCGACACTATCCGCCGCACCTGTCTGAGTAAGGGTATTATTTACTCCTTCAATTATGCCGTTTTTAAAAAAAACATCATATACCCATTGTGCTATATTGGAGCCTAATACGGATGATAAAAATACAGACAACCATACACTTACTAAATTTAAAAGTGTTTTTATTGCACCTCGTTTAATACCGATTATAACGAATACTATGAAAAGCAAAATTATTATTAAATCAAGCAAAAAGGTCACCTTACTCCACTTAATTAAATTATTTCAGTTCTGATTTTCTTATTTCATTTACGCCTATAACGAATACTGTACCGTCTGAAGATACTTTTATTTGCTTTGCGCCTGAACCTGCATCTCCCGTGCTTTTTTCATTTCCGCTGAAATCATAGCAATGTACATTGCTGTTCTCTAAAATATATATATCTCCCTTTTGAAGTGTTAATGCTGAAATTTTATAATCTGTTTCAATTTCTGAAACCGTTTCTCCTGATGAATTAAATGTTTTGACAGTACAGGAGTGTCCGTCGCCTGTTCTTGAAAGAGATATAGAATAATTACCTGTGTTTTCGTTTACCTCATAAGCTGTAAGCAACATTTGATTATATGAATTTTCAGTCAAGGCTCCGTCTGAGGTACTCATTAAATATGAGGCTGTATCTCCAATCAGGCAAGCCTCGTTTGAGGAAAAATACTCCGATCTGTAAATTACATTTTCATTTATTTCATAAGTACCAAGAGGTTCTTCCTGCTTAAAATCAAGAACATATACAATTCCCGAAAAACTGCCCTCTTTTGCAGATATACCACAGGCTATACACTGAGTTCCGCTTGGATTGATTGACAAAGAAGTTATGTAATAATCAGAAAAAGAATAAGCGTAAATCTGTTTATTTTCTTTATTGAAAATATAAAGCTTTGAAAGATATCCGCTTGTCTGTGTAACAACTCCGTAAACGCCTGATACTGATATATCGCCTGTGAAAATATTATCATCAGTCTTTCCCGCATAGGTAATTTCATTTGTTGTTCCAACATTAAATTCCTTGCCGCCTAAGCTGTATATAAGCAGATTATTGCCGTTATTTGATATAACAGGACTTGAATAGCTTAACTGATAATTTTGAATTTGGCTTGCATTAGAACTGAGAGTTACAAACGATGTATCCGATGCGTAAGAAATTGTATTGCCTACAGTTATCATATTATTTGCATCTACATTTGTACCAACGATATTTACGGGATAGCCCTTGCCGTCTCCCTGTCCTAAAACATCATATTTAAACCAGTTTGAAATATTTTCCGGGGTCAGACTGTTTCTGTTTGCAAAAGCAAATACAATAAGTCCCAATATTAAAAGTAAAATCACTATTTTTACAATTTTTTTTGCATCTACCGAGGATACTCTTGTCGTTTCCTCCTCATAATCATCAAGCGGCACTTCTTCATAGCTGATTACATTGCGGTTCAGTTTTTTAGCTTTTTGGTCTGAATATCTGCGACGGTTTTTATTAAACATTCATATGACCCCCTTTCAATAATTTACTTTATCAAGATAAAGTCCCATTGCAGGTGCAGTTGGTCCTGCAAACTTTCTGTTTTTCTGCTCAATTATATACGGTATTTCTTCAGGTTTAATTTTCCCCTGCTGAATCCTTAAAAGCGTTCCTACCATAATCCTTACCATATTATATAAAAAGCCGTCTGCCTCTACCGTCATAGTTATAAGCTTATCATTTCTTTCAACGGAAAACAGCTTTACATTTCTTGTAAAGTCTCCCTTTTCTCTTTTATCTATTGTGCAAAAAGAAGTAAAATCGTGCTTTCCTACATAAGCCTGAGACGCTTTATTTAACAGCTTTTCATCTAAATAATATCTGTAATGAAGTGCATAACCCTCTAAAAAAGGATTTCTTACCTCATCGTTCCAGATTTTATATATATACCGTTTGCTTTTACAACTGTATCGTGCGTGAAAATCCATTGGTACTTCTTTACAGTCAAGTACGGCTATAGATTTTGGAAGATAACGGTTAAGCGCCGCTTTCAGTCTTACCGCAGGAATTGGATGGTCGGTTTTCATACTTATGCAGTACATATTTGCGTGAACACCTGAATCTGTTCTGCTGCAGCCTTTAATGTCGGGAATTTGTTCTATAATTTTATAAAGCGATTCCTGAAAAACCTGCTGGACTGTTACTGCGTTTTGCTGAATCTGCCAGCCGTGGAAACGGGTTCCGTCATATGAAATTGTTAAAAGTAAATTTCTCATACCGTTACTCATACCGCTGTTCATACCGTTATTCGTTCCGCCGCTCATATCACTGCTCACACTAACTCCCAAAAGAATATGTTGCAGAAAATAACTCCTGCCAAAACTACTGCCATTAAAGCAATCATAATATAGTCGATTGCTGACATATGCAGTACTTTCATCTTTGTTCTGCCTTCTCCCCCCTGATAACAACGGCATTCCATAGCCATTGCAAGCTCATAGGCTCTTCTGAATGAAGATACAAAAAGAGGAATTAAAACAGGTATCAGGGCTTTAATTCTTTGAATTATGTTTCCTGAATCCATATCTGCTCCTCTTGCCTTTTGTGCCTGCATAATTTTATCTGTTTCTTCCAGCAAAGTTGGAATAAATCTTAATGCAATTGTCATCATCATTGCTATTTCGTGAACCTTTATATGAAAAACCTTTAAAGGCTTCATCAGCCTTTCGAGAGCGTCTGTCAAATTTGTGGGCGATGTAGTAAAGGTTAAGGCTGAGGTCGCAAGAATCAAGCAAATAATTCTTATGGTTACAAATATTGCCCTGCTTATTCCCGACCAGGTTATCTTTAAAAATCCCCACTGCCAAAGAGGATCGCCTGTTCCGTAAAAGAGATTAAGGACTGAAGTTATAACAACAATAAAAATAATTACCTTTAAGCTTTTAAGATACATTTTTAAAGGAATACCGCTTGAAATGACAATTAAAATTGTAACGGCGGCAGTTAAAGCTAAAGATACAAAATTGAATGCACAGAAAATCATTACAATAAATGAAATCAGCAAAACAATTTTTGCCCTTGCGTCCATTCTGTGAATAAGGCTGTTTCCGGGAAGATACTGTCCTAAGGTTACATCTCTTACCATAACTTTCCCTCCTTATTCAATTTTGTAAGAATTTCTGCAAAGGCCTGCTCCACAGTTAAAATTCCTTCTGAAAAATCATAGCCTTTTTCATTTAAAGAAGCCATAATTTTTGTTATCTGCGGTACACGAAGTCCGATTTCTTCAAGATGTTTATTTTGTGAGAAAACATTTTTTGTCTTATCAAACATTTCAAGGTTTGATTTATTCATAACCATAATTTTGTCTGATACCCTTGCAATGTCCTCCATACTGTGTGATACAAGCAAAACCGTATTTTTTCTTTGTTTATGATACTGGCAAATTTGGCTTAACAGTATATCTCTGCCCATTGGGTCTAATCCTGCGGTAGGCTCGTCTAAAATAAGCACATCGGGATCCATTGCAAGCACTCCTGCAATAGCCGCACGGCGTTTTTCGCCGCCTGACAAATCAAAGGGTGATTTGAAAAGAAGTTCGCCGCTTAAATCTACAAACCTTGCAGCATCTCTTACTCTTTTATCTATTTCTGAATCGGTCAATCCCATATTTTTAGGACCGAATGAAATATCCTTATATACGGTTTCTTCAAAAAGCTGATATTCGGGATACTGAAAAACCATTCCCACCTGAAACCTTACTTTTCTGATTTCCTTTGGATTTTCCCATATATCTTTGCCGTTTAAAAGAACTTGTCCGGAGGTTGGTTTTATTAAACCGTTAAGCATTTGAACAAAGGTAGATTTTCCCGAGCCTGTATGACCCATTATACCGATAAATTCACCTTGCTCTATTTTTATATTAACATTGTTTACGGCTCTTTTTTCAAATGGAGTATCTATGCCGTAAACAAAAGATAAATCTCTTGTTTCAATTATACTCATTTTAAAATACCCTCCAGCATTTCTACACATTCCTCATCTGTGAGGGGCATTTTATCTATTTTAACTCCGCTGCATTTAAGCTTATAAGCAAGCTCGGTTGCCTGCGGTACATCAAGGCGGTGCTTTTTAAGAAGATGAACCTGAGAAAAAACTTCTCTTGGTTTGCCCTGAGTTAAAATTTTGCCTTTATCCATAACTATAACTCTGTCCGCCAAAACGGCCTCGTCCATATAATGTGTAATAAGAATTATTGTTATGTTATTTTCTTTATTGAGCTTTTGTATGGCCTTTAAAACTTCGTCTCTGCCCTTTGGGTCAAGCATAGCTGTAGGCTCGTCAAGTACTATACAATCAGGCTCCATTGCAATTATACCTGCAATGGCAATTCGCTGTTTTTGACCTCCGCTTAATTTATACGGAGCATGCTTTCTGTATTCGTACATATCTACGGCTTTAAGGGCATTATCTACCCTTTCTCTTATTTTCTTTGGGGGTATTCCTAAATTTTCAGGGCCAAAAGCTACATCCTCTTCTACAATACTTGCAACAAGCTGATTGTCAGGATTTTGCAGAACAAGCCCAACTTGTTTTCTTATATCAAAGGTTTTACCCTCTGTTTTAGTATCTATTCCGTCAACATAAACACTGCCGCCCTGAGGCAAAAGCATTGCGTTAAAATGCTTTGCCATTGTGGACTTACCGCAGCCGTTATGACCTAAAAGAGCTATAAATTCTCCCTTTTTTACTTCAAGAGATACACCGTCTATTGCATTTTTTATTATTGAATTTTGCTGTTCATCATCATTTTCATAGTAAAAAGTGACGTTTTCAGCAGTAATAAACTCCATATTAATCTCCAAAAATTATCTTTCCCAAATTGCCGTTGAACCGCAGGGCAAAACAAGACCTGTTTCTGTTACAGGCAAGCCGATTTCATCTGATGAAATTTTGCCGCCAAACTTTGATTTCAGTAAAACTCCGAGCAAATATTCCATTACAGCAGGCGAAAGACCTGTTGTGTAGGAATTAAGTATGAAAAACAGCGGATTTTCGGAAATTACCTGACGGCATAATTCCACAAGAGAATAAAGTTGCTCTTCCAATTTCCAAACTTCTCCGTTTGGTCCTCTTCCGTATGAGGGCGGGTCCATAATAATACCGTCATATTTATTTCCCCGTCGGATTTCACGCTGAACAAATTTAATGCAGTCGTCGACAAGCCATCTTACGGGCTTATCTGCAATTTTACTTGATGCTGCATTTTCCTTTGCCCATTGAACCATTCCTTTTGATGCGTCAACATGGCAAACCTCTGCACCTGCATTCATACAGGACAGCGTTGCACATCCTGTATATCCGAAAAGATTCAACACCTTAACTTTACTTTTTTCAGCTTTTATTTTTTCGCTTACAAAATCCCAGTTTACAGCCTGTTCCGGGAAAACTCCTGTATGCTTAAACCCCATAGGTTTAATATTAAACACAAGATTATTATAATTTATACTCCACTGAGCAGGCAATTTTTTATAGACCTGCCAGCTTCCACCGCCTTTATTGCTTCTGCGGTATCTTGCGTGGGCATTTTCCCAAAGAGAATTTTTCTTATTTGTCGTCCAGATTATCTGCGGGTCGGGTCTTATGAGGATAATATCTTTCCAGCGTTCCAGCCTTTCGCCGTCTGATGCGTCTATAAGCTCATAATCCTTCCAGTTTTCTGCTATTCTCATTATGAAAGTCTTTCCCTTATAAGTGACGCTGTTTCGTTTGCAAGATTTGAAATCTGTTCAAGGTCTTCGCCCTCAAGCATTACTCTTACAAGCGGTTCTGTACCTGATACTCGAACAAGAATTCTGCCTGTGTCGCCTAAAATATCCGATACCCTGTTAATTTCTGATTTTATTTCCTTATCTACATAGAAGTCAAGCTTTCCTTCATTTGAAACCTTTACATTTACAAGTACCTGCGGATATCTTTCCATAAGTGTTGCTATTGATGAAAGCTTTGCTTTTCTTCTGTTAATTAAGCTTAACAGCGTTGCGCCTGTAAGCTGACCGTCGCCGGTTGTGCAGTAATCAAGAAGAATAACGTGGCCTGACTGCTCTCCGCCGATATTGTAGCCGTCTTGAAGCATTGACTCCAATACATATCTGTCGCCTACTTTTGTTGAAACAAAATGGATTCCGTTTGCTTCACAAAATTTATTAAAGCCCATATTCGTCATTACTGTTCCAACAACTGTATTTTTTTTAAGTACTCCTCTGCTTTTCATATCCGCAGTTATAATTGCAATAATATAGTCGCCGTCAACAAGCTGTCCCTTATCGTCTACTGCAAGACACCTGTCGGCGTCTCCGTCAAAAGCAAGTCCTGCGTCAAGCTTATTATCAAAAACATATTTTTTCAGCGTTTCAATATGTGTTGAACCGCAATCTTTATTTATATTTATTCCATCGGGATTATCAAAAAGCATATGGCACTTTGCTCCTAATTTTTCAAACAGCTTTCGTGCTGTTCTTGAAGATGAGCCGTTTGAGCAGTCAAGTGCAATCTCCATACCTTTCAAATTCGTATCAATTGCAGAAACAATATGTTCTATATAATCATCCACGGCATTATCGAGAACTTCCACCGTGCCGATTTCGCCATCATCAGCAACTTTATATGGCTCTACATTATCAAGAACTATGGCTTCAATCTGTTCTTCCAAGTCGTCAGGCAGTTTATAACCCTCATAACTGAAAATTTTAATTCCGTTAAATTCAAAAGGATTATGAGAGGCAGAAATCATAATTCCTGCATCCGCCTTATATTTTCCGATTAAATAGGCTACTGCAGGAGTGGGCACTACGCCTAACAGCTTAACATTTGCTCCTACGGAGCAAAGTCCTGCAATCAACGCTCCTTCAAGCATATCTCCCGATAATCTTGTATCTTTACCGATAAGTATTGTGGGGTTTTTAACCTCATCGTTGATTAAAACCATTGCCGCCGCTCTGCCTATATTCATAGCAAGCTCGGGAGTAAGCTGTTCGTTTGCAATACCCCTTACTCCGTCTGTTCCAAATAATCTTCCCATAAATTCTTTCTCCTAATACTTAAATTTAATCAAATAATGTAGGCTGAGAGCCTATTTTACCCGCCTGTATATCATACCCTAAATGTCTGCAAGCCTCTGCCGTTACGCATCTGCCTCTGGGCGTTCTCGAAAGAAAACCTATCTGCATTAAATAAGGCTCGTAAACATCTTCAATTGTAACGGCTTCTTCTCCAATTGCCGCCGCAAGAGTTTCAACTCCAACAGGACCGCCGTTATAAAATTTTATAATTGCTTCCAACATTCTTCTGTCGTTTTGGTCTAAACCAAGCTCGTCAATTTCAAGCTTATCAAGAGCAATCCTTGCTGTATCCCATGTAATTACGCCGTCTGATATCACCTGTGCAAAATCACGAACCCTCTTTAAAAGTCTATTGGCAATTCTGGGAGTTCCTCTTGAACGGGAGGCAATTTCCAAAGCTCCGTCGTGTTCTATATCAATATTTAATATTCCTGCACTTCTTTCAATAATCTGTGCAAGTTCCTCCGGGGTGTAAAGTTCAAGCCTTAAAACAACTCCGAACCTGTCTCTTAACGGAGCGGTAAGTTGACCTGCTCTTGTTGTTGCGCCGACTAAGGTAAACCGGGGAAGCGGTAAATGATAAGACGCCGCCATCTGCCCTTTACCTGTTATAATATCAATTGCGAAGTCCTCCATTGAGGGATATAGAACTTCTTCTACTGCACGGCTTAAACGATGGATCTCGTCTATGAAAAGCACATCACCTGAATTAAGATTAGTAAGAAGCGACGCTAAATCTCCCGGCTTTTCAATTGCAGGCCCTGAGGTAATTCTTATTGAAACGCCCATTTCTCTTGCGATAATTGCAGAAAGAGTCGTTTTACCGAGTCCGGGAGGACCGTAAAGTAAAACGTGGTCTAATGTTTCTCCCCTCTTTTTAGCGGCTTCTATAAAAATTTTCAGGTTTTCCTTTACCTTTTCCTGACCGATATATTCATCAAGAGTTTTCGGTCTTAACGGGTTATCGCCCTCCGCCGTATCCTCGGGAATTTCCGAAGTATCCATTATTCTGTTTTCAAAATCAAATTCGTCTGAAAATTCATAACTCATAATTTACCTGATTCCTTTAATACCGATTTCTGATTAATTAAAAATTAGTATCAATTCCTTCCGAGCTGTTTAAGGGTCTCTCCGATTAACTTCTCAACAGGTAATGAAGAATCCAATTTTGCAAGATAAGGAGTTACCTCCGCAGGAGTATAACCCAACACCGTTAAGGCTTCAACAGCTTTATTTATATTTCCTGTTGTAAATGATTCTAAATTCACATCGGATATACCGCTTTCTTTTGATACAACCGATTTAAGTTTATCTTTAAGCTCAAGTACTATTCTTTGAGCGAGCTTATTGCCTACTCCCTGTGCAAGAGTAATGGATTTTACATCGTTTGAGGCTATTGCCAATGCTACCTGACTGGGAGTTAAAACAGATAAAATTGCAAGTCCTGCCTTTGGACCTACACCGCTTACTCCGATCAAGGTTTTAAAGGTCGCAAGTTCTGTATTTGTTGAAAAGCCGAACAACTCCATTGCATCTTCTCTTACATTTAAGTATGTATAAAGAGTAACCTCCGTATTTAATTTAATCTGTTTTAATGTATTCATTGTGGTATTGCATTTAAAACCTACGCCGCCGCATTCTACTACTGCCACATTAGGCTCTGTATGAATTAAGTTTCCTCTTACGGAATAAAGCATTATTATAACCCCTTTTGAAACATTGTTTGCCTTAACTGTGAACCTGCCGCCTGTAAGTGACAAATTGCAATTGCAAGTGCATCGGCAGTATCGTCAGGCTTTGGAACTTCATTTAAATTAAGAAGTCTTCTTGTCATCTCCATAACCTGCGGTTTTTTCGCCTTTCCATAGCCTGTTACTGCTGTTTTAACCTGAAGCGGTGTATATTCAAATATAGGAATATCCTGTTTCTGTGCTGAAAGCAAAATTACTCCTCTTGCCTCTGCAACCATTATTGCAGTTTTTTGATTAGTAGTAAAATAAAGTCTTTCTATTGCAAGTGCGTCAGGACGACACCTGTTTAAAAGTGAATACATATCGTCGTAAATTATTTGCAGACGTTTATTAAAACTTATTTGAGCATCAGTTGTAACGGCGCCAAAGCCTAACGGTTTATAATTTATGCCTTTGTTTGCAACAGCTCCCCAGCCTACTATAGCGTAGCCCGGGTCTACTCCCATTACAACCATATAAATATTCAACTCCCTGACTTTACTGGCACTTATTTTTTTGCCTGATATTTTAATTTATTTAAAAACAGGCATAATAAAGCATATTAGTGTTATTATAGCATAATCAAAGAAATATATCAACAAATTTAGTCTTTTTATAACGAATATGAAATTAATTCTTCGAGCATAAAAAACATCGGAGGTCTGCACCTATCCGAGCAGACAGCACCATATTTAAACTCTCTTTTTTGTCCGACTCTTACAAAGTATCCTATAAAGTAAAAAATGCGGCTTACAGCCGCAAAAAAATTATGTATTTAACTTCTTAGTCAAGAAAAGTAAAAGTTTTTGCGTCGCTTTTTTCAAAAAGCGACCGAGGTTCAAAGGGCGAGAAGTCCTTTGTCGCAGTCTGTGACTGCGAAACCTTCCTATTAAAATTTAAAATATATGTAAATTACTTTTTCAACAGCGTCAGTGTTTTTCCCATATATGTAAGCTCCAATTTACTTCCGTACAGCTTATAGTCTATTGATACGTTTTTTGCCATTGTTGTATCGCTTATGACAAATGAGCTTTCATTTAATACACAGACCCCCGATATTGTGCAGGTATTATCTGCATCGCCTTCAATTTTCAGTTCAGCCCGATTATCTTCAGTAAACGAAAGAAAAACCTTAGTTTCGTTTTCATTTTCCGCATACCAAGTGTTTGATTTCAGTTCGTCTGCATAACTTTGCTCCACATAACTACATGAAACCAAGAAAATGCAGCAAATTATGCAAGCCATTGTTTTCAAAATATTTTTAAACATATTCTATCTCCCATTATTACTTATAAAATGTATGTCTTAAAAATAAAAATTATTACCTTTATCATACTGCTTGAAAAGACGACAAAAAGAGTATATAATTATTTCAAATAATTCTGGAATTTGTTGAAAAAGTGATTTTTATCGGGAGGAAAAACCTTGCAGAAGGAAATAGACAGAATATGTTCTGTTTTTAACAGGGACGGAACAATTACAGGAGCATGGTCGAAAACTCCTGTATTTGAATTTAATTATAAACTATATAAAAATCAACTCAAAATAGACCACAGACAATGCTTCTTTGCCGAAAATGAAAACTGCTCAGTCTATATTTCTCTGGAAAAATGCGGTATTGAGTTTATTGTAAAAATAATTTTAAGAGACAAAAAAATAAACGGTACCGTTGTTGACTGTATTGTTAAAAAATTTTTTCTTAACAAAAAAGAAATTCCCGATTTATTAGGCGAAAAAGTTTATTTTGAAGATAAAAAAATTAAAATTGCGCTTACTTCACAGCAATTATTAAAACATATAAGATGTCAGTTTAATGATTTTGCAGGATATGATAATTTATATCTTGATTTAACATTTAAAAGACAGCAAAGCGAAAGTCTTAATTTATCTGTTCCCTTTGAGGACAGCGACAGAAATTTTTATTATAAATCCTTTGCACCTACAATTAAGGTTTCGGGAAATATTGAACTTGGTGAAAATCAATATAACTTTTCGGACAGCGAAGGATACTGTGACAGCACAAGCTACAATCTGCCTTTTAGACAGATTTACCGCTATGTAACTGCGAACTGCAATATTAACGGAAAGGATTTTGCGCTCTACTTTGGCAGTAAATTGGGTGATGATTTAGTCGGAAAAGAAAATTGCTATTTTTCTGACGGAAAAATAACAAAGCTTTCTAAAATCAAATTTTTAGGCACTGACGAAAGAATAGATAAAATTTGGAACTTTAAAGCAGGAATTAAAGCAGTGGATGTAATTTTCAAGCCCGAATTTTACAAAGATGCTCCCGTATTTGCAAAATGCGACAAAACTACTATTGTTTACGGAAAGTTGTACGGACAGTTTAATCTTATAAATTCAGATTCTGTTAATTTAACAGATGTTCCCTCTCAAATGATTTTTACGGTAATATGAAGAAACCAGCCGTCAATAAAATACGGCTGGTTTTTATATTTTTGTCGAAAGAAATACTTTGTGTTATTTTAAGACTCCTTATTATCTTCTGTATTTTCCTTTTCAGGGCTAACAAGATATCGGGCAAAAATACCAAACATTGAAACAAGGAACGCTGCAAGATAAAAAAGCAATGCTGCTAAGGAGCCTATTGACAGATATTCAGGTCCTACAATATACACAATTGCAAATACACCTAAAATAGAACAAAGTATTCCTGCAATATTTTTGAAATTTCTTGCCTTATCAAAGGCAGCGAATAAGAAACCTATTATCGGAATTACAAAGAAAATCGCAGAACTCAACGCAACTGTTGACAAAGCACCTTGCTCCTGAGGATTATCAGTAATTGTTGTTACCTCTAAAAACAAATCGGTAGCCGTATAATATTTCAGAAGATTTCCGTTAAAATATCTGTCGCCTGCGTGAAACTGGAAATATTCAGCGTCTTTGGGAATAAGTGCTTCATATTCATAATATGTACGTTCTTCACCATTCCTTAAATCTTCAAATGATTTTTTTACGGTTTTTTCGGTAGTTATACACTCGGCGTCGCCGCTATTTTCTCCGCCCCAGTAATAAATATTTAAAGTTTCGGGATTTGCTTCAAATTCATTCTGTAATTCTTCATCAATATACACTTTGATTTTGCTTGTTTCTGCTGTAGGGTCTTCTTTATCTGCATAATAGGCATAATCATAGACTTTTTCTTTTCCTGTTTCTTCGTCAGTTGCTTTCCAATCAAATACATAAATGCTGTCCTTTACAGCAGTATTTCCAAAATATACTGTACCCTGAAAAAACGGAAAGCTGTTTGCAAACAAAATAACAAGAAACAAAATTATTAAGGCAATTCTCAGCCTTTTAGTCGTCTTATTCTGAATTTTTAACATTTCATCACCATATCAGCAGAATTTATCCTTATATGTGCTGATTGCCTTTCTTATGATTTCTTTTGCTTTTTCTGAATTTTGAACTTCCTCAACGGCAGTTTGTTTATGCTCTAATGTTTTGTAAACCGTGAAAAAATGGCACATTTCTGTGAAAATATGCTTGGGCAGCTCAGATATATCTTTAAATGTGTTATAAGTTGGGTCGTCGTAAGGAATTGCAATAATTTTTTCATCATTTCTGCCGTTGTCTATCATATTTATCACACCAATTGGATAACACCTTACGATAGTTGAGGGATACATGACCTCGCTTGATACAACAAGTACATCAAGAGGGTCTAAGTCATCAGCGTATGTTCTTGGAATCAAACCGTAATTAGCCGGATAATGAGTAGACGTATAAAGAACTCTGTCAAGAATTAAAAGACCTGTATCCTTATCAAGCTCATACTTTGACTTACTTCCTTTCGGAATTTCAATATATGCAATAAAATCGTCGGGGCTTATTCTTTTAGGCGACATATCGTGCCATACATTCACAGCTATCATTCCTTTTCAGAATTTTATATTTTTTGATGTTCAGATGTTTAATATTTATATTTTAACACATCGTATCTTATTGCGCAATATTTTTTATTATGGTATAATGCATTCATATTTTATTCAAAATATATAAATTGATACGGAGATGAATATATGTCTTATATTAATGAATCAATAATTTATAATATATATCCTCTTGGATTTTGCGGCGCTCCAAAGCAAAACGACCATAACATTCAATACAGACTTGATAAAATATATGAGTGGATAGAGCATTTAAAAAAATTAAAGATAAATGCAATTGTATTTAACCCTGTATTTGAAAGCACTTCACACGGATATGATACAATTGATTACAAAAAAATAGACTGCCGTTTGGGAGACAATAATTCTTTTAAAAAAATATGCGATACTCTTCACAAAAACGGAATAAAAGTTTTATTAGACGGCGTATTTAACCATGTCGGCAGAGAATTTTTTGCTTTTAAGGATATTCAGCAAAAAGGTTCCTCTTCACCATATTGTTCCTGGTTTCAGAATCTGAACTTTAACGGACGCAGTCCTAAGGGCGATAATTTTTGGTATGAAGGATGGGCAGGTCATTATGAACTTGTTAAGCTTAATCTTCAAAATAAGGATGTTGTAAACTATTTGATTGACATCGTAAGATTTTGGATTGATGAGTTTGATATTGACGGTTTAAGACTTGATGCGGCTGATGTAATGGATACAAACTTTTTCAGGCAATTAAGAAACTTTACCAGAAGCAAAAAAGACGATTTCTGGATGTACGGCGAAATGGTCGGCGGAGATTATAACAAAATTACCCGGAATGACGGTTTACACTCCGTTACAAACTATGAATGTTTTAAGGGACTTTACTCCAGCCACAACGACCGCAACTACTTTGAAATTGCACATTCTTTACAAAGACAATTTTCAAACGGCGGAATTTACAAAAACATTTACACATACAACTTTGTGGACAACCATGATGTTAACAGGCTTGCAAGCACAGTAAATGACAAAAGACATTTAAAAAACATTTACACATTGTTATACTGTATGCCCGGCGTCCCCTCAATTTATTACGGAAGTGAATGGGCAGTAAAAGGCAAAAGAACCAAGCACTGCGACCACAATTTAAGACCTTGTCTTGACATTGACAGTATTCCTGACGCAGATAATAATTTATGCAGTTTTCTTTATACATTAGGTAATGTAAGACGACATCTTGAAGGATTAAAGTACGGTGATTTTGAAAACATTGTTATCAAAAACGAACAGTATGTTTTCAGAAGAAGAACCTCTTCTCAGACTGTTTACATTGCGTTAAATCTATCTGACAACCAGAGCGAAACAGGATTTAGCGTGGACGGAAACTTTATCTTAACAGATGTTTTAAATGGCAATGCAAAATTTCAGGCTGACGGATATATCAATCTTAACATTCCTCCTTACAGCGGAAGAATACTTGTTGCCAATGACGGCAGCTTTGAAATAAAAAATAATATTTCTGATGAAGAAATTACAGTTGATACAAATTCTTGTGATAACAATGTTCAACAAGATTTACAGCCTATTGATGTAAAGCCGGGAAAATACCGTCATTTTAAAGGAAACGAATATGAGGTTATAGGTATTGCAAAACACAGTGAAACCGATGAAATGATGGTAGTTTACAAACCACTTTACAATAACAGCGGACTTTGGGTAAGACCTTACGATATGTTTGCCGAAGTAATTGAAAAAGACGGCAGAAAAATTCATAGATTTGAGCCGATTGATTAAAATATTAAAAGTTTAAGACGAGAAAAGTAAAAGTTTTTTGCGTCGCTTTTTTTCAAAAAAGCGACCGAGGTTCAAAGGGCGAGCAGCCCTTTGTCGCCGATAAATTCGGCGAAATTACTCTTTATATCGCTTAATGCTTTTATTTAACTTTATCAGAAAAAGTGACCGTCTAAAAGACGGTCACTTTTTTACTTTATAGGAAAATGCTCGGAAACAGTCGGGCATAAAAAATTGTTTTTATACGGTGCTGTATGCTCGGGTACATCCACCGACTGCTTTTTTATTCATCTGCTGTCGATTTTGTTGTTTGTGTAGAAGATTCTATATCGATTAAATCTTCAAAAATAAACTTTGCAAAGTCATTTCTTACGGTATCCATATCAATAATTTCAATATAATCATTATTAATGGATGGGTCGGAATACTTCCATAAAGTTCCTATTTCACCCTGAGGAACATAATACTGCTCTACATCGTATTGTAAGTATTTTAAGGAATTTGCAACTAATGTTGTAATTTCATCCTTTTTAAAATTGGTTGTTATAAGCGGTCCTACTTCACCGACAATTGAAACAATCTGCGGAAGTGACGCATCCTTCATACTTTCAAACACAACGCTGAGAAAGTTGCGCTGTCTTCTTGTTCTGTCCCAGTCGTCACCCTCAAAAATAACTCCGGGATAATTTTCATCATCAAAGCCTCTGTCACGGGCATACCAGAGAGCTTCACGTCCGTTTAAGTGAACGACTCCCGGAGGGTCTGTTATTGTTTCCTGAGGTGTATTGCCTGTTTTATCGTTAATATACATCTGGAAATTAATATATCCGATTTCATCTTCTGTCAGCTCAATATCAACTCCGCCCAAAATATCAACGATACTTTTAAAGCTTTCGTAATCTACAACAGCATATCTGTCAACTTTAATGCCGAAATTTGATTCAATGGTCTGTATTGAAAGTGCCGCTCCTCCATAAGAATATGCATGGGTCAGCTTATCATATCCGTAATCGGGAATGTTTACCCATGTATCTCTCATAAAGGTTGTCAGCTTTAATTTTTTATGCCTGTTATCAACCGATAACATAATCATTGAATCACTTCTGCTGTTTTCTCCCTCTTGAGAGTAATCTACACCAAAAAGCATTACATTCAAAATTTTTGAATCGCTTAAGAGAGTTTGTCCGTCAAAGGTTAAGTTTGAGGTTTCCGAACCTACATCTCCTCCAGTGGTATCGTTTTTTCCCTGTGAAGAAGATATAAAATTATAATTTAGTGACTCAAGTACAGAATAATAATACAAAAGACCTGAACCGCAAATTAAAAATAGTATGGAAAGAAATACGATCAGAATCCTTTTCATTCTGCCCTTTTTATTATACACCTTTTTTACTTGGGAGTTAGAACTTATGTCCACATAGCCGCCACGACTCTGATTATCTTGTGTTGCCATAGTTATCACCCCTTAAGAGTTTAAAATATTTTGTGTATAAATTACCAATATTAGTTAGTATACCACAAAATACAACACTTTTTAATTACTTATAAGAAATTATCATGAGTTTATTATGGATATTAAGTGAAAATTAGATGAAATTTTGTCTATTCCTGTTCATCTAAAGATAAATAAAACGACGGCAAAAACTCTTTTATAAATACATTTACCGAGTCTAAATTCATTTTTACAAGTGAATTTTCTGTTGCTTCTTTTGCTTTTTTAAACTCATCATTTCCCATTCTCAGCTCTTCAATACACTTTACAAGTGCCGACAACTTATCTGCCGCCTTTACATATGGCTTGAGCTCTTCGTCTTTTATACCTTCATAAAATAAAATTTCTCTGTATTCTTCTTTTAAGTCGTCAGGCAGCAGTGAAACAAGTTTTTCTGTTGAAAGTATTTCAACATTTTTATATGCCTCTGCAATTTTGGGATTGTAGTACTTAACGGGGGTAGGCATATCTCCGGTATAAATCTCAGAACAATCGTGAAACATTGCAAGAAGCGCCGCACGCTCAGGATTTAATTTTTTCCCGAAGCGTTTATTTTCTATAACAGTTAAAATATGGGCAAAATATGCAGTTTGCAGACTGTGCTCGCTTATATTTTCGCTTTTTGTATTATTCATTAATCCCCATCTTGTAATGTATTTCATTCTTGAAAGTACTGCAAAAAAATGACTGTTTTTATTTTTTTCCATATTTAATCTCCAAAATTTTTATATTTTAACATTTTGTTGAAATTTTATAGTGAAAAAAACGACAACATATGATATACTATATACATTATTATACTTTTATTTTTAAAAAAGTAAAGTCGCAAATTTCTGCGTTCTTTATAAAGGAAGAAAAATTGTGCGATTAAGTAATTATAATATTAATAAAAACGGTCATTTTATTCTTAAAACCGTCTTGCTTTCGCTTTTATTTTCAGCTTTAATATTTTTGCCTTATATGATTTATGACGGCGGTTACTTTTTGTATTACGGAGATTTTAATGTTCAGGAAGTGCCGTTTTATCAAATGGTGCACGACGCTATACAAAGCGGAAACACAAGATGGAGCAATACTACCGATTTAGGCACCGGACTTGTGGGAAGCTACAGTTTTTACCTTTTGGGAAGTCCGTTTTTCTGGATCACAATGTTTTTCCCGAGCAAGGCTGTCCCCTATCTTATGGGACCATTATTCATGCTAAAATTTATGTGTGCCTCGATTTCTGCATATATTTTTTTAAAAAGATACGTTAAAAACAAAAATTTTGCTGTTGTAGGCGCCTTGCTTTACGCTTTTTCGGGTTTTTCAATTTATAATATTTTCTTTTTCCATTTTCACGAGGCAATGATTTCCTTTCCGCTGCTGCTTGCGGCTCTTGACGCATTTATGGAGGAAAACAGACGTGAAATATTGGTTCTTGCTGTTTTCTTTTCATGCATTATAAACTACTACTTCTTTGCGGGTCAGGTTATATTTGTAATTATTTACTGGATTATTATGGTCTGCACAAAGAATTACAAAGTAAAATTTACTCAGATTCTTCTGCTTTCTTTTGAGGTGACTTTGGGCTTTATCGCTGCTTCCGTACTTTTGTTACCCTCTGTTATGACGGTAATGGGCAACCCCAGACTTGAACAGTATCCAAACGGCTGGGACTCTCTTGTCTACTCTATTCCTCAGAGATATTGGTATATTATTTTAAGCTTCTTCTTCCCTCCCGAACTGCCTGCATTTCCTAACTTTACAAAAAGTGTCGACTGCAACTGGGCTTCCGTAAGCGGTTGGCTTCCGCTGTTCAGTATGGCAGGCGTTATCGGATTTTTACAAAGCAAAACAAGAAACTGGCTTAAAAAAATTTTGCCACTGCTTTTTATAATGGCTTTAATTCCTGTATTGAACAGCTCTTTCCAATTATTCAACAGCAGTATTTATTATGCAAGATGGTTTTATATGCTTGAGCTTATGATGGCACTTGCAACCGTTATTTCTCTTGAAAACAACGAAACTAACTGGGAAAGAGCATTTGCGTGGACAACCGGAATTACTGTATTTATAGCTGTAATTATAGGATTTATGCCAAGCTACGGTTATAATAAAGATAACCACAGCATTATTGAAAACTTACAATTCGGTTTAGAGGCTTATCCCGACAGATACTGGATTTACTCAGCCACAGCGATTGTTTCTCTGTTATTATGTGCATTGATAATTAAAAAATATAAAAGGCAGGCAAAAAAACTTGTTATTTATACTTTTATAGGAATTGGCATTATTACTGTTGTTTCATCAAATTTTATTGTAGCTTCTGGAAAAACCTACGGGGGTAATGACAAATCTTTTATAATTCCTTATGCTTTAAATAACGGTGAAGAGCTGACTATGAATGATTTAGACGTTGTCAGAAGTGATTTTTACGAATCTCTTGATAATCTGGCTATGTACTGGCAAATTCCATCAATTAACGCATTTCACAGCGTAGTTTCTCCCTCTATTATTGAATTTTATCAATCTCTGGGCATTACAAGAGATGTTGCCTCTCGTCCTGACTGCAATTACTATGCTTTAAGAGCATTTTTAAGCTGTAAATATTTATTTGACGAAACAAATGATAATGAAAACTTTAATGATGAAGACGGAACCTGTAAAATGCCGGGCTGGAGCTATTACGGCGAAGAAAACGGCTGTTATATATATGAAAACGACTACTATATTCCTATGGGATTTATGTATGACAGGTTTTTATCTGAGAAGGATTGGGAACCGCTTTACGAATATGACAAACATCTTATTCTTTTAAAAGCTATGATATTGTCTGAAGAACAGCTTAAAAAATACTCCGATATTACAGACTATTTAAGCTATGACGGTCAAGAGGAAATAGACAGTTTCAGCTATACTTATGATGATTACTGCTACGACTGCGAAAAGCTTATAAGCAACAGCTGTTCAAGCTTCGAATATAATAATGAGGGATTTACCGCGGAGATAAAAAACAGCGGTGATGATAATCTGTTATTTTTCAGTATTCCCTACGACGAGGGCTGGAAAGCCTATGTTAACGGCGAGGAAGTTGAAATTGAAAAGGTTAATTCAGGCTTTATGGCTGTCAAAGTTCCCGGTAATTCGACAAGTTCAGTAAAATTTGTATATAATCAGCCCGGTTTCATTTTTGGAATTATAATTACTTCAATATGTGGTATAATTTATTTTATTTATCTGGTATTAATTGTTTTATATAAAGAATTAAAGAATCAAAAGCTGAAAAATCAACTGCTTTTATTACGCAGTGACGGTTCAATTTCTGCCAATAATAAAATTGCCGATGAAAAAAATGATGATAATAATGATAACAAAAATAATATTCAGTAAAACAACATAAATAATTCTGATTTTGAATAATAATATATTTTGTCACATATTATGAATTTAACCAGAGGTGCAATTATATGTATTTCGGAAAGAAAATACTTGAATATAAAGACGAAATCTTGTCTGACCTTGATAAATTATTAAAATTTCAATCTGTTGCCGAAGAAAATGATATGGAATGCAGAGCCGCTCTTGATTTTATTTTAAAAAGAGCTGATGATTTCGGACTTAATACAAAAAATATTGATGATAAAGCTGGACATATTGAGCTTGGAAGCGGCGGAAAGCTATGCGGCATATTGACTCATCTTGACGTTGTTCCAGCCGGCAACAACTGGAGCGTTGCACCATATGAGCTTACAAGAAAAGATGGCAGACTTTACGGCAGAGGCGTTGCTGATGACAAGGGAGCCGCATTGATAAACCTCTACTGTTTAAGAGCTTTAAAAGAAAGCGGAGTTCAGGGAGTCAATACTATAAGAGCGATTTTCGGCACTGATGAAGAAAAAGGTATGTCTGATATGGAAACATACTTTGGAAAAGAGCCTATGCCTGATTTTTCTTTTACCCCTGACAGCAACTACGGAATTTGCTATGGCGAAAAAGGAATTTTACAGCTGAAGCTCTCATCGCCTGTTCACAACGGAACTTCTTTAACGGAATTTCATTCGGGAAAGGCCGTAAACGCTGTGCCTGACACAGCCTATGCCTTACTTGAATGTAATGAATATGACGACCAGATGCTTATGCGTCTTGCCGACGCAAGCTGCGGAAACTTTGAATTTATTTATACTATTGACGGCCTTGTAATTTTATCAAAAGGCAAGGCTTCACATGCCTGCGAGCCACAAAACGGTTTAAATGCCGCCGCAATGTTGGTTGACTTGCTTGCTAAGCATTTCAGCCACAAGGACTTAGGTAGTATCTGTTCTTTTATTGACTATTCTATTAATAACGAAACAGACGGAAGATCATTGGGAATTAAAATGTGCGACTCTGTATCGGGAGCATTAACCGTAAACTTAGGAACTGTAAAAATTATTGATGATGCCTGCGAGATGACCCTTGATATCAGATACCCTGTTACAGTAAACGGTGACGGAGTTCTCTACAGGGTCACAAAATCCGCTGAACTTGAAAATCTTAACGTCAAGGTACTCAGCCATTTAAGACCACTTTATCTTGATGAAAACAGCAAAATAGTTTCTGTTTTATCAGGCGCATATGAAAATGTTATGGGCGAAAAGCCCAGGCTTTACACAAGCGGAGGCGGAACTTACGCAAGAAAATTAGGCGGAAAAGGAGTTGCTTTCGGTCCTGTTTTTCCTGGGGACGAAATAAATATGCACAATGCAGATGAAAGCATAAATGAAAAAAACTTCTTTAAGCATGCAGAAATTTGTCTTGAAGCTATATATAAATTGTATACCGAAAAACTTTAAAAAGTGATGATTAATTTATGATGAAAACTGAAAAAATTATTAAGGCACAGGCAAGAAATTATTTAATACAAGGCAACTGGTCAACGCTGGTGGGCTGTCTGTCGGTTTTGTTCATTTCCTTTCTTCTGGTATATTGTATTTTTGAAACACTGCTTTACGGTTTTAATCTTGTAAATATATATACCTGGGAAATTAAAAAATCGGGTCAATTATTAGCAGGCGTTTTCTTTATTACAGCACTCTTGCTTTTTATACTTATTACTCCTATAATAAACGGCTTTTTCAGATTATGCTATAATGTAGCTGAAAATCAGAAATGTTCTGCTTTTGATTTATTTTATTATTTTAAAAATCCGATTCTTTATTTTAAAGTCATATTGTTAAACATTCTCAGATTTTTAATTACAATTTTCAGCGTCTTTGTATTTTCAATACCTGCAAGCGTGCTGTTTGTCTTAGCTGACAACCTGTCGGGGTCATACAGTGCTTTATTTCAAAAAATAGGCGTTTTAATAATGGTCATCGGAGTGTTAGTTCAGATAATCGGACTTTTTGCCGCCTTTTGTCTTTATGCCAAAACTGTTTTCTGCAATTTCATTTTAGCCGATGATAGCAAAAATGCCGGATGGTATATTAAAGAATCATTTAAGCTTTCTAAAGGACATAATATTGATATAATTAAATTAATATTAAGCTTTATTCCATGGATTTTATCTTGCTTTTTTATTTTACCTGTTTTCTATGTTATTCCGTATATGGGAGTTTCATTGGGAAATTCTGCAAAATGGCTGATCCAGCTAAAAAAGGAGGCGTCCGATTTAAAATGTTGATTTCATTATGTATGATTGCATATAATGAAGAACGTGTTTTAAACGGTCTTTTCAGAGATTTTTCTACTCAGGATTATCCTCACAACGAAATAGAAATCGTACTTGTTGACAGCAGTTCTACCGATAACACTCATAAAATGATGACTGATTTTAAAAATACCGATTATGGCTTTGCTGACGTCATAATTGTTGAATGTCCAAAAAAGAATCAGGCTGCCTCATGGAATTGTGCTATTATGAGTGCTCACGGCGACGTAATTATCAGGGTTGACGCCCACGCAAGAATTCCAAGAAACTTTGTTTCAAGAAATATTTACAACATCAATTTGGGTGAAAAGGTTGTAGGCGGCGGCAGACCGAATATTACGTCAGATGTCTCTCCCTGGAGACTGACCTTGCTTGCGGCGGAGGAGTCTTTGTTCGGAAGCTCTGTTGCCTCTTACAGGAGGCCTACTGCAAAAAGAGAATATATGGACAGCCTTTTTCATGCCGCTTATAAAAGAGAAGTTTTTGAAGCGGTGGGCGGCTTTAACGAAACTCTGGGAAGAACAGAGGATAACGAGCTTCATTACAGGATACGTCAGGCAGGATATAAACTTTGCTGCTGCCCTGATATAATTTCTTATCAGCATACAAGAAACAGACTCAGAGATATGATAAAGCAAAAATTCAGCAACGGAAAATGGATAGGTCTTACTGTGTCCTCCTGCCCGCAATGCTTATCATATTATCATTTTGCTCCCATGATTTTTGTGGGACTTATTGCAGTCTGTATTGCATTTGCCTGCTTTGGATATTTGCTTCCTCTGCAAATTTTATTAATGCTATATGCTATGTTCGACATTGTAAATACCGTTGGCTGTTTTGCTACAAAAACTATTCAGCCCCAGTTTATTTTTCTGCCTTTTATATTCCCTATTTTGCATATTTCATACGGAATAGGAACATATGCAGGGCTTTTGAAAATACCTTTTTGGAAAAGAAAGCGCAACGATGAATATGCAGCCAAACAGATTGAAAAGGTAAAAAACAAAGTTAAGAAAAACACTAAAATAAGACACCAGCTTGAACAAGAAAAAGCACAAAAGGAAATTAAGAAATCAAATAATAAAAGGGGAAGTTGATTCTTAGGTGATTATATGGCTGAAACAATTAAGCTTACTCCTGAGCTTTTAAGAGAATTACAGTTAAAAGAACTTGATACTCTAAAATTTTTCAGAGATTTTTGTTATAAAAACAACTTGACTTTCTATTTATGCGGAGGCTGCTGTATCGGTTCTTTGAGAACAGGCGGATTTGTCCCCTGGGATGATGATATTGATGTACTTATGCCAAGACCTGACTATGAAAAACTCGTGAAATTATGGAAAGAGCAAAACCCAAGCGAAAGATTCTTGCTCCTAAAAACTGATGACGAAATTTTCACAGGCAACATATTCGTAACTATTACCGATACAAACTATACTATGATTAAAGACAATCAAAGAAATGTTGATATTCCGCACGGTTTGGTTTTGGATGTATTTCCTATCGACGGATGTCCAAACGGAAAACTGAAAAGATATATGCAATATTTCTGGACAATGATTTACTCTTTGTTTCTGGCTCAGGTCGTACCTGAAAACCACGGAAAACTTTTGAGTTTTGGCAGTAATTTACTGCTTAAAATATTCAGAAAGCCTGAAAAAAGAACTAAAATTTGGCGGTACGCTGAAAAGCAAATGTCAAAATATAATTTCTACAAAAGCGATTTCGTAACCGAGCTTTGTGCCGGTCCTCACTTTATGACTTACAAATACCCTGCAAGAATTTACAGCGGTACAACAGAGGTTGAATTTGAAGGCTTAAAAATGCCGATTATGAGCGGTTATGACGAATATCTTACTATCGTGTTCGGAGACTATATGAAAGAACCTCCTAAAGAAAAACAAGTACCCCATCACGATATCGCTTATCTTGACTTAAATACTCCATGCAGA
This sequence comes from uncultured Clostridia bacterium, assembly GCA_947584595.1. Classification (GTDB taxonomy): domain Bacteria; phylum Bacillota; class Clostridia; order Oscillospirales; family Acutalibacteraceae; genus Ruminococcoides. The sequence goes on along the minus strand of CANPWP010000003.1, from coordinate 76,660 downwards.
AAATAACATAAAAATATAAATAACTATTGACAACAATTAATTTTAACATATAATAATATTATAAGGTTGTCTTCGGGGCGAGGTGTAATTCCTCACCGGCGGTTACAGTCCGCGAACAGGCTCTTGCCTGCCGAACCTGTGAAATTCAGGTACCGACGGTATAGTCCGGATGAAAGAAGATAGAATATATGATGATTTATTCGCCCCAATGTGTATTTTTTATATACATTGGGATTTTTCGTTCTTTGACAACTTTAAAAATTTATAAGGAGTTGTTATAATTATGAATCAAAACACAAAAACAACAAAACTTGTACTTACTGCTCTGTTATCTGCAATTGCGGCTGTATTAATGTTCTTTGAATTTCCGCTGACATTTATTGCACCCAACTTTTATGAGTTTGATTTTTCTGAGCTTCCTGTGTTAATCGGAACATTTATGATTAATCCCGTTGCAGGTATTGTAATTGAAGCTGTTAAAATTTTGCTTAAACTGATTATTAAAGGCACTTCAACAGGCTTTGTAGGTGAGCTTGCAAACTTCGCTATAGGTTGTGCTTTAGTTGTAGTTGCAGGAATTATTTACAGAATTAAGAAAACAAAATCAGGCGCAATTATGGGTATGTTATGCGGTACTGTTTCTATGACAATTGTTGCTGTTTTCTTTAATTGCTTTGTGCTTATTCCGCTTTATTCTGCTTTTATGCCAATGGAACAGATTATTCAGCTTGGAAAAGACATCATTCCATTTGTTAATGATACTTTTACTTTCTGTTTATTCTGTGTTGCACCTTTTAACATAGTAAAAGGTATAATAATTTCCGTTATAACATTTATTGTATATAAACCTCTTGAAAGACTGATTCATAAAATAAACTCAGCTTTTAAAAAAGATGCTGTAAAAAATTGTTGACATATATTCGTAAAGTGATATAATGTATTTGTTCACAGAGTAGAATTTTGTGCGTAAAGTGTCCTTTGAACGGGGAGTTGTCAAAGGGACGAAAGGCTTTTGCCTGCGGTACAAGGTTCGCATCCCGCTGTTACTTTAGGATTCTTTTGGCGGGCAGAGTTATTCTGTCCGCTTTTTGTTTTACCTCCTATTGTAACGCAATTTTTAGGAGGTTTGGTAATGAACGAAAAGAAAAAAATCAATTTAAAAACGTCAACTCTTACCCTTGTTATCTTTGCCATACTTATGGCGGCTGAAATTGTAATAGCTCAGTTTCTTACAATTCATACATGGAATTTGAAAATCAGCCTTTCATTTATTCCCGTAGTTATTGCCGCTCGGCTTTACGGACCTGTCGGCGGAGGTTTAGTTGCAGGTTTTGGAGATTTTTTAGGAGCATTTATGTTTCCTGTCGGCGCTTGGTTTCCGCCGATAACACTTACTACTGCCGCAGTTGGCGTAATATTCGGATTATTCTTTAAAAACGGCGACAGCTTTTTAAGGGTTTTAATTTCCGTATTGATTTCCGAGTTGGTATTCAGTATGTTTATTACACCCATCTGGCTGATGATGTTATACGGTACAGATTATTGGATTTTGGTAAGCTCACGATTGATTCAGGCAGCAGTACTTATTGCAATTAAACTTATAACCATTCCGCCTATTTTGAAATTAACAAACATACTTGCAAAATCATACCGAAAAGAGTTTTCTTAAATTGTGTAAAATGTTTGATTTTTCAGCAATGTAGTCAAATTATGTAAATGTTAAATTAATGTAAAGCATATCAAATAAAAAGTTCACTCTGACGCAATGTCATCAACTTAAGAGAACTAAGGATTACATTATTATTAGCAGAAAAAAGGCTCCCCTTAAGGGGAGCTGTCAGCGAAGCTGACTGAGGGGTGCATAGCTGAACATTTCTACCCTTCCGTCACGACTCCGTCGTGCCACCTTCCCTGTTAGGGAAGGCTTTTTCTCACAAACGTTTTGCTTTAATTTAACCTTTTCCTAAGTTGACGACATTGCCCTCATCAGAGGGAAGTATACTATTTCAAAAATTTTTGTATTAAATTTATCCTAACTTTGATGACAAAAGGTTAGACATATCATACATACCAGGCTTCTGATCTGCGAGAAATACTGCGGCATTAATTGAGCCTATTGCGAAAACCTCTTTTGACTGAGCCTGATGAGAAATTGTTACTACTTCATCGTGTCCTGCAAAAATAACTTCGTGTTCACCTACTATTGTTCCTCCCCTGACAGAATGTATGCCGATTTCATTCTTACTGCGTTTTTTTCGGTATGAATGTCTGTCATAAACATACTGGGGCTCTTGTGAAAGTTCTGTAGAGATACCGTCTGCTATCATTAATGCCGTTCCGCTTGGTGAGTCAAGTTTTAAATTGTGATGTTTTTCCACAATTTCTATGTCAAAGCTGTCTCCTAATACCTTAGCCGCCTGCTTTGAAATTTCAATAAGCAGATTAATTCCTAATGACATATTTCCTGAATAGAATATTGCGCATTCTTTTGAAGTCTCTTTAATCGACTCGACCTGCTCTTTTGAATAGCCTGTTGTACATATAACAGCAGGCGTTTTATTTTGCTTTATATATTCTAACATTCCGCTTAATGCCCCGGGATTTGAAAAGTCAATAACTACATCAACGCTTTGAGTGACCTCAGAAAAACAATTATGAACATTGAAATCGTATGAGTTATCATTATAAACATCTACGCCGCAGACGATTTTACAGTCATCTCTTTCGGATACTGCCTTTACAATAGCATGTCCCATTTTTCCGCAGCAGCCTGTCAATAAAATTTTTGTCATTTTAAAATTCCCCTTTATCGAAACAGGCGTACAAAAAGTACGCCTGTAAAATTAATCACTACTGAATTATTTATTCAGATATTTTTCCAACAAATCATATTTTGCAAGAACATCCTTTAAGTTGTGGTATCCTGTTGTACTCATTGGTACTAAAGGAAGTCTGCATTCTCCTGCGTCAAATCCTGCTAAGTTCATAGCTGTTTTTACGGGAATCGGGTTTACATCGCTGAACAATGCTGTCATAAGCTCTATATATTTAAAGTTAAGCTTTGAAGCCTCTGCAAAGTTATTATCTAAGCAATATTTACATATATTATGCATTTCTGACGGACAAACATTTGCAAACACTGAAATTACACCTAAAGCACCTAAAGACATAAAAGGTACTGTCTGGTCGTCGTTTCCTGAATAAATATCAAGCTTATCTCCGCAAAGTGAACGTGTTATTGCAACCGAAGAAATATCGCCGTTTGCTTCTTTTGTTGCAACAATATTCGGATGCTCACAAAGTTCAGCATAAGTTTTCGGCTTTATTCCGCAGCCCGTTCTGGAAGGTACGTTATAAAGAATAATCGGAACATCAACAGAATCTGCAATTGTTGAAAAATGCTTTACAAGACCTGACTGTGATGTTTTATTATAATACGGTGTAACTACCAAAAGTGCGTCTGCTCCGCTCTCAAAAGCTGACTTTGAAAGTGCAATTGCTGTTGAAGTATCGTTACTTCCCGTTCCTGCGATTACGGGAATTCTCTTATTTACTTTTTCTGTTACAAATGAAATTACCTGACAATGCTCTTCTTCCGATAATGTTGAGGATTCACCTGTTGTTCCGCAGGCAATAATAGCGTCTGTATTATTGGCAATATGGAATTCAACCAGCTGTTCTAAAACCTTGTAATTAACTGAACCGTCTGCATTCATTGGTGTTATAAGTGCAACGCCGGAACCTGTAAATATGTGGTTTGCCATTTATTTACCTCCTACTTATTAGTCCATATATCCCTCAGCACATAAAAGCTCTGCAAGCAAAACTGCTCCGCCTGCCGCACCTCTGAGAGTATTATGGGACATACATACAAATTTATAATCATACTGTGTATCTTCTCTGAGTCTGCCTACTGAAACTGCCATCCCGTTTTCTAAAGTTCTTGACTCTGTAAGCCATGGATGGTCAGGCTCTGTGAAATAATGTAAAAACTGCTTCGGAGCTGATGGTAGCTCTAATTCCTGAGCTCTGCCCTTGAAGTTTTCCCAAATTTTAATGATTTCTTCTGCCGACGGCTTATTTGAGCCTTCTTTAAATGACATAAATACAGCGGCTGTGTGACCGTCTGAAACAGGTACTCTCAAGCACTGTGATGTAATTGAAATATCGTCTGTGAGCTTAATTTCTCCGTCTTTAATTTCACCCCAAATTTTAAGCGGTTCTTTTTCGCTTTTTTCTTCTTCTCCGCCTATATAAGGAATAAGGTTATCTACCATATCAGGCCATGTATCAAAGGTTTTTCCTGCTCCTGAGATTGCCTGATATGTACATGCCAATACTTTATTAATACCTAATTCCTTAAGAGGATGAATTGCAGGAACATAGCTTTGAAGTGAACAGTTTGATTTTACTGCAATAAAACCTTTTTTTGTACCTAATCTTTTTCTTTGTGAATCTATAACTTTAATATGGTCGGCATTTATTTCAGGCACTACCATAGGAACATCCGGCGTAAAGCGGTGTGCTGAATTATTTGAAACTACGGGACATTCTGCTTTAGCGTATGCTTCTTCAAGAGCCTTAATTTCGTCTTTTTTCATATTTACTGCACAAAATACGAAATCAACCTTTTCTGCTACTTCCTGAATATTTGATGCATCCATAACAACCATATCTTTTAATTTTTCAGGTACCGGTGAACTCATTAACCATCTGCCGTCAATTGTTTCTTTATAGGTTTTTCCTGCACTTCTTGCACTTGCCGCAAGAGCAGTAACCTCAAACCACGGATGATTTTCAAGCAGGCAGGCAAATCGCTGACCCACCATACCCGTTGCGCCTATTATACCTACTTTATAAGTTTTCATTGGAATTCCTCCGACTAAATAAAAATTTTCAAAAAGCAGTTGTCATTCTCAAAAATATATATTATTATAATAAGGATTGTGCTGAAATTAAATAATATTCAGCCTGAAATTCTGCTTGATTACTTTATAATATACCATTTATTAATATTGTTGTCAATTAAATTTCAGCTTAATTTGCATATTTACGGGGTTTAATTTGAAAGGAAACTATAATGAAAACAAGTGACTTTTATTATGATTTACCAAAAGAACTGATTGCCCAGACTCCGCTTGAACCGAGGGACAGTTCAAGACTTCTTGTTCTTGACAGAAACAGCGGTGAAACCGAGGACAGGCATTTTTATGATATTATAGATTATTTAAACGAGGGCGACTGCCTTATTGTAAACGATTCAAAGGTATTGCCTGCAAGAATTTACGGCATTAAACAGCCTACGGGAGCAAAAGTTGAATTTCTGCTTTTGCATCAGGTTGAAAACAACAAGTGGGAAACTCTCTGCAAGCCCGGTAAAAAGGCAACTGTGGGAACTGAATTTATCTTTGGTGACGGTATTTTAAAAGCGACCGTTATTGAAGTTAAGGAGGACGGCAACAGAATAGTTGACTTTGAATATCCGCAGGACGAAAATATTTATTCTGCACTTGATAAAATCGGAAAAATGCCTCTTCCCCCTTATATTACCACGGAACTTAAAGACCAGAACAGATACCAGACTGTTTACTGTGATGAAATAGGCAGTGCCGCCGCTCCTACTGCAGGGCTTCATTTTACAAAAGAACTTATGAAAAAAATTGAGGACAAGGGTGTTAAAATCGGATATGTCACTCTTCATGTTGGACTTGGAACATTCAGACCTGTTAAGGTAGACGACGTTACAAAGCATAAAATGCACAGCGAGCATTACGAAGTACCCCTTGAAACAGCAAAGCTTATTGAAGAGACCAAATCTAACGGAAAACGGGTAATTGCAGTCGGAACGACCTCTTGCAGAACTCTTGAAAGTGTTGCAAAAGAATATGGAAAGGTTAAGGCCTGCGACGGCTTTACTGATATATTTATTTATCCGGGATTTGAATTTAAAGTTCTTGACGGTCTGATTACAAACTTTCATTTGCCTGAAAGTACGTTAATTATGCTTGTTTCTGCTTTTGCTGGATATGAAAATGTTATGAATGCATATAAGCAAGCTGTAAAAAGAAAATACCGATTTTTCTCCTTTGGAGACGCAATGCTTATCAAATAAAGGTAGATATTTATGTTTCAAATAATTAAACAAGAAAAAAATGCAAGAAGGGGAAAATTTACAACTCCTCACGGCGTTATAGAAACTCCGTTTTTTATGAATGTTGCTACTGCGGCGGCTATCAAAGGCGGCGTTTCTGCATTTGATTTGATGGATTTAAAGTGTCAGGTTATGCTTTGCAACACCTATCATTTGCATTTAAGACCTAAGGACACCGTTGTTAAAAAGTTGGGCGGTTTGCATAAAATGACAGGCTGGGACAAGACTATTCTTACCGACAGCGGCGGATTTCAGGTTTTTTCGCTGGCAAATTTGAGAAACATCAAAGAAGAAGGCGTTTACTTTAATTCTCATATTGACGGACATAAAATCTTTATGGGACCTGAAGAAAGTATGCAAATTCAGTCCAATTTAGGCTCTGATATTGCAATGGCATTTGATGAATGTATCGAAAACCCCTCACCCTACGAATACACAAAAAATTCAATTGCCAGAACTGCAAGGTGGCTTAAAAGATGCAAAGCCGAGCTTGACAGGCTTAATCAGCTTGAGGACACCATAAACAAACAGCAGATGTTATTCGGAATAAATCAGGGCGGTACTTACAAGGATTTACGAATTGAACATATGAAAGAAATAAGCGAACTTGATTTACCCGGTTATGCAATCGGCGGACTTGCCGTAGGTGAGCCTGCTGATGTCATGTATGAAATAATCGAAGCCGTTGAGCCTTATGCTCCCTATGACAGACCGAGATATCTTATGGGTGTCGGCACTCCCGTCAATATTCTTGAAGCAGTTTACAGAGGAATTGATATGTTTGACTGTGTTATGCCCAGCAGAAACGCAAGACACGGACAGCTTTTCACTTCTCAGGGTATTATTAATATCAACAACGCTAAATATGAAGAGGACAGTTCCCCTATTGATATCAAATGCACCTGCCCCGTTTGCCAAAAATTCAGCAGAGCATATTTAAGACATCTTATAAAAAGCGGTGAAATTCTGGGATTAAGACTTTCCGTTATGCATAACTTATATTTTTACAACAACTTATTTGAAGAAATAAGAAATCATCTTGATAACGGAACTTATGAAGCATTTTACAAGGAAAAACGTGAGATTTTAGGAAAAAGAATTTAATTTTCAAAAAACTCTTGAAACATATGGAAATTATTGTTATAATACAAAAGTATGAAAGGATGATTTAAATGGAAAATTCAGGTTCAATGGTAATGATGATTGTTATCTATGCATTAATATTTATAGCTTTGTACTTTTTTCTTATCAGACCAAACTCTAAAAAGAAAAAACAAGAAGCTGAACTGAGAAATAACCTTGCTATCGGCGACGATATTACTACTATCGGCGGTATTGTAGGCAGAGTCATAGCAATAAAAGATGAAGAGGATGCAATTGTTATTGAAACAGGTCCTGACAGAACAAAAATGAAGTTTAAAAAATGGTGCATTTCTACTGTTGATACTGAAAAAACCGTTACCGCTGCTTCTGAAACATCTAAAAATAAAGAAGAAAAGAAAGGTTTCTTTGGCAGAAAGAAAAAAGATGCTGATGAAGCAGAGTAATTATCGTCACCTAAATTTAAATTAATACAGTATAAAAAAGTTTGCCTCTGAATATAATTAATCAGATTATATTCAGAGGTGTTTTTTATGAAATCTGTTATGAGCAACAATATTTTGAAAAATAAATCTTTATACATAAGAGGTTTGCTGTTCGGAGCTATAATAAGCTGTTTGGTAATTACTGTCTTGCTGATTATTACATCGTTTGTATTAACTCAAACAGGTAACGTTCCGACTGATATTTTAAATATTATAATATATGTTTTGGACGGAATAGGTGTATTCTGCGGAAGTTACATTGCTTTAAGAATAATTAAGGCAGGAGGGCTTGCATGGGGAATCATCAGCGGATTTGTATTATTTTTGATAATTTTTATTGCAGGTCTTATATCTTCTACCGAAACGCTGTCAGCAGGAACATTTTTTAAGCTTTTGATTTCTGTTATATGCGGTGCTTTAGGAGGAATTATAGGAGTAAATAAAAAGAAAAAGGTTAAGTATGAATAAAACATTAAAATTTATAGGGCGGATTTCAAATCCGCCCTTTTAAGCATAATAGAAAGTTTCGCCGCACAAGGCGGCAACAAAGGGCTTCTCGCCCTTTGCTCCTCGGTTGCTTTTTTGAAAAAAGCAACGCAAAAAACTTTTATTTTTCTCTGCAAAACCGTTTAATTTTATCAGCTAAAGTTTAATTTAAATTTCTTTCAGTTTTCTTGCAAGCATTGATACAGGCAATCCTACAACATTAAAATAATCTCCCGAAATGCCTTTGACAAAAAGTGAACCTTTACCCTGTATTCCATACGCTCCCGCCTTGTCAAAAGGTTCGCCCGAAGCTACATAACTGTCGATTTCTTCATCTGAAAGCTTATAAAATTCAACTTCCGTTACACATTTAAAAATATGTTCTTTGTTATTTTTAATTACAGAACAGCCTGTTATAACTTTATGCTTATTTCCGCTCAGCATTTTAAGCATTTCTTTAGCTTTTTGCTGATTTTCAGGCTTTCCCAAGACCTGATTATTACAAATAACCACTGTATCACAGCCGATAACAATGTTGCCCGAATTTGTTTTGTAAATATCATTTGCCTTCAAACTTGCAAGTATTTCCGCTATATTTTCAGGTTTTGTATTTTCAGGAACAGTTTCCGTAACATTTGAGGGAATACAGATAAAATCTTCTGTAATAAATTTAATAAGTTCCTGTCTGCGTGGAGACTTTGATGCAAGAATTATACTACTCATTTTTTCACCTTATTTACATCCTAAAATACGCTTTGCATTTTCAATTCTCGTTTTTGACGGAGGTTCAATACCTTTAAGCTTATATTCCATACCCAACTCCTGCCATTTATATTCTCCTAATGTATGATAAGGCAATACCTCTACCCTCTCTACATTATCAAGCAAATCTATAAAATCTTTTAGAATATACAAATATTCGTCGTTATCTGTAATTTTAGGGACAAGCACATGGCGTATCCAAACAGGCTTTTCAATATCGGACAAATATTTTGCCATTTGAAGTATATTCTCATTTGACTGAGAAGTCAGCTTCTTATGTTCCTCGGGATTAATATGTTTTATATCAAGAAGGATTAAGTCAGTATATTTCATAAGTTCATTAAATTTAGTAATAAACGGTTTTTCAAATGTAAATGGATTACCTGATGTATCTAATGTTGTATGAACCCCCAATTCTTTTGCTTTTTTAAAGAAGTCTGTTACAAAATCTAACTGGAGCAAAGGCTCCCCTCCGCTTACGGTTATTCCGCCGTTACCTTTCCAGTAAGGTTTATACCTTATTGCTTTTTTCAGCAGGTCATCTGATGTTATCCACTGACCTTTTTCCGAAAACCACGTATCGGGATTATGACAATATTTACAGCGCATTTTACAGCCTTGCATAAAAACAACAAATCTTATCCCCGGTCCGTCTACCGAACCAAAGCTTTCTGTTGAATGAATTAATCCTAAGGCATTTAAGTTTTTTTCCAAAATAAGCTCCTTTGTAAATAAAAACCTCTCCTTATGGAGAGGTTTTATTCAATTTATTAAATCACATTGACTTATGACAAGTCCTTGCAATAACATCCATCTGTTGTTCCTTTGTAAGGTCAATAAACTTAACTGCGTATCCTGATACACGAATTGTAAAGTTTGCATACTCTTCTTTTTCAGGATGATTCATAGCGTCAATAAGCTTTTCTTTACCGAATACATTTACATTAAGGTGATGTGCCCCTTGACCAAAGTATCCGTCCATTACATTTACAAGGTTTGTAATTCTTTCCTCATTACTATGACCTAATGCGTCAGGTGAAATCGTTTGTGTATTTGAAATTCCGTCAAGCGCATATTCATAAGGCAGTTTTGCAACGGAGTTAAGTGATGACAAAAGTCCGCTCTGCTCTGCGCCGTAGCTTGGATTTGCTCCCGGTGACAAAGGCTCTCCGGCCTTTCTGCCATCAGGCAAAGAACCGGTTGCTTTACCGTAAACGACGTTTGATGTAATTGTAAGAATTGACGTTGTCGGCTCTGAATTTCGGTATGTGTGGTGTTTTTTGATTTTCTTAAGGAATGTCTTAAGCAAAAGTACCGCAATATTATCGGCACGATCGTCGTCGTTACCGTATCTTGGAAAATCACCCTCTGTTTCATAATCTACAACAAGTCCGTTTTCATCACGAATCGTTTTTACCTTTGCATATTTTATTGCTGAAAGTGAGTCAACAACGTGTGAAAAACCTGCTATACCTGTTGCAAATGTTCTTCTTACATTTGTATCTATAAGTGCCATTTCTGCGGCTTCGTAATTATATTTATCGTGCATATAATGAATTAGGTTAAGAGAGTTTACATAGATATCAGCAAGCCAATCCATCATATCGTAAAATTTCTTTATTACTTCTTCATAATTAAGATATTCTGATGTAATCGGTCTGTATTCAGGTCCTACCTGTGTCTTTGTTTTTTCGTCAACTCCGCCGTTTATTGCATAAAGCAGGCACTTTGCAAGGTTTGCTCTCGCTCCGAAAAACTGAATTTCCTTGCCTGTCTGTGTAGCAGATACACAACAGCAGATTGAATAATCGTCTCCCCATACGGGACGCATAACATCGTCGTTTTCATACTGGACAGAACTTGTTCTTATTGAAATATCGGCAGAATATTTTTTAAATGGTTCAGGAAGTCTTGATGAATATAAAACCGTAAGATTAGGTTCAGGCGAAGGTCCCATATTTTCAAGTGTGTGCAGGAAACGAAAGTCTGTTTTTGTTACCATTGAACGGCCGTCGATTCCGATACCTGCGACTTCAAGCGTTGCCCATACTGGGTCTCCAGAATACAACTCATTATATGACGGTATTCTTGCAAACTTAACCATTCTGAATTTCATTACCAAATGGTCAATAAGCTCCTGAGCCTGAGATTCTGTTAATGTACCGTTATTTAAATCTCTCTGGATGTAAATATCAATAAATGTAGAAATTCTGCCGACGCTCATCGCCGCACCGTTCTGGGTTTTTATTGCAGCAAGGTAACCGAAATACAGCCACTGTACTGCTTCTTTTGCGTTTTTTGCAGGCTGTGAAATGTCATAGCCGTAGCTTTCAGCCATTTTCTTGATCTGTTTTAACGCCCTCATCTGATCGGCAATTTCTTCTCTTAATCGAATTACATCGCCTTTCATTGAGCCGCTGCCGCAGTTATCAAAATCCTTTTCTTTTTCCTCCATGAGGTAATCAATACCGTAAAGAGCAACTCTTCTGTAATCGCCGACAATACGGCCTCTGCCGTATGTATCGGGAAGTCCTGTTATTACTTTGTTGTGACGAGCTCTTCTGATTTCAGGAGTATATGCATCAAAAACGCCCTGATTATGGGTTTTATGATACTTTGTAAAAATTTTATGAAGCTCTGGGTCGGGAGTATAACCATGCGTCGTTAATGCCTCTTCCGCCATTTTAATGCCGCCAAATGGCATAAACGCACGCTTTAATGGCTTATCTGTCTGCAAGCCGACAACCTGCTCTAAGTCTTTATATTCTTCAGAAATGTAACCGGGTTCATGGGAAGTTATTGTCGAAACAATATGGGTGTCCATATCAAGAACGCCGCCTTTTGCACGTTCTTCTTTCTGCAGCTCCTGAAGTTTGCCCCAAAGCTTATTTGTTGCTTCTGTAGGAGCTTCAAGGAAGCTTTCGTCTCCGTCATAAGGAGTATAGTTTTTCTGAATGAAATCTCTCATATCGACTTCATCTCTCCATAATGTTCCGTTAAAACCGTTCCACTGATCGTAATTTTTCATTATTACCTCCAAATATAAACTGAAAAATTCCTACCCATAATTACTTTATTCCTAAATTGTTTTTAAGTAATAAACTCATTCAAATAGTGTTATTTTTTTAACATAGTCATTATAGCAATAACTGTAAAACTTTACAATATATATAATAACCAAAAAACTTTTATATATAAATGATAAATAAGTATTAATTACTGATTTTTTAGTAAAAACAACAATATACTGTGTTTTTTACGGTTTTTTACAGCTAAAAGCTCAACATATTGTTATAGATATAAGAGACATAGAAACGTATTAATACCTTAAATCAGACCTTATGCGCTGCTCTTCCCTCTCTTAACGCTTTATGCTCAGCACTTATTTCATTATGCAGTTGGTTTGAAGTAAAATTTGAGTTATGTTCAGTTAAAACTGCCTTTAGAACTACAGGAACTTTCCCTGACTTTAAATTCTTTAAAAAAATATCAAGAAGCTGATTGTTAAAATGAGCTAAAAGCAACATTTCATCAGAAAAATTATCGTTCTCTGATGCGTTTTCAGTCTCTTTATGATTTAACAAATCAGTAATTTTAATTGAATATTCCGATTTTTCTACCGCTTTAAATCCTATGTTCATTTTATGGCATATCATCTTGATTTTTGCACCCTTGGTATTTTGGAGATTGTATAATAAAACATATGGACTATTCATAATATCACCTCGTAAGCTTTATAAATATATTATATCAAACAATATAAAAAAGCAATGATGATAATTTCTTTTCTAATTTATTTTTAGTGATATTTTTAGCTTTGCTTGGAGTAATATTTTTGCTATAGGCAAAAATGATATTGAAAATTTCATTTTAAGTTATATTATATTTGCCTGCGGCAAATATAACTAAAAAATCCTGTTGCAATGCAACAGGATTTTTTATGTCTAAGAACTATAAAAAGTATTCTCAAAATTTTGCATGATGATTCTTAATTTAAATACAGGAAGTTATTCGTCTTCTTCAGTCCTTTCAAGCAAAACAAAGGCAACAAAAGTTTCTTTACGTGACGGGGTCTGATTGTCATCAATTTCCACCACATCGTGCGTTATGTGAGCAACTTTCCAACCTTTATCTAACAGTTCATTGATATGGATAAAATATTTGTTTTCATTAATATTACCCTGCTCAGTATAATCCCGACTATTACTTAAATAAACTAACTTCTGCATCTATTAATCCTCCTTAGACATATTGTCGCTATATTATGCGGCTTACTTTATTATGGCGGAGAGAAGGGGATTCGAACCCCTGGTACGGTGATTACCGTACACATGATTTCCAATCATGCTCCTTCGGCCAGCTCGGACATCTCTCCATCTTTTCTGACGAATTTTATTATACCAAATTTATTTAAAAAATCAAGCTTTTTTTACATTAATCCTTTGCATTAATTCCTTGTGTAACATTTTTCTCCTTAAATCTCTTATTAATTGTGTTTAACACTTTCTTTTTGTCTGCGCTCCAAAGCGGTGCTATTAACAGCTTTTTGTCCCCGTCACCTGTTAATCTATGTATTACTACATTCTCAGGCAACAATTCTACCGCTTTACAAAGAATATCTACATACTCTTCCAAAGTTAATACTTTGAATTTCCCTTTATCATATTCTTTTGCTAAATCTGTTCCTTTTAAAACGTGAAGAAGCTGGAGTTTTATTCCATCGGTATATTTACCCACATACTCTACCGTTTCAAGCATTTCTTTTTCGTTTTCAGTGGGAAGTCCCAAAATTACATGGGTTATAACTATTATTCCTCTTGATTTTAATTCTTTTACCGCATTTTCATAGGCAGGTAGTTCATAACACCTTCTGATATAATCTGCTGATTTTTTATGAATGGTCTGCAATCCTAATTCTACCCAGACAGGTTTTATTTTTGAAAGCCGAAAAAGTAAATCAAGCACTTCTTTCCCTAAACAATCAGGGCGTGTTGCAATTGAAAGTGCTACGATCTCCTCATTATCTACAGCCTCAAAAAAGATTCTTTCAAGATAATTTATGTCTGCATATGTATTTGTAAAAGCCTGAAAATATGCAATGTATTTATGGGTTTTAATTTTATTTTGTACTCTCTTTTTAGCCTCGTCAATTTGCTGTGTAATTGACAGATTTGAATTGGCAGAAAACTCTCCCGAGCCGCCTTTACTGCAAAAAATACAGCCTTTATCAGACAGCTTTCCGTCTCGGTTTGGACAGGTCATACCGCCGTTTAAAGAGATTTTATAGACTTTTTCGCCAAAGGTTTCTTTCAAATATTCATTTAAGGAATAATAATACATATCGTTTACTTAAATTCTTCAAAGTTTTCGTTATAAATATTAAGCCTTGTTGTATCTGCATCTACTATTAAATCATAATATTTTTTAAGTGCATTTAAAATAAGGTTTGGGTTTACATTGTTTGTACTTCCTGCAGGAAGAGTTATATTAAGTTCTACTCCGCCGATTTGTCTCTCTAAAGTATATTTTACAAGCGATGGCTTTAAATCAACCTGTTTAACGCCTTTTTTTCCCTTTTTATCAATCAGGATTTCGTCCATATTAAAAAGCTCATTACAAATATTAAGAAGCATATCGTTTGAAACGCTGTCACAGGACAAAAGCATTTTAAAATCAGCGTAAGCAATATCTCCGGGTTTCATTACAGGTTCTGTAACCTTAAAAGCACGGATACCTTTTGGCAAACAAGCATTTAAGTCTGTAATAATTTTTTCAAATGGATAATCGTCATCTAAAAGGCGGATATCCATACTTTCATTTTCGCCTGCAAAACCAAGTGACAGCGGAAGAGCAAAGGTTGCAAAGGGGTGAGGATTGAAACCCTCTGTATGCCATATCGGCAGACTGCTTTTATGGAGCGCTCTTAGCATACATCTGTTTAAATCAAGGTGAGAAATATAAATACACTCATCCTGCTTTTTAAACCAAATTCTTGCGTTTTTCAAAGCAAACCCCTCCTTTATACTTAGCCGCACCGCAATTACTGCATTTTAATCTGCAATGAGGTGTTGGAGTATTTTTATAGGCTTTCTGACATTCTCTTATTAAATGCTCTTTAGTAACGCCGTAATCAAGATGATCCCAAGGGAGGACCTCATCAAAGTCTCTTTGCCTTCTTGCGTAAAAATCAGGGTCAATATTACATTCTTTAAATACTTCAAGCCATTTTTCAAGGCTGAAACAATCACCCCAACCATCAAAATGAAAACCTTTTTCACAGGCTTTTTCCATAGCCTTACAAAGCTTTCTGTCGCCTCTTGCAAAAACAGCCTCTAAATAGCTTGTATCAGCGTCGTGATAATTATAGGTGATTTTCTTTGTAGTAATACTTTCTTTTAAATGCTTTTGCTTGTTATGCAGTTCTTCAATTGTATTTTGTCCGAACCACTGAAACGGTGTAAAGGGTTTCGGCACAAAAGAAGAAGTTGATACCGTAACATTTACCGATTTGCCCTTTGGTCTATTGGGGCATTTATAATATTCATTTACAACATTCTGACCAAGCTGTGCAATAGCGGCAACATCGTCCATTGTTTCAGTAGGCAGACCTATCATAAAATACAGCTTAACGTTTGTCCAGCCGCCGTTAAAGGCTACAGAACAAGTTTCTAAAAGCTCGTCCTCCATTACATTTTTATTTATTACATCACGAAGTCTCTGACTTCCTGCTTCAGGGGCAAATGTAAGACCGCTTTTTCTTACTGTTTTAATTTTGTTCATAATATCATCTGTAAAACCGTCAACACGAAGGGACGGCAGAGATATACTTACCTTTTCGTCCTTTGACCATTTATTAAGCTTATCAAGCAAATGTACGATCTGACTGTAATCGCTTGAACTTAGCGATGAAAGAGATACCTCGTCATAACCTGTATTTGTGCAAAGTTTATGGCATTGTAAATCAATAGTCTCGCTTGACTTTTCTCTTACGGGTCTATACAAATATCCAGCCTGACAAAATCTGCATCCTCTGATACAGCCTCTGAAAATCTCCTCTACTGCCCTATCGTGGACTATCTCTACCATAGGAACTACAAAATTATCAGGATAGTAGCAATCATCCATATCCATCATAAGTCGTTTATGAATTACGGCAGGCGCATTTTCCTTTGGAGTATATGCTTTTACCGTTAAGTCATCGTTATATGTTACATCATAAAGTGACGGAACATAAACTCCCTCAATCTGAGAGGCAAGCCTTAAAAATTCTGCTTTAGTTTTATTTTCATTTTTGCATTTTCTGTATAAATCTATTACTTCAAGGTCTACCTCCTCTCCCTCGCCTATAAAAAATATATCAATAAAGTCTGCTATGGGTTCAGGATTGCAGGCACAAGGTCCTCCTGCGACAACAATCTGATTTAAGTTTTTTCTGTCTTTTGACAAAATAGGTATATTTGCAAGTTTAAGCATATTAAGCACGTTTGTAAAGCTAAGTTCATATTGCAGAGTAAAACCGATAAAGTCAAAATTCGTTATAGGGTCGCCGCTTTCAAGAGCATAAAGGGGAATGTTGTTTTCTATCATCAACTGTTCCATATCAAGCCAAGGCGCAAATACACGTTCACACCAGATATAGTCCTTTGAATTAAAGAGACTGTAAAGAATTTTCATTCCAAGATGAGACATTCCAACTTCGTATGTATCAGGAAAACAAAATGCAAATCTTATATCTACATCTTCTTTATTTTTAACTACTGCGTTTAATTCTCCGCCTACATAGCGACCCGGCTTCTGGACCTTCAGCAAAAGTTTTTTGACATCCTTATTTATCATACTTCCTCCGTTAATAAAATTTACTTTTTTTAAGTACAAGGGCCGCAAGCAGATATATGCTTACAAGCAAAAGCGAAAAATTATATTTTGAATTAAATAAAATTATAAATCCGAAAACGGCCGTTGGCAGTATAAGCAAAATTGTCAGTAAATCTATTATTTTATCAGCTGTTTCAAAGGACAGCTTTTTAGTTAATATTAAATACAAAGCCTGCCCTCCGTCTAAATTTGATACAGGCAAAAGATTAAAAACGCCCATTAGCAGATTAACAGCCGATACAGTAAAAAATATTTCTATTTGAGAAAAATAATATAATATATATGAAAAAATTGCCGCTAAAAAGTTTACAATTACACCCGACAAAACAATTATTAAATTTGCACTGAATGATGTCAACGCACGATCATTATCTATTATTTTTATATCAAACAAATTGCATATTACGGATTTCGGCTTACAGTTATTTTTACACATAGCAAAAATATGTCCAGATTCGTGCAAAAAGGCTGATAAAAAACAGATAAACAGTTTACATTGTCTATCAAAAAGAGTAATTATTGCAAATACCGAAACAAGCAGAAAAGAAATTTTAAACTCAATATCAAAAAGTCTAAGCCTCATCATTTGTTGCCGTTAAAAGCTTTGTAATGTCTGCATCCTTAAAAATATCTTCTGCCGTAAGTTCATTTGAAAGCTGAGTTTCATACCAGCTATGTACCGTATTATACCAATCTCCGCCTACATTTTTAAGAACATATGCAACAAGGCATATAAGCAGACACAAAACAAGCTGAATTATCATTAAAAGCTGAATCGGAGTTTCACGCTTTTTCTTAGGTTTTTTAGCTTGTTCTTCTTCCCTCATTTCGTCCTGCATTTCTTCTTCGTTATAGTCTTCTTCACTGAAATCACTTAAAGTCTGCGGATATTCAGGAGTTGATACGCTTTGCCAGCCTTCATCATATGTAATTTCACTTTGTTTGAATTCATTATTTTTGTCCATAATTTCACCTCTAAACAAATATATGCAAAGAGGCGGACAAAGTTACCCTAATTTCTTAAAATCACCTTTAACTAAGCCTAAAAACAGGAAAATTGCTGCTATAAGTGAACCGATTTCTGCAATCGGGAAAGCATACCATACAAAATCAAGTCCGATTTTAGACATAAAATATGCTATGGGCAGAATTAAAATAAGCTGTCTTAAAAATGACATAAACAGACTTCTGATACCCTTACCTACTGCCTGGAACAAGGTTGTAAACATAATACCTGCGGCAGCCGGAATAAAGCAAAGACTTATAGTTCTGAATGCCCTTACGCCGATTGACGCAAGCTCCCCCGTATTGTCGAAAAGACCTAATAAAAATTCGGGGAATACCCAGAAAATAACAACTCCTACCGCCATTATCATCATTGCTATCATTAAGCCGTATTTTAAAGCCGAATACATACGCTTTTTATTCCTTGCACCGTAGTTATAGCCGATAATAGGCATTACACCCTGATTAAGACCGAATACGGGCATAAAAACAAAGCTTTGTAATTTATAATAAACTCCCAAAACAGATACCGCCAAATCAGAAAATGAAATTAATATTCCATTTAATCCTAAAATCATAACAGAACCTATTGACTGCATAATAATTGAAGGGAAACCTACAGCATAAATATTTCTTACTGAAAGCCAATTGATTTTAAAGTTTTTAAAGCTTACTTTTACATCGTGTTTTTTGACAAAAAGAATAGTAATTGAAAAAATCATAGCAAATGCCTGACCTATTACTGTTGCAATTGCCGCACCTGCAATCTCCAATTTCGGAAATGGTCCTATACCAAAGATAAGCAGTGGGTCAAGAATAATATTTGTTATTGCACCTGTGAGCTGGAAAAGCATTGGGAATATCATATTACCTGTTGCCTGCAATGTTTTTTCTATATTTATCTGGAAAAAAGAAAAAACAGAGAATATTAGTACAATTGATGTATATTGTACGCCGTAATTTATAATTGTTTCATTATCTGTAAACAATCTGAAAAAGAAATTTGTAAAAAATAAACCTATAATGAAAAATATAAACCAACTGAAAAGTGCAAGAATTAAGCCGTGGGTTGCGGCATCGTTTGCTTCTTTAAAGTTCTTTTCTCCTAATCTTCTCGATACAAGTGAATTAATACCTACTCCTGTACCTACTCCAACCGCAACCATCAGCATCTGAAGCGGAAACGCTAAAGATAATGCAGTCAGCGCCTCGCCGCCGGTATTTTCAATATTGCCTACGAAAACGCTGTCGACTACATTATATAATGCCTGAATTGTCATTGAAAACATTGCAGGTATTGACATTGATAAAATCAGTCGTAACATAGGAGTAGTTCCCATTTTATTTTCTCTTTGAACTGTTTCTGCCATAATATCACCTTTCTCTAAACATAACAAAAGGGCAGAAAAATATCTGCCGCTGAAATAATAAATTATCGCTTTTTATTTAGTTATTTTCATTATTTCTTTTATTTTTAACCATATAAATTATAAAAAGAACAATGCAAACTGTAATTAAACCTGTAACAGAGCCTGAAAAATCTATCAGAATATCTGTTACCTGTCCTGAACGTCCCGGAACAAAAAGCTGAATCGTTTCATCTGTTACGGCTGTTGCTAAACATACAAAAAGAACCGATGTAATTTTTCTTATGAATTTTGTTATACATTTATCATAAGAATAAAATGTTAATGAAACAAAAATGCCTAATACTGCAAATTCGCAAAAATGAGCGGTTTTTCTTATTATGTAATCAGTTAGGCTCAACGGTATTCCCAATGCATTTAAAATATTTTGAAAAAAGCCCATTGCCGCAAGACTTTCTTTTTCCGATAAATCCGCAGTTCTTGATGAATGGATAAATATAAAAGATATAAAAAGGACTGTTAAAACAGTCATTACAATAAAAAACACTGTATTTTTAGGTGGCTTTTTCATATTATCACCTTTTTAATTATTATACAGAATTAATAAATTTTTGTCAATGGATAAAAAGGGGTAGTTATGATAGATTAATTATTTTTGCAATTTCGGTAAAAAGTATGAATTGTTATTGAAATATTTTTATGTTTCAGTTATACTATTTTATATTAAATTTATTTTTAGGAGTTATTATGTTTTTAAAATATTTAATCGTTTTCTTAATTTCCATGGTTCCTATTGTTGAACTCAGAGGTGCTATCCCTGTTGCAATTGGTATGGGACTTGACCCTGTAGTATCATATATTATTTGTATTATCGGTAACATTTTACCCGTTCCTATTATTTATCTTTTTGCAAGAAAAGTCCTTCTTTGGGGCAAAAATAAAAAATACATCGGCAAGTTTTTTACATTTTGTATTGAAAAAGGAGAAAAGGGCGGCAAAAAACTCCAGGCAAAGGCAGGAAAAGGATTATTCATTGCTTTAATGCTGTTTGTAGGTATTCCCCTCCCCGGAACAGGTGCCTGGACAGGTACGCTTGCGGCAAGTTTCCTTGATATGGGATTTAAAAAAAGTATAATTGCCGTTATATTTGGTGTAATTATTGCCGGTATTATAATGGGTCTTGCAAGTATGGGAGTTTTTGGAGGACTTAGTGCGCTGTTTGCTCCGAAAGCATAAAAAATTAGTTAGATAGTTTATTTTTCAGGAAGAACTTTTAAGGGTTCTTCCTCTTTTGAAAATAAAAGGATTTATCGCTGTTAAAGAGTGTGACAAATAACTGAGCAATTACTTTTTTAAATATATGTTTTTTGTTAATTAAGCGAGTTTCGCCGTCACAAACGGCGACAAAGGGCTAAGCAATTAATTTTTTAAATATTTGCTTTTTATTAATTAACCGAGTTTCGCCGTTACAAACGGCGACAAAGGGCTAAGCAATTAATTTTTTAAATATTTGCTTTTTATTAATTAAGCGAGTTTCGCCGTTACAAACGGCACAAAGGGCTAAGCAATTAATTTTTTAAATATTTGCTTTTTATTAATTAACCGAGTTTCGCCGTCACAAACGGCGACAAAGGGCTGCTCGCCCTTTGAACCTCGTCAGCTTTTTTGAAAAAAAGCTGAGCAAAAAACTTTTACTTTTCTCAATTGAAACCTTTAATTTTCTTAATTAAAACTGCGGTGGATTTTATGAAGAATTTTTATGATGTTATAATTGTAGGCGGAGGAGCCTCAGGGCTTGCTTGCGCCATAAGCTTTAAAAGTAAAAACAAAAATGCTAAGGTTTGTATTATTGAACGCAACAATAAAATCGGCAAAAAGCTCTTAACTACTGGCAGCGGCAGATGTAACCTTACAAATGCAAACATAAAAAAAGAAAATTATCTGGGAAGTTTTGACCCGGACTATATTATCAATACGGTAAACACACAAAATCTTATCGAATTTTTTAACTCTTTGGGTCTTTTATGCAAAGAAGAAAGATTCGGTTTATATTATCCATATTCAAAACAGTCAAGCTCTGTTCTTGAGGTTTTAAGGCTTGCTGTAACAAAAAACAATATTGAAATTATTACAGAATGTGACGTCACTCTTATAAAAAAGAAGGACAAGTTGTTTTCGGTTAAAACAACCGGCGGTTTTTTAGAATGCAAAAATATTGTACTTTGCTGTGGCGGAAAGGCCTCTCCCTCCTGCGGAGGATACGGCGGCGGACTTGATTTATGCAGAAACTTAGGTCATAAAATTAGTCCCGTATCTCCTGCCCTTTGTCCTGTTGAAGTAACAAAAAACATTAAGAATTTAAAAGGGGTAAGGAGCGCAGGCAAGGTAACTCTTCTTGATGACGGCAAAGAAATCAAAAGTGAAACCGGTGAAATTCAGTTTACGGACAAGACTTTATCGGGTATTTGTGTGTTTAATTTATCAAGTCATATAAATGCCTGCAAAAAACCTGTCATTAAGATTTCTCTTATGAATGATTATTCTCAAAAAGAAATTTATAATATGCTTTTTGACCGTAAAGAAATTTTTAAAGATGAAAATGTTCAGGCTTTGCTTTCGGGAATTTTTAACTTTAAACTTTCTAATGCTATACTAAAAGAGTGCAAAATTTCTCCTCTTTCAAGAAAATGCAGTTCATTAACTGATGAAGAAATAAAGAAACTTGCTTTTACAATTAAAAACTGGTGTTTTGAGTGCCGCAAGGTCAGCGATTTTTCAAAGGCTCAGGTTATGGCAGGCGGAGTTTACGGCAAGGAAATCAACAACAAAACTATGGAAAGCAAAATCGTCAAGGGTTTATACATATGCGGTGAGTTAATTGATATTAACGGAGACTGCGGAGGTTACAACCTGCATTTTGCTTTTGCAAGCGGAATTATTGCAGGAGAAAGTATATGATTAGAATTACTGATTTACATTTACCTGTAAATTACGGTAGTGATGATTTAGAAAAGAAAATCTGTAAAAGTCTTAGAATTTCAAAAAATGATATATTAAAATACTCAATTTTCAGAAAATCAATAGACGCAAGAAAAAAGCAGGAAATTCATTTTATTATTACTGTCGATGTCTATATAAACGCCAATGAAAATGTTTGTTTGTCAAGAGCTAAATGCAAAAATGCGCAAATTACAGAGGAATATGGATATAAAATAAACAAGTTTGGATATAGAATAGGCAGACCTTTAGTTGTAGGCGCAGGTCCTGCGGGCTTATTTTCCGCTCTTATT
This sequence comes from uncultured Clostridia bacterium, assembly GCA_947584595.1. Taxonomy (GTDB): domain Bacteria; phylum Bacillota; class Clostridia; order Oscillospirales; family Acutalibacteraceae; genus Ruminococcoides. The sequence goes on along the minus strand of CANPWP010000003.1, from coordinate 54,138 downwards.
CTTGCCCAATCAGGTGCAGAACCTATTTTAATTGAACGTGGGAAAAAAATTGATGAAAGAATTAAAGATGTAGAAGCTTTTTGGCTTACGGGAAAACTCAATACAACATCAAATGTTCAGTTTGGCGAGGGCGGTGCTGGAACTTTTTCCGATGGAAAATTAAACACAGGTACTAAAGACACAAGAGCAAGAAAGGTACTATTGGAATTTGCAAAACACGGTGCTCCAAAAGAAATTTTATACAACGCAAAGCCTCATATCGGTACAGACAAATTAAGAAATACAGTTAAAAATATAAGAGAAGAAATTATAAATTTAGGCGGAAAAGTTTTATTTGAAACGCAATTAACTTCTATTAAAACAAAAGATGACAATGTTATCGGTGCAGAAGTTATACAAAATGGAAGCAAAAAAATTATTGAATCAGACACCATTGTTCTTGCCATCGGTCACAGTGCAAGAGATACATTTGAAGAAATTTACAAATCAGGAATTCCTATTGAACAAAAGCCTTTTGCAATAGGTGCAAGAATTGAGCATTTAAGAGAAAAAATTGACAGAAGTCAATATGCAGATTTTGCAGGTAACAAAAATTTAGGTGCCGCTCCCTACAAGCTAAACGTCCACCTGAAAAGCGGCAGAGGAGTTTACACATTTTGTATGTGTCCCGGCGGAAAAGTTGTTGCGGCGGCAAGTGAGGAAAAACGCCTTGTTACAAACGGAATGAGTAACTTTGCCCGTGATGAAATCAACTCAAATTCTGCATTGCTCGTTGGAATTACTCCCGATGATTTTAAATCAGACCACAAGCTTGCAGGAATGTATCTTCAAAGAGAGCTTGAAGAAAAAGCATTTATTTGCGGCGGAAAAAATTATTATGCTCCTGTACAAAGGGTAGGAGACTTTTTAAATAACGTAAATTCAAAAGAATTTGGCGAAGTTTTACCAAGCTACAGACCCGGCACAAACTTTTGCAAAATGGACGATATTTTACCTGACTTTGTATGCAATTCTTTCAGAGATGCACTTCCACTTTTAAACAATAAGCTGAAAGGCTTTGCAGATAATGACGCTTTACTTACCGCAGTTGAATCAAGAAGCTCCTCTCCTATCAGAATTTTAAGAGATGAAAATATGGAATCTGTTAAAATTAAAGGTTTATATCCCTGCGGTGAAGGTGCAGGATATGCAGGCGGAATTGTATCCGCCGCAGTTGATGGAATTAAATGTGCAGAAAAAATTATTGACAAAAGTATATAAATTAATTTGTAACGCTGTTCCTAGTATTTGACAGACAAAGGGGAAATATCGACAATTAAGAGAATATGGGTTTCATTAAGTTTTAGCAGTAAAAGACTTCCTCTGACGAGAAATTCCCCTGTAAGGACAATGTCTTCAACTTAGGAAAAGGTTAGATTAAAGCAGAACATTTGAGAGAAAAAGCCTTCCCTAACAGGGAAGGTGTCACGGCGGAGTCGTGACGGAAGGGTAGAAATGTTCAGCTATCCACCCCTCAGTCAGCTTACGCTGACAGCTCCCCTTAAGGGGAGCCTTTTTCTGCTAATATTAATGTAATCCTTAGTTCTCTTAATTTGACGACATTGACTGAAAGGGAAAATGTTGCAAGGCAACAAAATTACCTGTTATGCCTTTTTATGAGCGACCGCAACAAACTCCCTTTAACTCTTCGAGCTTTAAAAAAAGCTCTACCAAACTATTAATTTTGCTTTCTGCATAGTAAAGAGGTCGGCAGATTTTTGCCGGCCTCTTTCGCATTTTATCTTATTAATTTTAAAGATTTATGTGTCTTATTGTTTTTGATTTTGTAATCTTAACCTTAACTATTGAAATTAACCAAAACACAAGAAATGCCGCACAGTTTGTTAAAACTACGCTTGCACCTGTTGGAGTATCGTAATTATAAGAAATCAGCATACCTGCAAAAAAGCAAATTACGGACAAAATACCTGAACATACAATTACCGACTTAAATCTCTTACAAAGTCGCATTGAAGTAATTGCAGGAAAAATTATCAGCGCTGAAATCAAAAGAGTTCCCATTATTCTCATACCGATAACTATTGTAAGCGCTGTCAGCAACGCAATTACCATATTATATATAGATGGTTTAAGTCCTGTTGCCCTTGCGAAGTTTTCATCAAAAGTGACCGCAAATATTTTGTTATAGAAAATAAAGTACATTACAATTACTATTACCGCAAGAATAACACACATTATCGCATCGCTGTTTGAGGTTGCAAGAATACTTCCGAACAAATAGCTGTTTAAATCTGTATTAATTCCTGAAAGACTTGCTGTAAATACGCCGATTGCAAGAGCGGTGCTGGAAATTATGGCAATTGCGGCATCTCCGTTTATTTTACTGTTCTCAGATATTCTGAGTAAAAGGAATGCGGCAATTACTATAACGGGAACGGCTACCTCTAAAGGTGCAATGTTTAATGCCGCCGCAACTGCCAATGCACCGAATCCTACGTGAGAAAGTCCGTCGCCAATCATTGAATATCTTTTCAGAACAAGTGTAACTCCTAAAAGTGAAGCGCAAAGGGATACAAGAATACCTACAACAAATGCTCTGATAATAAAGTTATAAGTAAACATTTCTGCTATCATTTCAGACGCCTCCTCTATGATTTTTTTGACAATTATCACATGGACAATCCGTCACTAAAAATCTTTTGCCTATATCTGAATGAAGATAGGTATGTGTTGTACCGTAAAAGTAAGTCTCTTTTTCTAAATGCAATATATGTGAAGCATTAACTATGGCGGCATTTACATCATGGGTCACCATTATAACGGTTATTCCGTTATGGTTAAGCTGTTTTATAAGGGTATAAAGTTCCTGTGCGGCTATCGGGTCAAGACCGGTTATGGGTTCATCAAGTATTAAAAGCTTTTCTGTTGAACATAAAGCTCTTGCAAGCAATGCTCTCTGCTGCTGACCTCCTGAAAGCTCTCTGAAGCATTTATTCTTTAAATCAGAAATACCTGCTTTCTGCATATTATCAAATGCAGTTTTCTTTTGAAACTTAGAATAAAACGGTAAAAAACCTTTTGATAGACAGCCTGACAAAACTACCTCATAAACCGAAGCAGGAAAATCCTTTTGAATTTTACTTTGCTGAGGAAGATAGCCTATATGATTTTGTTTTAAGCCGTCATTAAAGCTGATCGTTCCGCTTATTGGAGAAATTAAACCCAGCATACTTTTCATAAGTGTTGTTTTACCCGAACCGTTTTCTCCCACTATACAAAGGTAATCTCCTGCATTAATTTCAAAGCTGAGATTTGAAAGAACATTTACCCCCTCATATCCTATTGACACATCAGCAAATTTAATTAAAGACATTAATTTAAAGCCTCCTTTATTGCCTTTGCATTTTCTTTCATCAGAGAAATATAGGTTTCACCGTTGTTATAATCCTCCTGTGTTATATTGTGACAGGAATGATAAAGCATCGGTTTTGCATTTGAGTCCTCACACAACAAGTTGGCAACCGCCTGATTTGAAAAATCAAGGTAGAATATCACAGGAATTTTTTCTTCTTTTACTGTATCTATTAAATGATTAACGGTAGCAATTCCCGGCTCTGTTTCTGAACTGCACCCCGGAAATGCACATTCGTAATCTAAATTATATTCCTTTACAAAATATAAAATCGGAAATCTATCTCCGAATACAATTTTATTTCTTTTTGCATTCTTCGTTATATTTTTAAACTCATTATCGAGTTCTGTAAGCTGTGACAGGTACTTTTTTGAATTTTCCTTAAAATAATCTCTGTTGTTTTCATCAAGTAAATTTATTTCCCGAGAAATATTTTTTGTAATTTCAACAGCGTTTCGGGGTGATGTCCAAATATGTTCGTCTGTTTCATCACCAACTGTTTTATCTGTTTCTTCTTCGTTGTATGTTTTTACTGTATCTATAAGTTTTAGTACTCTTACATCAGAATCTAAACTTTCTACTATTGTTTCTGCCCATTCATCGCTTTCTCCGCCTGTATATATAAATAAATCCGCATTATTTATATCAATTATATCTGAGGGCGACGGTTCATAATGATGAGGTTCAACTCCCGGTGATAAGAGCATTTTTACATTTGCCTTGTCTCCCGTAAGATTTCTTACAAAATCATAATATGGAAAAATTGTTGCTACAATATTAAGTTTACCCTCTTCTTTACTCATTGTTTTATCTTTTGAATTACAGGAAGCAAGTGATAAGATAATTAATATTACAAAAAATGAAGCAAACAGTTTTTTCATATATACTCCTTATACATGTCTCAGTCTGAATATCAAATTAACATTATTTTAAAAAAGAGGCGTACCGGAGTACGCCCCTTTAGCAATTAATATTATTTTTTTGGATTCTTTGCTTTATACTTTTGCCATGTTACCCATAACGGACCTGCAATACACAATGAAGAATAACAACCTGAAATAATACCTATCATCATCGGAAGAGCAAAGCCCTGAACAGATGTAATACCGTAAATTGTTGCAACAACATATACAACAGCAATTGCCGCAAGAGTTGTTAAAGAAGTTATAATTGATCTTCTCATAACCCTTGTACAGCTAACATTAAATACATCTGCAATATCTGCCTTATAACCCATTTTCTTCTTTTCTTCTCTTACACGGTCATATACAACGATTGTATCGTTAAGAGAGTAACCTATAATCATAAGAACAACAGCTATAAAGTTACTGTCAATAGGCATACGGAAAATTACATACATGAAATAAATCATTGCCACATCGTGGAACAATGCAACAAGACCCATAACGCCTGCTGAAAAACCGCCGATTTTCTTAAATCTGATTGTTACATAAATAACCATCAAAATACTTGCAAGGGCAACCGCTGCCAAACATTTAAGCAGGAAGCTGAATCCCATTGTCGGATCAACGGAGTTTGATTCGAGATATTTGAAATCATTATCAGGAAATTCACTCTGAAGCTTTGAAGTCAGATTTTTCTGCAAATCTGTACTTACTGCTTTATTTCCAGAGAACTGAACTGTTACAGTATATGCATTCAAATTCTCAGTAGAATTCATAATGCTTTGTGTGATTGCAAATGATACCTGATTGTCAGGTGTTTCACTTTGAATCAAATTTTTCATTTGTTCAGTATCAAGCTCGCCTGTATAGCTGTACTTAATCATTGCACCGCCTGAAAACTGAATATCAAGATTTGTTCCGAAAACAAAGTTACAAATTATACCGATCAATATAATTGCAATTGAAATGCCAAAGAAAATTTTTCTTTTTCCGATAAAATCAATAGGTTTTTTGCTGTTGACTGTAATTTGATTTTCTGTTACAGTATTTGCTTTATCATTACTCACCTTTAGCACCTCCATACAACCATTTGTGGCGTAAGAACTTAAAGCCTGCTGAACTCTTAAGCATAATACGTGAGAAGAATACGCCCATAATAAAGTTTGAAATTACACCCATTAAAAGTGTGTAACCGAATGAATAAATGGTACCTGTTGTTGATGCGCCAAACAGCCATGAGAGAATATTTGAAGGACCGAATACCAAAAGCAGGATAATTGATACGATTATAATCGTCATATTACCGTCGATAATAGCTGACAAGCTGTGTTTTGTACCTCTTTCCAAGGCTCCGTCCAATGTTCTTCCTGAAACCATTTCTTCTTTAATACGCTCTGCCGTAATAACGTTGGCGTCAACACCCATACCGATTGAAAGGATAAGACCTGCTATACCGGGGAGTGTCATTGTAAATGACGGCAATACTGTAAAGTATCCTGAAATTGCTGCTACTGAAAGTCCAACCTGACCTAAAAGTGCAATTGCTGCAATTAAGCCCGGCAAACGATACATAATTATCATAAACACTGCAATAAGAATTAATGCTATTACGCCTGCATATGCCATTGCCGTTAATGAGTTAGCTCCCAGTGTTGAGCTGATTGAACCTGACGATACAGTTTCAAGCTGGAACGGCAATGCACCAGCGTTGATTTTATTTGCAAGGCTTGTTGCCTCTTCAGCAGTAAAGTCACCGGTGATCTGTGCCTTTCCGTCTGAAATCACAGCTTGTACAGTCGGTGCGGAAAGCATAACGTCGTCCATCCAGATTGATACTGTTTTTCCGTTGTACTCTGATGTTATTTCCGCAAACTTTTCAGCACCTTCACTGTTTAATGTCAAATTTACAACATACTGTGAACCGCCTTTTGTTGAGTTAGAACCTGAATTGTTGGTTATTACTCCCGCCTGTGCGGATTCTACTGCTGAACCGTCCATAAGAATTGTTTCTGTTTCGCCTTTAGGCGTTTTATATACATAGTTTCCGTCTGAACCCATTTCTACATCTGTGTATTCCTGTCCGGGACGGAATGTAAGCTGAGCTGTTGATGATATTTCATCAATAGCAGCAGCAGGATCCTGCTCTGTTTCACCGTCTTTCCATGGAAAACGAACGATTATACGGTCTGAATTATAGTCAGCGTACAACTCATAATCTGTAATACCCTCTGAAATCATACGGTTTTCAATAATAGCTTTTGCTGAATCTAATTGTTGATCAGTTGCGTTGTAATCTCCGGCAGGCTTAAATGTTGCCTCTACACCGCCCCTGATATCTATTCCCCATCTTATGTCGCCTAAACCCTTGATAATCGTTTGCCTATTATCACCTACATAATATGAAACACCAAAGATTGATGTTGCTGCAAACACAAGGATCAGCAAGGCCACAATGAAGAATACAGGCTTTGGAATTCTTTTCATGCCTTAGACCTCCGAATAATTTTTGAGCTGTTACAAAAATATATAAAAATACATTATGTAAAGCATAACAGAATTATTATAATTTTTTTTTATTTAAATGTCAATGGAATAATAGATTTTTAACAAAAATGTCATTAAAAATAGTCTTTTTTAACAAATTTCAATGCCAATTTTTGATATTTAATTTTTCTTATTTTCTGATTTAGAATTAAATTGTCGTTTTATGACAGATAAAAAGGCTGACTTATAAATTTAAGTCAGCCTTTACAATTATTTATTTAACAGTTTTTCCGCAGCTGCAAGCTTTGTACATATACAGAAAACGTCCATTGCGTCTGCAAGCTCGTCTACAGGCGGATATGACGGTGCAATTCTTATATTTGAATTTTTAGGGTCTTTTCCGTAAGGATAAGTTGCTCCTGCTCCCGTTAATACAACGCCTGCTTCTCTACACAACTGAACCACTCTTTTTGCTGTGCCCTCCAAAACGTCTACGCTTACAAAGTAACCGCCGTTCGGATTTGTCCATGAAGCAACTCCTGTATCCTGGATCTGCTCTTCAAGCTTTGAAATTACCATTTCAAACTTCGGCTTTAATATTTCTTTATGCTTTTTCATATGCTCTAAAACGCCGTTATAATCCTTAAAGAACAACATATGACGGTGCATATTCATTTTATCAAAGCCTATCGTCTGATATTTGTATTTATTTAAAAATACCTTCATATTATTCTCTGACGCTGCCATCGCCGCAACGCCTGAGCCGGGAAATGTGATCTTAGAGGTTGAACAGAATAGAATAGGTAAATCTTCATTTCCTGCCTTTCTGCATTCGTCCACAATATTAAGAAGCGTATCAGGTGTATCTGTTACATCATGTACGGCGTATGCATTATCCCATATTACACGGAAATCCTTTGCCTTTGGCTTTAATGCAGCAATTCTTTTTACAGTTTCATCACTGTATGTGATACCCTGAGGGTTTGAATATTTAGGAACACACCACATTCCTTTTATTGAGCTGTCATCTTCAACAAGCTTTTCTACAACATTCATATCGGGGCCGGTTTCTGTCATAGGTACAGCTATCATTTCAAAACCAAAATATTCCGTTATACTAAAATGTCTGTCATAACCTGGAACGGGGCAAAGAAATTTTCTGTCTTTAACCTCATACCACGGTTTTTCTCCTTCTACAATAGAAGTTGTCATCATTGTTGAAATTGAGTCAAACATCATATTAAGGCTTGAATTTCCGCCCACCATTACCATTGAAGGTTCTACCTGAAGCATTTGTGCGAATAATTCTCTGCTTTCCGTTATACCTTCAAGATTTCCATAGTTTCTGCAATCAGTTCCGTCATCTGCTATGCAGGTTGCGGTACTGTTGATTACATTTAACATTTCCTTGGAAATTTCAAGCTGCTCATTACCCGGCTTTCCTCTTGCCATATTGAGCTTTAAACCCTTTCCCTTTGCGTCTTCATACTGCTTTGATAAAATCTCGTATTCTTTTTCAAGCTGTACTTTATCTGCATTTAAATAATTCATTTTTGATGTCACCCCAAAAAAAATATTCATATTCCATTCAATTTCTTCTCTATTTTAATATGATATGCAGATAATTGCAAGTGTTTTTTAAAAATCCTGCAAAATATACAAAATATGAAAATTTTTGTACTGTTGATTATACAGTAGATATACTAATTTATTTTAATTCTTCATTCAAAAGGCAAAAAGCCCCCTTAAACGGGAGCTTTTTGTATTAATAGTATTGATAATAATAGCCTTTCTTATAACTCTTTCTTTCTTTCGGATTACAACCAACTTTCAAAAAGCCCAAAATCTTGGCGTCTGCCAGCTTGAAGTTTTCCATAAGCTTTTCAACATCGCCGTGGGTCGTACTTCTTTCTCTTATAACGACCAAATACCCTACTACAAGATTTTTTAGCATTAATGAATCGGCTACTATTCCGATTGGCGGAGTATCAAATATAATATAGTCATAATCATTTTCAATTTGTTTTATTAATTCTTCAAAAGCAGGCGAACCAATTAATTCTGATGGATTGGGAGGTATTGTGCCTGATGTTAAAATGTCGAGAGACGGGATAACGTTTTTTACAACCGCTTCATCAAATGTTGACATTTTACCTATAACGTCTGAAAGTCCTTTTGAGTTTTCGAGCTTTAATATATTATGAATATTCGGTCTTCTCAAATCACAGTCTATCAAAATTACTTTTTTATTTAATTTTGAAAAAGAAATAGCAAGATTTGTTGAAGCGGTACTTTTACCATCGCCTTTTGAAAAACTGGTTACGGCAAAGCACTTTTTTTCAGATGCCGAAAGTGAAAACATTATATTTGTTCTTGCCGTTTTATATGCTTCAACGATTGCAAATTTGCTTTTTTCACTAATTACGGCTTTAGGGTTTGAATCATTATCTTTTTTGTATCTTTTAAATTTAATTTTCATATACTACTTCTCCTCACGCTCAAAATCAACTATCTCTGCAAAAACAGGAATTCCGTATATTTTGAACAAATCATCATCAGGTTTAATTGTAGTATCAATAATATCAAGGAACAACGACAATAAAACGGCAAAAATTAAACCGCCGATAAATCCTAATAGTACATTCATTCTCACATTTGGATATGATGGAACTTTCGGAACATCTGCCGGACGAAGAGTATCTATTCTTCCGGCCTTATAGTATTCTAAAAACAGCTTTGGAGCTTCTTTTGTAACTGAATTTGCAACTTCAGCGGCCTTCTCAGGCTCACTGCTTGAAACTGTTACTCTCAAAAAGTTAGTCTCATTTTCACTGGTAATATTTAGGGTGCAATCCTCTAAAATCTCAGACATTACGGGAGAATTTAAAAACAATACCGTACAATAATCAGCAAGTGTTGCCGAAGACGTAAGGTCGCTTACATAAACTCTGTTCTGAGTTGTCTCTTCCTGAGTTTGCATTTGTGAATAGTCATAGTTACTTACCTGTATTATTGCAGAAGCCGAATACATAGGAGTTACATAAAAGGTTGTATAAGTATATGCAATCAGAGTAGCAATGACCGTAATTAAAATTATCAGCTTTATATGTCTTAATATAATTGAAAATATTTTTTGAATCGTAAAGTCCTTTGTCATAAAGGTATAACCCCACTTTCCTTGAATAGTATTATATACAAATAATATCAAGTTATTATTCTTAATTAGAATTTAATAGTAACATTTCCGAAAAGAAATAATAATAAAAGAAAAATCCTGTCAAATAAACAGGATTTTTAAAATCTTTTGTCAGTAAAAAATAATTAATGAGGTATTACGCTTAAAAGGACACCTGCTGCAACTGCCGAACCGATTACACCCGCAACATTGGGACCCATAGCATGCATAAGGAGATAGTTTGAAGGGTTCTCGCTTTGACCAACTTTTTGTGAAACACGTGCCGCCATAGGAACTGCTGATACGCCTGCCGAGCCGATAAGAGGATTAACCTTTCCGCCGGTAAGTTTATACATAATTTTTCCGAACAAAACGCCGAAAGCTGTACCGAAGCAGAAAGCAATAAGGCCTAATGCAATAATTTTTAAAGTTTCAGGTTTAAGGAAGTTTGTTCCTGTTGCTGTTGCGCCGACCGTTACTCCTAAGAAAATTGTGATGATATTCATAAGCTCATTTTGAGCTGTTTTGCAAATTCTGTCTACAACTCCGCTTTCCTTGAAAAGGTTACCTAACATCAACATACCTACAAGAGGAGCTGCGTCAGGCAATAGAAGCGCAATAATGATTGTTACAATAACCGGGAACATTATTTTTTCAAGTTTTGAAACAGGTCTTAACTGTGACATTACTACAGAACGCTCTTTTTTAGTTGTGAGAGCTTTCATAATCGGAGGCTGGATAATAGGAACAAGCGCCATATATGAATATGCCGCAATAGCAATTGAGCCCAACAGTTCAGGCGCTAATTTTGAAGTTACAAAAATAGCAGTAGGACCGTCTGCTCCGCCGATGATACTGATTGCACCCGATTGTGCATCTGTAAAGCCGAGAAAAATTGCCCCGATAAATGTAATAAATATACCTAACTGTGCAGCAGCACCTAAAATAAAGCTTTTAGGATTTGCGATTAAAGGACCAAAGTCTGTCATTGCACCTATTCCAAGAAAAATAAGCGGAGGATAAATTCCAAGCTTTACGCCCTGATATAAATAATAAAGAAGTCCGCCGTATGTTGGAACATCATAATAAGTTACACCGTCAATTATAGTCGTGGCATAACCTTCTATGCTTCCTTTTGCCGCTATACACTCCTCTGCTGTCATTAAATGTGTTTCCTGTGCCGCCATAATTTCAGGGCAAAGGTTTACAAGCAACATACCGAATGCAATTGGTAAAAGCAAAAGCGGCTCATATTGCTTGCGAATTGCGAGATACATAAGAATGATTGAAACACCGATCATTACATAGTTTTGCCATTGTAAGCTTGTGAAACCGGAGCTTTCAAAAACGCCGTTTACGGCTTTTAAAAATCCATCGATTATTTCCATGTTTGAAATTCCTTTCTGTATAAACTCTTAATCACCGTTTGCTTAAAATGGTCTTGTATTATCAAGAATGCCGGCATTCGCCCAAGCACTTCTTGTGCCTGATTTTTTAATATTTTTAATTCTTACTTTTGTATTTGAACCATACATACTATCAACAGCGGCTGAAATAACTGCAACGATTTCACCGGAAATTTCATTACTTGACAAAGCATTTGTAACAGAAACTGACGGAGTATTCTGTACTGCTGCAATTTGTGACCCAACCTGTTTTGTTTTTAATTTTTTCTCTTTGCTTTCCTTGCTTTTTTGCTGGGCTTTGGTAATTACGGTTCCGTAAATAAAAATAATTAAAATAAGCAGTATAAGCACTGAAAAAACTACGGTAAAACCTGTTAAAAGCATTGTTGCCGAAGTGGTGACTTTACTCATAAAATCTTCCATTATCGGAACACCCCCATATTTATTTCATTATACAATAAATTATACTTTAAGATATGTATAATTTCAACAAAAAATATGGGGGTTTTTTTATTTTGGAATTTTAACCAGATTTTAATAAATGTTAATAAATAATTTGTTAAATAATTAACGGATAATTTACAGATAAATATTGTACGTTTACTAAAGAATTATGCAGATAAGTCCGTTACAGCCGTCGTTAATAATTTTTTCTATTGTCTCTCCTACTTTTGCTCGTGCGTCAGCGGGCATTCTGTACAATTTATTATGCAGACCTTCATTTACAAGTTCGTGAACTGATTTGCCGAATATGTTGGATTCCCAGATTTTTACGGGGTTTTCTTCAAATTCTTTTAACAGATAACTTACAAGCTCCTGAGATTGTTGTTCACTGCCTACAATTGGTGTTACCTCTGTTTTGGTATGTATTTTCATCATATGGATTGACGGCGCACTTGCTTTCAGACGGATTCCGTACTTACCGCTTTGCTTAATAATTTGAGGTTCTTCAAGTTCAAGTTCTTCAATTGACGGCATTACTATACCGTAGCCTGTTGCCTGTACCTGCTCATAAGCCTGTGCGATCTTATCAAATTCTTTTTGCTTTTCAGAAAGAGTGCAAATACAGTTTAAAAGCTCACCCTCATCATTAATTTCAATACCTGTTTTTTCTGAAAGGACCTTATAAAACAACTTAGGCTCTATCATAATTGAAAATGTGGCCTGACCCTTTCCTAAATTAAGGTTTGCAATCTGGCAGGAAACTATGTATTCACACTTTAAAATGTTTGTAATAACTTCCTGTACCTGACGAATTTTTTCGATTTTTTGTGAGGAAGCTTTAATAACATCAAATATTCCAGATTTAAGCCAATGCTCCTTTTCAAGTGATACGACCCATTTTGGAATATCAATACGGATTTCTTTAATCGGGAACTCAAACAAAAGCTGGGCAAGTATCCGCTTTATCTCGTTTTCATCCAATTCCAAACAGCTTACAGGCAATACGGGCACCTGATACTCTGCGCTTAAATCCGATGCCAATTGCCTTGCATATGATGACTGAGGTTCAAGGCAATTGAGAAGAACTATAAAAGGTTTATTGATTTCTTTCAGCTCGTTTATTACCCTTTCTTCAGCTTCTTTGTAATCTTCTCGGGGAATATCGCTTATTGAGCCGTCTGTTGTAATAACAAGTCCGATTGTGCTATGGTCTGTAATTACCTTTTTTGTTCCGATTTCAGCCGCTTTGTCAAATGGAATTTCCTCATCACTCCACGGTGTTTTTACCATTCGGGGCTGATCGTCCTCTACATATCCCATCGAACTGTTTACAACATATCCTACGCAGTCTATCATTCTTACGTTGAGATTTGCATTATCTGAAAGTGATATTTCTATTGATTCCTCGGGAATAAACTTAGGCTCGGTCGTCATTATCGTTCTGCCTGCCGAGGATTGGGGAAGCTCATCTACCGTACGGTTAAGCAGATTGTCGTCATTTATATTCGGGATGACCAGAGTATCCATAAATCTTTTTATGAATGTGGATTTACCTGTTCTAACGGGACCTACTACTCCGATATAAACATCTCCGTTTGTTCTTTGTGAAATATCATGATATACGTTTTTTTGTTCCATTGTATTTCCTCCTTAAACGCTTGGTATCAGAAGCATTTCAGGATTTTCTAAAACTTCTGTATCAAGGGAATTTTCCTGTGTCAGTAAATTCAGCTTTGTGTTATACCGTTTTGCTATATCCCAAAGCTTTTCACCTTTTTGTGCATAATATAAAGTAAGAGCATAATCGCTTGGTGTGATTTCTTTATCTTCAGGTGAAAAAACCTTGGAAACACAGGTATGAAGTTTATTGTTTTTCAGTTCAAGCTTAAGCATAACCTCGCATCTTACCTCTATTTTATCATCATCAGTTAAGCGGTAGCTTAAGCTCTTAATTGACGCACTTGGATCTGAAACACAATTGAATTCATCCGTTAAGGCAAACAACTGTTCAAATTCCATCATTCTTTCAATATAAATCGGGAAATCTTCCTGATTAAAGGCAAGTATGCAGACATTTGCCTTGCCTGTCACGGTTAGACCGTCTTCTGTTATAACAGGAGTAATCATACAGGTTTCGTTGTATAAATCTATAACCTTAGATATTTTTACGTCTCCTAAATCAAGAGTTGATTTTTCCATTACAGTTTCCTTTAAAGGATTACAGCTTTCAATTAAATTGGGAGTTACAAAATCAAGCTCGGTTAAATATTTTGTTGAGTAGGCATCTGTTATTATCTCTTTTTCCAGCTTATTATAGCCTACCACGCTTGCAGAAAGCTTAACATCAAGTGAAATTACGGGAGCTTCGCTGAGCATATCTGATTTTAAATGTACATCAAATGAAAGCACCTGAACCGTTATATCGTTGATAGTTTCTTCGTTTATGCTTTCACAGTCTATTACCTGACTGAACGGAAGCATATAATCAAGCTGATTTACATCACAGTTTTCAAGATTTGACAGATAAAGCAGTTTTAAATTAACTTCACCGTTAACCATTATTTTTCCTGGAATTGTTCTTGTATCTGTTACATTTACGCATACCTTTTTATTAAGAATAGCCTCAACATTCGGTTTGTTGGCAACAGATATATCCTCGCTTACGGAAAACTGCTCCTGACAAAGACTTGAAAGTTCAAAACAGGTTATTTTTTCTGATTTAGCTTCCAACGATTCATCGTCCGAAGAAGAATAAATTTGTTCAAACTTCTTGGAAATAACTTTCGCATACAATGAAAAAGCACCGTGTAAGACTAATTTTCTGGGACTTAAGGCTCGGCAATTTATGTATTCAGATTTTGTATCGGTAAGTATAATATAATTTTCCGATGGCTCTTTTAAATTAAATGCCGCCGAAAAAGGTATTGTCTGCTCACAGCAACGAATGTTCTTTTTTACTGCGTCTACATAAAGGATCTGCACAATTGATGCCCCGTCGATTACAAGCTGGCCGCCGTTAAGATTTCTGCTGAAAATCTGCGGAGTTAACGTGCATTTAAGTATTTTTTCAATGTCGGGACAATAATCAGGCAGGGTTAAATCTATATCTACTGCCTGTTCACTGACACTATCAAGACATGTTAATGATGTGCCTATGTTTTGTGGTTCAAGGTTAAAATCCATATTATTCTCTCCTTTTAAACTTTTTGTTTCTATAACACATATATTATGGAGGGAACTTGTTTATGACTAAATTTAAAAATTTGATTAATAAAAATCTAATGGTAAGGGAGTTTTTATTGGTAAAAATAAAGCCGCAGAAAGCTCTGCGGTTTTATAAATAATATTATAGTTATTAATTTATCATTCAACAGGAAATTTGGAAATTAAATTTGCAACATACTGTTGAATATATGTGGCATCTTTTACAGTAACTTCTCCGTCACCGTCTACATCTGCCGCATAAAGCTGTTCTGCGTTTAAAGTTGTATAGTGTGATACATAAAGCTGAACTTTTGTTGCATCATTAACAGTAACCTCACCGTCTAAATCAACATCACCGAAAATTATAACCTTTGTTGAAGACTTTGCAGAATATATAGTATTCGGATAATAGTAAACTGAATTATTATTTGAAGAAACTTTTAATCTTACATATTTTAAAAACTCATTATTTGTTAATTTATATATATTGCTTGTTGCTCCGCTTATATTTGACCATGTCGTTCCGTTTGAAGAAGATTGCCATTGATATGAAACATAATAAGTAACCTTACCTGTTTCACTTTGCACTGAAGCAATTAAATTCTTCCCTTGAGCAATCTTTCCACTAAAGCTTGCAGATGTTAACTTTGATTTAGGTAAAATTGTTAATGTCTGCGAATTGCCGTCAGTAAACTCAAAAACAATATTTGTAGGAGAAGTTTTACTTAAACTATCAAGAAAAGATTTTCTTAACGAAATTGTACCTCCGTAGTATAAAAAATCAGTATCCTGATAAAGAAGTGTTGTACCGTTTTTCTTTATGGAATAAAGCTGATTTCCATTTAAATATACGTTTAAATTTATAGCCTTTCCTTGATACCTTACTTGATTTGTAGATAACGTAGAATTTTTAGTAACTGAAGTTCTTCTTACAAGTGTTGGTCTTATGCAAAAGTTACCAACATTACTTATTTCTCCCCCTGTAATATCTTTCCATATTCCATTTGCATAATAATAACTTTCGCCAGGGTATGTCAATGGCATATAGCCATAGCCAACCTGATTAGATTCTTTATATAGTTTCACGGTTGAAGTTTCTTCTTTATCAACAGTAAATTTTACAACTATTGCTACTTTCTTAGTATTTGCATCTAAAATATATGGAGTGTTAAAATCCACAGTTATATATCCTGAAAAATCAATTGTTCCCTGTGCTTTTACAGCACCTAATTTATCCATTTCAGGTAATTTTACATCATTTGTATTTATAGGGACAACATACACCTTATAAAATGAACCGATATTCTGAGAATATAGGGTTACTTTATCTATTTTTCCATATTCATCTGCTAATTCTGATACATCAAAAACATTTGCCATTGCAACTGTATTATTGCTTCCTGTTAAATTAACACTTTGTATATTTGTAGGAGGCGTAAAGTCATAAGATAGCACATATTCATTTTTTGATACAGGTGCTACATCTTTAACTACTGCACATTGACTTCCTCCAGCAAATAAAGATTTATCTTCATAAGAAACCCATGCATATCCGTTGTCTCCCCAATCTGTTCCCCAACTGTTTTTTATTAGATATGCTCCGTTGTTTTTAGGTTGATTTCCCTTGTTAAAATTTTCTTTTGAATAATTATCATTCCAACCGACAATAGCTACTCCATGCATTAAATTACCAACAACATTATCATTATATATTGCGTAAGTTTCAGGATTATAATTATTCATACAAAATGATAAATAAGCCGCTCCATATTTCAAAACATAAGTTTTTATATACTCTAATTCTGTTGGGATATATTCTATTTCTGTAGCATAAGCATTTGCATAAGAAGTATTAATATTTGAAGGCCAAACAGCACCAAAATCTTGATATATGCCATTTGTATCTAATGTTTTATATGTAAAAGGTATGCTTGATTCATAATTTGGAGCAACCCATGATTTATCATTTGTAATAGGATTGTTTCTATGTGATAAATACGATATACCTAATGTTACAGTACCTCCATCATATGCATTTCTATTAATATACCCGTAATCAGGCGAACGGTGAAATGTGTTATATAATAAATTGCTTGTAATAATACGCATTGATTGTACAGAATAACTGTATTTTAATCCAGTATTTTTAAAAACAGCATTTTCAAGCATTGCTGTTGTACCAAACGCCCAGCAAGCACCTATATTTCCCTGATTTTTTACAGGAGTTTCTGAATTTGTGGTTCTTGGATCATAATATGATAAAGTAGTGGGTGTAAAACCATCCGCTTTAGTTTTTTTACAACATCAGGCTCAAAGCCGTCATTTAAAAGGCCGGAATCACTGACTTCTCCGACTTCCCAAGTATCGCTTGAGTTTTCTTCTGCATAAACAGGAATAACCAATATAAGGCTTATCAATAAAAAAATTAATAACAAACATATACAGTAATGTATTTTATTCATTTTATAATCTCTCTTTTCTTAATGATATTATATTACGTCCACCAAACATATCTGTCATAATTATACATAGGGTTTGATGTTTCATAGTCTGTGCCTAAGTAATTTCTGATACTTGGATCAAGTTCTACAAAATTTGTTTCTATTTCTTTAACATATTCAATATCACTTAAATTTGCAAGCATTAATTGTTTTTCTGTAACCTCTTTAATAGTTGAGTTATGGTAAAATCCCGCAACATAATTCTGAGATGAATTAAAATCCATTAAATCAGCTAATTTTAATTGCATAAGTGTACAATCCTTAATATTAAATTCACCGTCCATATTAACATCATATCTTACAAGATTATATCCGCAAAGCTTATTTAACTCATTTCTCATATCAATATAAGCATTGTGAATATCAATATCAATACCTGATTTAATTGCAGACTGTGCAGTTTCATAAATATTTTTTAATTCTGAATAGGTTTCATCTTCATAATAGCCTGTTGAGTTGTAATCATTTTTCATATAATCAAGCATCCATTGAAGTTCACTTGAAGATATGCACATTTTACCTACTGCATCATCAAGTAAAGCGTGATAGTCATCTACTTCTTCAATAGTTGCACAATTATCAACTTCATTTCTTACCTTTTCAACTACATCTTTCATTCTTTGTGTTGATTCATTAGACCAAATTGGTACATCAATAGGTGTCATATGATAATAAAAAACATATAAACTTTCACATTGGTATGCGTAATCTAAAACCTGAGCTTTTGCAATAGACAAATCATCTTCCTCATTTGCAAAAACAGGCACGGTAGACACCGCAAGCATAACCATTGCCAAAATACAAGATACTACAATTTTTAATTTTTTCATAATTGACCTCCCCTTATAATTTTAATTTTATATGGAAAAATACGAACATTTCACTTTTTATTACAAAATTAGAAATATACCACTAAATTTCCATATATTTACATTTATAGCTTATCACTTAACCGTCACAATGTCAATATTTTTTACGATAATTTGAATTATAATAAATTAATATATTTTTGTAATATAATATTATTTTCTCTTTTATTGGGTGAATTGTATTTACAAAAATTATTTTATAAAAATACATCTTTTACAAAAGAAAAACTCGTGATGTAATAAACACCACGAGCTTACAATTTTTATTTTTTATTTAATTAAAACCTGCAATAAGATGGGCTGTAAACAACTGAATTTGTGTTGCATCCTTTACATTTACATCGTTATCGTTATCTACATCTGCATTTAACAGCTGTTCTTCTGTTAATGTGTTTAGATGTGCACAGTAAAGCTGGATTAAGGTCGCATCCTTTACATTAATATCTCCGTCTAAATCTACATCTCCTAAAACTTTGTCCGTATTTGTATTTGATGAGCCGGGCTGTGTTGTATCAGACATTTTAAAATTTGCTTTTGCCGACTGATTAAATGAATCTAATGCACTTCCATTAAAAATAAGCATTGCTGTTTGGCTCGTTGAGGTATTAAACGAATCCATTTCCATCATCTTAAAGCTTACTGTCGTATTTCCTGTTCCGATTATATCAAACGTAACATCAAATAACGCTTTTTCTGTAAAAAAATCATATGGATCAAGAACACTTGAGTAATTGCCTTTAATCTCACCGGGATTATCAGCATTAATTACATCTCCGCCATTTTTACTTATATCAGGAGTAATTTTAATTTTTCCGATTGAATCGAAGTTGGAATTACTTAACTTAAGCTTTGAAGAATCATATGTAATTTCATACTCTCCGTTTGCAATGTAGTTCTGACACTGTAAATAAAGCTTTATATTAACAGTATCTTCATTTGAGTAAGTCTTTGTAACTGACGACGCAAGATTTGATGATGATGTTACATTAAGTTCATCAGACGCAGACTGAGCGGTATTTTTATTTGTCGCAGCGTTAACCGTAAATATTATTGCAGAACAGCATAAAATCATCAATACAAATGAAATAGTTATACATATAATATTTTTTATATTCTTATTCATCAAAACTCCCTCCTAAAATTCCATATGAATATTGCTAAATTTATTATATTATCTAAAATGATGAAATGCAAACAGAAACGCTGAATGAAAGTAATTTTTGTTACTTTAACCATTCAGCGCTGCATTTTTTATGCATATTAACTAATGTTATGCTAAAGATTTGTTGAAAAATATTCAATATACTTTAAAACAGCTATTTCTCCACAATTATTCGCTGTATTTTCTGCAATTAATTCGTACTGCATCAAACTGCTTTTTGTGAAAGCTTCTTTTTATATTGACATTCTTCAGCTAAACTCAAATTTCATACTAACCATCGATTAGTATGAATTATGTTATTGCGGCAACGGCTCTACCTTTTTTATTCCATATAGCTTTCTTAGAAAAAAAGATATAAATTTCGGTTTTTCTATAAGTATTACTTTCATATATTTACCTCCTGCAACATTTTATACAGACAATAACAATGGTAACCGCCGCAGTTATCACTACAAATTCACAGGGAAAGACGGTTGCCGTAAGCATTCCTGCACCAAATGCCGCTGCTGTTTTTAATAGCGAATTGCAGCTGTTCATCATCATCACCCTTTATCATAATATTTAATTTGATAAAATGTGTGAATGAAAAAATTTTTGGCAATAAAATCTTAATAATTATAATAAAGGGTTTTTAATAACTGTTTTATAGAAAACTTTAAAGGGAATTTGCTAATTTAAGCTGAATATATGCGGCATCTTTTAATGACACCCTGATTGTACAAGATAATCTGTATTGTGACGGAAATGAATTTGTAGAAAAGCACTATGAATTTTTAATACATTGTGTTGAATATACTAAAATTTACTGTTATAATTATTTAAAATAACTACAGGTGATTTTATGAGAACTCTGGAAATTAAGAAAAATGACGCTAATCAAAGATTAGACAAATTCTTAATGAAGAAATTTAAAACAATGCCAAAATCTTTAATGTATAAATATATCCGAACTAAATATATAAAATTAAACGGTAAAAAATGTTCCAAGGAAGTATTTCTTAATGAAGGGGATATTTTAACTTTTTACATTAAAGATGAGTTTTTTGAAAACATTACTAATGAAAAAGAATATGAATTTTTAAAAGCACCTGCTAAATTTGATATAGTCTATGAAGATGAAAATATAATACTTATTGACAAGAAACCCGGCCTTATCGTTCACCCCGATAAAAACTATCACTTTGACTCTCTTATATCAAGGATATTACATTATTTATACAATAAACAAGAATACGACCCCGAAAATGAAAATTCCTTTACGCCTGCTCTTGTAAACAGAATTGACAGAAACACAGGCGGTATTGTTATAGCCGCTAAAAATGCGGAAACCCTCAGGATTTTAAATGCAAAAATGAAAAACAGAGAGATTAAAAAATTTTATCTTTGTCTTGTAAAAGGAATTTTAAATAAAAAGAGCGATTGCCTTGTAGGGTATATTATAAAAGATGAAAAGAAAAACAAGGTAACTGTTTTGAACAAACGGATAGAGGGAAGTAAAAAGATCAAGACGCTTTATAATGTGCTTGATGAGAAAGACGGCACGAGCCTTGTTGAAATTGAACTTTTAACAGGCAGAACGCATCAGATTAGAGCACATATGGCATCAATAGGTCACCCTTTAATCGGAGACAGCAAGTATTCGAAAAATAAAAAAGTACCCGATAAAATGAAATATCAGGCACTTTATTCTTATAAGCTAATTTTTAATTTTTCTGAGGATGCGGGAATTTTAAATTATTTAAACGGCAAAGAATTTTCCGTTAAAAATATTCCCTTTGCCCAAAACGGAAAAATTAAAACAATTTGACTTTTTATTTAAATTACTATTTTATGCACATCATTGCACACATAACGCCTCTCTGCCCTTTTGTTGCACGGTGGCTCCACAAAAGCTCGCTGCTGCAATTGGTACAAAGGTCGCTTACTGTTATGTTTTCCGCTTTAACTCCTTTGCTTACTAATATTTGCCGATTGGCTTCAAGCAAATCAAGCATATATTTACCGTCAGACTTTTCTGTTACAAAATCATTTGGATTTAGGTCTTTTAATGCAAGAAAATTATCTGCACACTCCTTATCTACCTCATAACAGCATTTTGAAATCGAAGGTCCGATTGCACAAATAAGATCCGACGGATCTGTTCCGAAATTTTGCTCCATTGTATCAATTACTTTAGCTCCAATTTTCGCCGCAGTTCCCCTCCAGCCTGCGTGAGCAAGAGCTATAGCTTTATTTTTTTTATCTACAAAAAACAAAGGTGTACAATCAGCATAATATGTAACTAATGTAACGCCCCTTTCGTTAGTCGTTAATGCGTCTACGCTTTGCATATCCCGGGGCTTATAAATACCAATTCCTTTATCTGCTGATGTTACTACTCTTACATAAGTATTATGGTCCTGTGCCGAAGCAACAAGACTTTCATATTCAAAGCCTGCACTTTTACAAAAGCGTTTATAATTTTTCGTTACATTTTCAGGGTTATCACCTCTGTTAAATCCCATATTCATTGAGGAATAAATGCCCTCTGATACTCCTCCTAAACGAGTTGAAAAAGCATGATTGATAAAACTTATTTCTGACAAAGAATTATATGTTATGTACGGTATGGTATCTTTATTATTAATAGAATTTGTCTTTGAGTTAAAATTCAAAATAATCATTCCTTTCAAAAACATATTACTATATTATATATTGAGATTCAAGAATATTATTATTACAAAAATTCGGAGGTGTAATTATGAAAAAACTTTTCGGCAACAATATTAAACCAAGCTGCGAATACTGTGAGCTTGCAAAATTTGAAAATAAAACCTATGTTTGCACTAAAAACAAGGAAATTATAAATGAAAAATGCAAAAAATTTGAATATAATCCTTTAAAAAGAGTTCCTAAATCCTCACCTGCTTTGCAGCAGTTTTCACCCGAAGATTTTGCTTTATAACTGATACATAATAAGACCGGCTTACTTTTGCAAGTCGGTCTTACTTATTTTAGGAAATTTAAATTTTAATTTTTATAAAATTTCCAATAACGTCTATTTTTAATTTTGTCAAATAATATTGTAGTTTAATTAAAATACAACGGTGTAAGTGATTTAAGCTTTTGCTTTACTCTGGTAATTTGGCGGGATACCGTCGACTTATCTCTGCCAAATTTCATCGCAATTTGGTTTACTGTTTTTCCGTTTATAAAAAATTCGTTAAAATACATTTTTTGTTTTTCAGTAAGCGTAATATCTGCACTTTTTGCAATAAATTTCAGCATTGATTTTTTGGGATTATGGGTTTTTCCCTGATTTTGCTTATAAAATTCATAATAAAGATAATCTTTATTTTCGTCGTTAAAATTAACTAAAGTATTACGCAATTTCGTACCTTTTTGCCCTTTCTTTCAAAAGATTTCCCGTTTGCATACAGTCTGAATAAATTGCACGCACCTGTGAAATATTTGAGTTATATTCCTTCGGATTTTTTGCCTTAAGTTCTTTATCAGACTTTAATTTTTCTATTAATCTTTGCAAATTATCTGCTGATTTAAAATATTCCTCTGCCATATCAAAATAGCTTACTGTTTTTATATCATTCATCTTACCATTCCTTCCCTGTAAAATGCTGTAATTTTTCGTACAAGCCTGCGGGGCTTCAGCCTTGTAATTTAATTTTAGCAGATAAATTTCACTTTTTCAATAGTTTTTAGAACATTTGTTCGTAAAATTTTAATATGTCCCATTGTCAGGACTTTTATAATTTTTTATTGTGACCTGTATTGATATTTACAAAAAAAGCACCTTGGAATTACCAAAGTGCTTTTATATCTGCGACCAAATCTATAAGCCGAGTTCTGTCGTGAACAGTCATCTATCTTGGCAGAATGTTGCCATCTCTGCTCAATGCCACCTCCTAAGGACACGCCGAGCAAGCGTTTTTGTCCTACCACGGTGTTGCTCCAAATAGGGTTTACACGGCAGTTAAGTCTCCTTAACTCCGGTGAGCTCTTACCTCGCCTTTCCATCCTTACCGATTTATACTAAACTTTGATTGGAGTTTAGTATATATCGGCGGTAATTTTCTGTTGCACTATCCCTGAGGTCACCCTCGGCGGCCGTTAGCCGTTATTTTTGCTCTGTGGAGCTCGGACTTTCCTCGGACAATGCCTTTCGACATTTGCCCGCAACTGTTCAATTTGCTCGCATATATTATATAATATATCAATTTTACTCCGTTGTCAAAAACAATATTTGTTTCATGTAGGCTTGTCAATGATGTGTTTCAAAATTATAAAACCTACATTATAAATTATTTTTGTGTCCCTCCGAGGGACAGTATATGCAAAATGTTATTCAATAAAATCAATTTTTTGCATAAAACTAATCATTTCATTGACTTGTCTATACACAAAATTTCATCCCTGATGAGCACCGCAATGACTACAAATATTCATGGGCATGTTTTTTTAATAGTTGCACTATATCTTACTTGAATATTGATAAATTTCTCAAGACCTGTTCTGTTTGACCGGGACAGGTCTTACTCTTTTGCAAATAAAATTCAATACATCAGATAATTCTGACGAACTGTTTGTAGACCCGCATTAAAGTCCGTTATTAAAAAGAACGTGTAGGTTCGTACAGCCGCCGCAAAGCAGTGTACCGTAACTTTCTAATTTCTAAATTATATAATACTGAGCGGATTATGTAGCTTTGTAGAAGCTATATAATCCGCTCTGTATGGTGACCCATCGGAGATTCGAACTCCGGACACCTTGATTAAAAGTCATGAAATTTTGGTTTTTTATTTAAAATACTGTCAATATGGCTACGATAAGTAAATCACTATTATAGTCGGCAGGATATTTTCAATTTAAAGTATGCATAGGGAATTTGTTATATGCTCTGCTGTGTACAGCAAGTTGCTTTTTAAAATCATCAAATGAATAAAACTTATGAGCAGCATAAAAATATTCATTATTCTTTCTGTGACTTCTCTCGAACTTACCGTTATGTCTTGGATATAAGGTCTGATTATCTTATGCTCAATTCCATAATGTTTTAGGCGAACCTCAAACAGGGTTTCAGTAGACTTTTCAGACGCACACAGACGTTTTGTAAATTCCATACCATTATTATTTTGAATACAATGTATAGGTAATTTAAAAGCATTTACTCTTTTTCTGTATGTTGATTTGGATGATAGTTTAGCCTGTGGGACTTGTCAGCTAATGACTGAAGTGTAGCGTCATATCTTTTTAACCACCTGTAAACATATTGTCTATTTGTTTTATATCTTATTGCCGCCTTAGTTACACCATATTTCTGAGAATATTTAATTAATGCTTGCCTAAAGTACATTGTTTATGTTACAGTATTCATAGCGAATAGTTCCCTCCTGTTGTTTTTGTTTCACAACTTAACTGTAACACAGAGGTTTTCTATTCGCTACTCTTTTTTTCCTTACTGTAACACATCAATTGTAATCCTACACGTTGTCAAAACATTATTCGTTTTCATGCTTGTAAAATATCACAAATAAGTTTATAATATTATAAGTTTTGACAATTATATTTAAAATAAGGAGTTGCACCTATGAATTACAGAGAAGAATCTTTGAAAAGACATTACGATTGGAACGGTAAAATTGAAGTTGTTACCCGTGTTCCTATTAATACATCAGAGGACTTATCTCTTGCTTACACTCCCGGTGTTGCAGAGCCTTGTCTTGAAATTAACAAGGATTATGAAAAATCTTTTTCTCTTACAAGAAGAAACAATCTTGTTGCCGTTGTAACAGACGGTACTGCGGTTCTCGGTTTAGGCGATATCGGTCCTGAGGCGGGTATGCCTGTTATGGAAGGTAAATGTGCCTTATTTAAAGAATTCGGTGATGTTGACGCTTTCCCTATTTGTGTAAGAAGCAAGGATGTTGATGAAATAGTAAGAACAATTTATCTTATAAGCGGTAGTTTCGGCGGAATAAATCTTGAGGACATTGCCGCTCCCAGATGCTTTGAAATTGAAAAGAAATTAAAAAAAATCTGCGATATTCCTATTTTCCACGATGACCAGCACGGTACTGCCGTTATTGTTGCGGCAGGTCTAATAAATGCACTTAAAATTGTTGACAAGAAAATGGACGAGGTTAAAATCGTTTTAAACGGTGCAGGTTCAGCAGGCGTCGCTATTGCAAAGCATCTTTTTAATATGGGAGCTAAAAATATTACTCTTTGCGACAGTAAGGGGATCCTTTGTGAGGGAGACGAGAGATTAAGCGGCGAAAAAGCATATATGGCAACTATTACAAACAGAGAAAAACTTACAGGTACGCTTTCTAACGCAATGAAAGGTGCAGATATTTTTCTGGGCGTTTCCGCTCCCGGCGTTGTATCTGAAGAAATGGTTAAATCAATGGCGGAAAAACCGATTATTTTTGCTATGGCTAATCCTACTCCTGAAATTATGCCCGACCTTGCTAAAAAAGCAGGTGCAGCAGTTGTAGGTACAGGAAGAAGCGATTTTCCCAATCAAATCAACAATGTTCTTGCTTTCCCGGGAATTTTCAGGGGCGCTCTTGATTGCAGAGCAAAAGAAATTAATGAACAAATGAAAGTTGCCGCTTCTAAGGCTATTGCAAGTCTTGTTGAAGATGACAAGCTTACTCCCGATTATATTTTGCCTGACGCACTTGACAAAAGAACAGGAAAAGCAGTTGCAAAAGCTGTTATTGAAGCCGCAAAAGCAACGGGTGCTGCGAGAATTTAATTTACAAATAAATTCACATCAATACATATATAGTTAAGGGGCGGTATAACCGCCCCTATTTTCGTTATTTTTGTTTTTGCCTCAAATAATGTTTAAAAATTATTCAGGTCTTTTGATTTATCAAGCAATGTTTGCTTTTCGTTTTTAATTTTTTCGTCTATCACCAAAGAAAGCAATGTATTTAATGTCTTTCCGATTTCTTCTCCATTTGTTACACCTAAATGAATTAAATCGCTTCCATTAACTGCTAAGTCCTTCAACGAAAAACATTCTTCATTTATTATAATTCTTTCAAAGGTTTTCTTGCACAATTCAAGATTGGATAGTTTTTTATCACGCTGATAAAATGACTGCGACAAAATATCTGCTTTTTGAACCTTTAACAACAATCTGAATTTTTCCTCTCCAATTTTTGAGAGGATTTTTTTTATTTGCTTTTTATTATCTGAGCAACGAACATCGTGATAATAAATAAGTTCCTTTGTATTATTTATCATTTCGTTTGAATATCTGAGCCTTTTCATTACATTTTCAGCTATTGCACAGCTGAAAACATTATGACCTTTATAATGGCAAATATCTTTTTCTTCATCATATTTTTGCGCAAGAGGCTTGCCGATATCGTGAAAAAACATTGTAAGTCTTAAAAGCAAGTCATTATCTATATGTGACATTGAGCTGAGAGTATGTTTCCAAAGAGTTTTATTATGATGCGGAGTTTTCTGGTCAAAATTAAACATAACCTCAATTTCCGGAATAAATACTTTAATAACTTTTCTATATCTGTTTAAAATAAATGAGGCTGAATTGCCGCAAATCAACTTATTAAATTCCGTATTTATACGCTCGCATGAAATATTATTCAACAGATTTGCATTTTCCAAAATTGCATTTGATGTATTTACTTCAATTGTAAAATCATATACAGAAGCAAAACGCAACGCACGCAAAATTCTTAATGCATCTTCCTTAAAACGTTTATCAGCTTCTCCCACACAGCGTATCACTTTATATTTTAAGTCATACATTCCGCCGTATAAATCAACTAATCCGAATTTCGGATTATATGCCATTGCATTTACAGTAAAATCTCTTCTTGCCAAATCATATTTCAACTTATTGGAGAATTTAACGCTTTCAGGATGTCGGTTATCCTTATATTCTCCGTCGATACGATATGTTGTTATCTCGTAGATATCTTTACCTATTACAACTGCCACCGTTCCGTGCTTTATTCCTGTATCAATAGTTTTATAATTCTTGAAGCATAAAAGTATATCATTTGGCAAGGCATTTGTTGTAATATCCCAATCCTGCGGTTTTAAACCTAATATACTATCACGGACACAACCGCCTACGATATAGGCTTCAAAACCGTTTTCAGTCAGAGTATTTATTATAATATTTACATTATCAGGCAAAGTGATTTTCATAAAATCAGTTCTTTCAAATTATATGCTTTATTAGAATTATAGCATATATTTCGAAAAAATCAATATTATTTCATAGTCTGTTGTTATTCAGTAACTAATCCAATTTAACTATAAAGCTTTGATTTTTAATGAAAATTACAGACTGCTTAAAAATTTATTTATAATATCTTTTTCTTTTTTAGAAGCTAATGTCTGAAAAATCATAAGACCTATTTCTGCCGCTAAAATTATTATTGCGGGGATTATATTTGTAAGAGGATTATTTACTGCAATATTATATATAATAACCTCTGCACAAGCAAGAAACAAAATAACAAGTAAAATTATTTTAAACAGCTTCATTGAAAACCTGCCTTTTAATGCTGTTTGTCCATTTGATTCCGACAACATACCCACAAAATAATTTTTAAAATATGTATTAAGTGTTGCGGGTATGTCACTTTCTACATATAATGTCACTTTATCTCCATCAATTTTGCCTTTTATTTCATTATATATATCATATTTTTTATGGCATTTAATTTCATCATTTATAAATTCTTTTACATTTCCTTTTGATTTATTATATTTATATTCCATTTTAATCCTCTCTTATAAAATTAGTTGTTTCCGTCAATATATTTTTTAGCTGTTCGGCTTGTAAAAATTGAATAAAGCATATTAAAAATCACAAATGAAATTACAGCCGAGACAGCGGTAAATACCCACTCGATCACATTTAGATCGCTTAAGGATAATAAGTTTTGGAATAATATAAATCCTACCATAAGCGAAATAAAAATCACCGAAACCAGAGCTGTCCGCAAAGCATTAAACGGAATTGAAAGGCGAATTACCATTAATAGTCCCACAAAGGCTGTTAAATAAACTGCAATTGTTGAAATGCTCTCTTCATTAAAACCAATATAATGTCCTGCAATGTTTGTCACAAGTATATTAAGTATTATTACAAATGCTCCGGGAATTGCCCGAGAAATAATATTTGCAAAAAAGTTTCCTTTTATTCTGTCATGGTTTGGCTGTAACGCAAGCACAAAAGACGGAAGTCCGATTGTAAGACCTCCTACAAATGAAAGCTGTATAGGCTCAAACGGATATTGTGTGCTTACAAAAATAAATGCAATTGCCAAAACCATAGAATAAACTGTTTTTATTAAAAACAGTGACGCACTTCTCTGAATATTATTAATTGACCTTCTTCCCTCTGCTACAACCTTCGGCATTGAAGAAAAATCGTTATTTACCAAAACGAGCTGTGCTACATTTCTTGCGGCATCACTGCCTGAAGCCATTGCTACCGAACAATCAGCCTCTTTTAATGCCAGAACATCATTTACGCCGTCGCCTGTCATAGCTACTGTATGTCCATTTTTCTGTAAGGCTTTAACAAGAATTTTCTTTTGCTGAGGAGTTACTCTGCCGAAAACATTATATTTTTCTGCCGCATCTAACAACATTTCGTCTGTTGTAAGGGTTGTTGCGTCTACTGCTGAATCTGCTCCATCAATGCCTGCTTCTCTTGCAATATTGGAAACAGTATTTACACCGTCGCCTGAAATTACTTTAAGCTTTACACCCTGTTTTATAAAGTAGCCGATCGTTTCTTTTGCGTTACTGCGAATTTTATCTTTTATAAGCACTAAACCTAAAGGAATAACACCTTCCAAATTATCTTCCGGCGTAATTTCCCTATTTATTTTTGCAAGTGACAATATCCTTACAGGCTCATTTATTGAATTAATGGCGTCAAAAACATTTTTATACTTAACTTTATCCTTAAATATAAACTCGCCCGCACCTATTACATAAGAAATTCCATTTTCAAAAACTGCACCCGACCATTTTTTATCGGATGAAAAAGAAATAACATTTTTTGATTTTAAAGAATTAAAATTTTTGCTGTATTCCTTTATCGAACGAATTGTTGAATTATCGTCCTTTGTGCTTTTGGAGATTGAACCTAAAGCAAGTTTTATCTCCTCTTCATTTTCTGTAAAGCTGTGAACTTTTGTAACTTCCATTTCGTCACAAGTAATCGTCCCTGTTTTATCAAGGCAAAGCACATCTACACGGGCTAAAGTTTCTATACAATAAAGTTCCTGTACAAGCACTTTACTTCGTGTTAATCGAATTACCGAAACCGCCAAAACAGAGCTTGTTAAAAGCACAAGTCCTTCGGGAATCATTCCTATCATTGCACCGACTGTACTTACAACCGAATCCTGCATTGAAAATCCGTCAGAAAAATATTTTGCACAGAATAATGCAACTCCTACAGGGAAAATTACTATTGAACATACTTTTATAATTTTTTTAAGCGTATTCATAATTTCGGAATTTATTTTTTTTATGTATTTTGCTTGTGAATGAATTTTTGATGCATAATTATCTGCACCTACTTTATTTACCCTTGCATAACATTCGCCTGAAGATATAAAGCTCCCTGAAAAAAGCTGTTCATCTTTTGATTTATAAATTGTATCAGATTCTCCTGTAAGCAGGCTTTCGTTTGCGTAAACTGAGCCTGAAATTATAATACAGTCAGAGGGCACCTGACTTCCACGGTTTAAGTAAATAATATCGTCTAAAACAATTTCATCAATGGGTATTTCCGTTTCTTTTTTATTTCTAATTGCTTTAACTTTTTTGGATACAAGGATAGAAAGTTTATCTACCGATCTTTTTGAACGAATTTCCTGAAAAATTCCAATTGCGGTATTACATACTATAACACCCATAAACAGCAAATTTTTATATGAGCCTACAATTATTAAAAGCACAAATAAAATTACATTTATAATATTAAATAGTGTTACTATGTTATCATAGAATATTCTTTTTACAGATTTTGTAGGCAAAGAAGAATCAATGTTTACTTTACCGTTGTTTATTCGTTCAATAACTTGTTTATCGGTCAGCGAAGCCGAATAAATCTTTTCTCTATCCATAAAACCCTCCTTGGAAGCTTTGTTAAATAAAAACATTTGAAATCGTTTTATCTTAAAAAATCAAATTGTTAATACAAATTTAAACAGGCAAATTTAATTACCACTTTATTATACACCATTATAACACAAAATAATAGCGGCAACAGAAAGAAGGTGAAATTTTGAGAAATTTTTACAAATGCACTAAAGTTGCCGCTGTGTTTTTAATTTGCTTTAGTCTTATTTTTGCAGGCACTGCTTACACTTATGCTGCGGATAATAATAGTAACAATTATGTTTATTTAGGCGGTGAAGCATTCGGTATAAAAATGTTCACCAAAGGCGCATTGATAGTAAAACTCGAAGAATTTATTTGTGAAAGTGAAAAAGTATGTCCTGCCATAAAGTCAGGACTGAGAGTAAATGACAATATTATTATGGCAAATAATACGAAGATATCAAGTAATGAACAATTTGAAAAAATTATTGAAAATTCAAAGGGAAACAAAATATCCTTGAAGGTTATAAGAGATGAAAAAGAAACCTGTATTGATGTTACTCCGAAACTTTGCAACGACAACAGATATAAAATAGGCGCATGGGTAAGAGACAGTTGCGCCGGTATAGGAACAATATCATATTATGACTGCAATAATATGACCTATGCCGCACTTGGCCACGGAATTTGTGATATAGACACAAAAGAGCTTATGCCCCTTGAAAGCGGAGAAGTGGTAAGTGCTGAAATTAACGGAATATCGAAAAGTACAAGCGGTAATGCAGGAACTTTAAACGGTTATTTGACTGATAAAAATATCGGGAATATAAGTCTTAACACCGAACTTGGAATTTGCGGAAAATATAACAGCATAAGCTCAGATAAACAAAAAATTAAAATTGCTGAGAAAAATGAATTAAAAACAGGAAGCGCTGTTTTTTATACTACAATTGACGACAGCGGAGTTCAGAAATTTGACGCACAAATTATAAGCATCGGTGACACAAGCGACAAAACAAACAAAAACTTCGTAATTGAAATTACCGATAAAGAACTTCTTGACAAAACAGGAGGGATTGTTCAAGGTATGAGCGGAAGTCCCGTTATTCAGGACGGAAAGCTGGCAGGAGTTATAAATCATGTATTTGTAAATGAGCCGAATAAGGGGTATTGTGTAATAGTTGAGAATATGAAATCGAATTTTGAAGCAAAACACAATATATTGTATGAAAATGCAAAATAATTTGATTTAATAACAAGATTTTCCAATTTTTTAAAAAAATTTTTACGGAAACTATTGCCAATTTAAATTTTGTGTGGTAATATGATTACAATAAATAAAAAAGTGGGGGATCTTACAATGATTAACAAAATCAAACTTATTGTTACAGAAGATGCGGTAGATTATTCTCAAGACGATTTTGATGTTTTGGAAAATAATAATATACTTCCTATTTTCTGTCAAAGAGACGGCGAAGCTTTGTGCGAAAAAATTATCGCCGAACAGCCTGACATCGTATTAATGGATTTATTTATGACACGCCTTGATGCTATCGGCGTAATGAATTCCATTAATAATCAAGACTGTAAAGTGCCAAAGTTTGTTGTATTTTCTTCTTTTCACAGTCCTGTACTTGAAAGAGAAGTTATGTCTTGCGGAGCAACTTACTTTGTTTTAAAACCTTACAGTGTAAATCAACTCGCCAATAGATTTACAAAAATGGTCAACGGCAATGTTCTAAATGATAATGCGGTAAATCATTTTGACAGCTTTGGTCTTGAAATTAAGGTTACTTCTATTTTGCATGAAATCGGTGTTCCTGCTCATATTAAGGGCTACCATTATTTAAGAGACTCGATTATTATGTCAATTGAAAAACCTGACATTATTAATGCTGTTACTAAACAGCTCTATCCTTCTGTTGCTAAAAAATACAACACTACTTCTTCAAGAGTTGAACGAGCAATAAGACATGCTATTGAAGTTGCATGGGACAGAGGCGATGTTGAGGTGCTTAACTCTTACTTTGGATATACTATCCATAACGATAGAGGCAAGCCTACTAACAGCGAATTTATTGCTATGATTTCAGACAGACTGAGATTAGAAATTAAAAACGCAAGTTAAAAAGAAGCCGTCTTACAAAATTGTAGGACAGCTCAAACAGTTAAAAAATACTTTTTAACACAAATTATTATGACATCTTGATTGGCTCCCTCTTATGAGAAATTTCCCTGCAAGTGGAAATATCGCAAAGCCACAAAAGGGTTGCCGTTTTCTCAGAAAAAGATATCAAAACGAAAATTTTAACTAAGAGAGAAATTAAATATTTTAAAATTTTAAATTTATTTTAAAATATTGAAAACGTTTTCTCTCCATCCGTCTGCGGCGAATCCGCAGCCACCTCCCTCGTCAGAGGGAGGTGATATTTTACTTAAATGTTTTACTTTTTAATATTAAATTTACGATTTTATTGTCAAGGGAGGGAAAAGAGTAGAAACTTTTTGTTCTGTTTCTATTTTATAGGTTTTTCGTCACGCTTAGCCGTCTTACAAATTGTATGGCGGCTTTTTTGTATCTTTATATGCAATAAAAAAGTCCGGACAACTAAAATCCGGACTTTAATTTTAATTTTTTATTTTGTTCTGCCGATATCCTTTCTGAAATGCATATCGTCAAATTTTATTTTTGATACTGCATTATAAGCTTTATCAAGTGCTTTATCAAGATTTTCAGCTATTGCCGTTACGCCTAAAACTCTTCCGCCGTTTGTAAGAAATTTACCGTTTTCAAACTTTGTTCCTGCGTGATAAACAATTACTCCGTCAATCTGACCGTTTTCGTCTAAGCCTGTAATCTCTTTACCTTTTTCATAAGCAACAGGATAACCGCCGCTTGCAATAACTACACATGCCGCTGCGCCGTCTTTCCATTTGATTTCAAGGTCTGACAACTTTTCGTCAATTACAGCTTCGCAAATATCTATTAAATCGGTATCAAGTCTTGGAAGTACTACCTGAGCCTCGGGATCACCGAAACGTGCATTATATTCAATTACCTTTGGGCCGTTTGGAGTAATCATAAGTCCAAAATAAAGACATCCTTTAAAAGGTCTCCCCTCTTTATTCATGGCTTTAATGGTAGGTACGAAAATTTTATCCATACAAACATTTGCAATTTCGTCAGTATAATAGGGGTTTGGACTGATTGTTCCCATACCGCCTGTATTTAAACCCTCGTCATTATCAAAAGCTCGTTTATGGTCTTTTGAGCTTACCATAGGCTTAACGCATTTACCGTCTGTAAATGCAAGTACGGAAACTTCAGGGCCTGTTAAAAATTCTTCCACTACAATATGGTTGCCTGATTCACCGAACTTTTTATCCTCCATAATTGATGTTACGGCTTCTTTTGCTTCTTTAAAATCTTTAGCAATGATTACACCTTTTCCCAAAGCAAGACCGTCTGCTTTAATTACAATAGGATAAGTATTGTTTTTTTCAATAAACTCAATTGCCTGTTTAGAATTATCAAAGGTTTCGTACATCGCAGTGGGTATATCATATTTTTTCATAAGGTCTTTTGAGAAAACCTTTGACGCCTCTATTACAGCCGCTTTTTTATTGGGGCCGAAGGCACGGATCCCAGCCTCTTCAAAAGCGTCTACCATACCGTCTGCAAGCGGGTCGTCAGGAGCTACGAAAACAAGGTCGATTGCATTTTTCTTTGCAAAATCAACCATTTTTTCCTTATCCATTACAGAAATATTAACAATTTCCGCATCTTTGGATATACCGCCGTTGCCGGGTGCACAATACAGCTTTGTGCATTTTGGACTTTCAAGAAGTTTTTTAATCAAAGCGTGTTCTCTTCCGCCCGAACCAATCATTAAAATGTTCATATTAATCACCTTTTTCTATAACAAACCAGATTAATGGTGGAATAGTCTAATTCCTGTAAAGCACATTGTCATATTGTATTTATTGCAGGTATCTATTACATTATCATCACGAATCGAGCCGCCCGGCTGTGCAATAAATTCTACGCCGCTTTTCTTTGCTCTTTCAATGTTATCTCCGAACGGGAAGAATGCATCTGAACCTAAAGATACTCCGCTTTGAGTTTTAAGCCATTCTTTCTTTTCTTCCCTTGTTAAAGGTTCGGGTTTTGTTTTAAAGAACTGCTGCCATACACCCTCTGCAAGTACATCTTCATAATCGTCGGAAATATAGACATCAATTGTGTTATCTCTGTCGGGACGACGGATATTATCTACAAAGTCAAGTGCCATTACCTTCGGGTGCTGTCTTAAATACCAAATGTCTGCCTTATTTCCTGCAAGACGGGTACAGTGTATTCTTGACTGCTGACCTGCTCCTACGCCTATAGCCTGTCCTTCTTTTGCGTAGCAAACTGAATTAGATTGTGTATATTTCAATGTAATAAGTGCAATTAAAAGGTCACGTTTTGCTTCCTCTGTCAAGTTCTTATTCTCTGTTATAATATTTTGCATTAGAAATTCTTCGTCAATTTTCAGGTTATTTCTTCCCTGCTCAAAAGTGATTCCGAATACATCTTTATGCTCAATTTCCTCGGGAACGTAATCGAGGTCAATTTGAACAATATTGTAGCTGCCTTTTTTCTTTGTTTTCAATATAGCAAGTGCCTCGTCTGTATAACCCGGTGCAATTACGCCGTCGGAAACTTCTCTCTGCAAAAGTTTTGCTGTTTCTAAATCGCAAATATCAGAAAGCGCCGCCCAATCGCCGTATGAGGACATTCTGTCTGCTCCTCTTGCCTTTGCATATGCACTTGCAAGGGGTGAAAGCTGTAAATCGTCTACAAAATAAATTTTCTTTAATGTGTCAGAAAGCTCAGTTGCAACTGCCGCTCCTGCGGGACTTACGTGCTTAAAAGACGCTGCTGAAACAAGTCCTGTTGCTTCCTTTAACTCTTTTACAAGCTGCCAACTGTTGAATGCATCAAGAAAGTTAATGTAGCCGGGCTTTCCGTTTAAAACTGTGATAGGCAGATTTCCGCCGTTTTTCATAAAAATTTTAGACGGTTTTTGATTTGGGTTACAGCCGTATTTTAATTCTAACTCGTTCATTATAGACCCTCCATTATTTATTTTTATTGATAATTTTTGATGTAACTTCTTTTGTTTCAAGATTAATATATCTTACGAAAAGCGACACCTTATTTTCTTTATTTAATGAAGTCCACAGCTTATCTGCAAAGATATCAATGTCATCATTGCCTATTTCAACAAGTTTAGGCTCTCCCTCAAAGCTGGGAAGGGGATTTCCGTCTGTCATATAAGTATGGATAAAATGTCCATTTCCTGCAAGAGGATTATCGTATGTGAAAGTGTATCTTTCACAGCAATCGGGATTGCCGTTTGCACTTTTTAAAATTGAAAGCGCATAATCCATTTTTCCGTTCACCGTATTTACTATACCTGAAATTCGAGGAGTATAGTTAGGCGGATCAGGTTCAAACTCTCTTGTTTTTAATGACTGTTCAAATGTTTTGCCTTCACCCATTAAGTCATAAACTGTGTCAGTCTGATCGCCGTTTGTAACTATGGTTGTATCATTTAATACTCTTACGGGAGCATAAATAATAAGCGACGGGTCTTCAAGCTTTGATTCATCAAATGCCTGTGTTCTGATACCTTCTCCCTCTTCAACAAATATTCTGTTACGGCTGTTTTCCGACCTGCCCATAATAAAATAAGCAATTACCGCATTTTTTCCGTCGGCAGATTTGCCAAGCAAAATTCCTCTGCCCGGATATACGTTTGAGTTTAAATCTTTTTCAATAGAAATCGGTTTCATATTATTACTCCTCTACTATTGTTTTATTATTTTCTACTTTTATTTTTCCTTCACAGAATAATGCAACAGATTTTGGAAGTATCTTCCACTCCGCCTGCTCCATTACACGCTTTTGCAGGATTTCAGGCGTATCTCCGTTTTTTACTTCTACTGCTTTTTGCATTATGATCGGTCCGCCGTCACACACTTCGTTTACAAAATGAGCTGTCGCTCCTGTAATTTTGACCCCTTTTTCAAGTACTGCCTGATGAACATACAGTCCATAAAAGCCTTGTCCGCAAAAGCTGGGAATCAACGCAGGATGAATATTGATAATTTTATTTTCAAAAGCATTTATGACCTGTTTTCCAAGTACGGTCATAAATCCTGCAAGCACCACTAAATCTGCATTTTTACTTTTTAAGAGTTCTGTTAAAGCGTTATCGTATTCTTCAAAGGTTTCATAATCTTTTTTTCTGATAACTACTTTATCAATGAAGTTTTTCTCCGCCCTTTCAAGAGCATAGGCATTTGGGTTTGAAGAAACGACACAGGTTATTTTGCCCTGCTTTATTTCCCCGTTATTTTGGGCGTCTATCAAAGCCTGTAGGTTTGTTCCTCCGCCTGAAACGAGTACCACAATGTTTTTCATTAAGCAAACACTACTCCCTTTTCACCCTTAATAACTTCACCGAGTACAACTGCATCTTCACCGTTTTCTTTAAGAACTTGGAGTGCTTTTTCCACATCTTCTTTAGCAACGGCTGTAACCATACCTACACCCATATTAAATGTATTAAACATATCGTGTTCTGAAATATTACCCTCTCTTTGAATTACATTGAAAATAGGCAATACAGGAACAGCGACTTTATTGATTTTGGCACAGAAACCGTCTGTCAACATTCTGGGGATATTCTCATAAAATCCGCCGCCTGTTATATGGGATATTGCTTTAACATTTACTTCTTTAATCAAAGCTAAAATCGGCTTAACATAAATTTTCGTAGGTGTTAAAAGAGTTTCGCCAAGAGGCTTATCAAGCTCCGGATATATGTTATTAATTGTTTGTTCATTTATACCGAATACTTTTCTTACAAGTGAAAAACCGTTTGAATGAACGCCTGATGAACGCAGTCCGATTAAAATATCGCCCTCTTCAAGCTTTGAAGAATCAATCATATTTGCTTTATCTGCAAGACCAACCGAAAAACCGGCAACATCATATTCATCAGCAGGATAGAAACCGGGCATTTCTGCTGTTTCTCCTCCTACCAAAGCACTGCCTGACTGTACACAGCCCTCTGCAATACCTGATACAATTTCTGCAACCTTTTCAGGCACATTTTTACCAACTGCGATATAGTCTAAAAAGAAGAGTGGTTTTGCTCCACAGCATACAACGTCGTTTACGCACATTGCAACTGCATCAATACCGATCGTATCGTGTTTATTAAGCAAAAATGCAAGTTTCAGCTTTGTTCCTACGCCGTCTGTGCCGCTTACCAATACAGGCTCTTTTATTCCTGTTAAGTCAGGGGCAAAAAGTCCGCCGAAGCCTCCGATTCCTGATACGACTCCGTCTGTTTTCGTTCTTTGAACGTGTTTTTTCATTAACTCAACTGCTTTATAACCGGCAGTTACGTCAACTCCTGCTTCTTTGTAGCTCTCTGAAAAGCTGTTCATTAAAACCACACTCCATTTTATTTTTCTATTTTTTGCGCAAATTTATCTACAAAGATTGATTTTGGCAAGTCCGCCTTATAATCACCGCTGAAACAGCCGTCACAGCAAGCAATTGTTGAACCCTCGGCAATCTCTCTTACGCCGTCTATACTTAAATATCCCAAAGAATCCGCACCTATTTCCTTGCAGATTTCTTCCACCGACATTCTGTTGGCAATCAGGTTATCTTCTTTACTTATATTTGTTCCGAAATAACAGGTATTTAAAAACGGCGGTGAACTTATTCTCATATGTACTTCCTTTGCTCCTGCGTCACGCATCAGTTTAACAATATGAGCCGAGGTTTCTCCCTTAATAATTGAGTCATCAATTACAACTACTTTTTTATTCTTAACATTAGCTTTAAGTGCTGTAAGTTTTGTCATAAGGACAGTTTCTTTTTTATCTCTTGAAGAATTATCGGTTAAATATCTGCCTACATACTTGTTTTTGACAAATCCTGTAATGAAAGGTATTCCCGAAGCCTGTGAAAATCCCTGTGCCGCAGGGATTCCGGATTCAGGCACGCCGCATACAACATCGGCGTCAACAGGATGCTCTTTGTACAGCAACTGACCTGCCTTATTTCTTGCGGAATACACGCTTATACCGTTAATTACGCTGTCGGGTCGGGCAAGGTAAACATATTCAAAAATACAAAATGACGGTTTTTTTGATACAATATTTTTATAGCTGTGCAGTCCGTCTTTATCAATTACTACCATTTCGCCCGGCTCAACATCTCGGATAAGCTCTGCGCCTAAGCTGTCGAATACACAACTTTCAGACGCAAGCATATAACTGTTTTTAAGTTTGCCTATTGCAAGAGGACGGAAACCGTGACCGTCACGAACACCGATAAGTTTATTTGGTGAGCTTAAAACAATTGAATAAGCTCCTTTTAATTTCTTCACGGCATTGATTACTGCCTCTTCTATACTGTTTTTATCTACTCTCTCTGAGGCAATTACATAAGAAATAAGCTCTGCGTGAGAATTAGACTGAAAAAGTGCTCCGCCGTTTTCAAGTTCTTTTCTGATTTCAGGGAAATTGGTTATTGCTCCGTTATTTGCAAGAGCAATTGCGCCTTCAATATAACGCATTACAATAGGTTGGGCGGCCGCTCTTGTAAGTCCGCCTGTAATTGAATATCTTACATGTCCTACCGAAATTTTACCGTTAGGCAATTTTTCTATTGCTTTCTTATTAAGAACGGATGACACCATTCCGATATCTTTTACTATTTTAAACTCTCCGTCTTCATTAATCGCAATACCGCAGCTTTCCTGACCTCTGTGCTGAAGTCCGAAAAGTGCATATCGGGTTATATCTACGGTATTTAAATCTTTATCATTATTATAAAAGCCGAATACACCGCATTCCTCATGGATCTTATCGTTTTGTGTTAAAATTAAACTTTTCAAAGCTCTTCCACCTTAGCCTGAATATCCTTATCTTTCTTTTCCACTTCTTTTGCCATTGTTTCTTTCATAGCTTCCAATTTTTCTGCAAGAATATCGTCTGATAAAGCAAGAATTTCTACTGCTAAAACTCCTGCGTTGCCTGCGCCGTCAACTGCGACAGTTGCTACAGGAATTCCTGTTGGCATCATAACCGTTGCTAAAAGTGCATCCATTCCGTCAAATGCGGCTGACTTAATTGGAATACCGATTACGGGAAGTGTTGTATTTGCCGCAAGAACTCCTGC
Organism: uncultured Clostridia bacterium; assembly: GCA_947584595.1. Lineage (GTDB taxonomy): Bacteria > Bacillota > Clostridia > Oscillospirales > Acutalibacteraceae > Ruminococcoides. The sequence goes on along the minus strand of CANPWP010000003.1, from coordinate 14,208 downwards.
AAGATGTGCTGCCATGCCTGCTGCGGCAATTATTACCCCGAAACCGTTTTTCTTTGCATTTTTTGCAAAATCGCAGGCGGCTTCGGGTGTTCTGTGAGCGCTCATTACGTGAACCTCATAGGGAACATCAAATTCTTTTAGTTTTTTAACAGCTTTCTGAACAACGGGGAAATCGCTGTCAGAACCCATAATAATTGCAACTTTTTTCATACTCATTCTCCTTTTTATGAAGATAATTTTACATTACAAAGTAAAAAATAACATACATTTAATATTATATTTGAAAGCATAAAAAATTTCAATACGTATAAAGAATTATTTGGTCGATATTTGAAAAACAAGTTTTATTATTATTAATTGCAAATTTTGCGGTCACTGAATGTATTAAGGAGCTTTTCGCACTTTGGACCTCATAAGCTCTCTTAAAAACGGCTGAGCAAAAAACTTTTAATTTTCCTTTATGTTTATTGTTAGAAAAAGTTTTTTAAAAAAAACGTACAATTTTTTCTTTTTTACTGCAAGCTTTTATTTATTCAAAACTTATAAACACCATAAAAAATGTGCATAAGGAAATCCCCTATGCACATTTAATTTATTCTTTATTATTCGGTACATCTGACCACAATTCTTTTGCAGAACTGATAAGTCCCGCCATATTCTGAATATCTGACGGAATGATAATTTTTGTAGCCTTTCCGTCTGAAACTTTTTGGAATGTTTCAAGGCTTTTAATTGCAATAACTCTGTCTGAGGGAGCAGCTTCATTAAGCATTTTAAGTGCGTCTGCATAAGCCTGCTGTACTTCTCTGATGGCTTCTGCTTCACCTGTTGCTTCTCGGATTTTTGTTTCTCTGACAGCATCTGCTTTTAAAATTGCACTTTCTTTCATACCCTCTGCAACAAGAATCTGACTGCGTTTTTCGCCCTCGGCGTCAAGAATTCTTGCTCTTCTTTCACGCTCCGCCTTCATCTGCTTTTCCATTGCGTCCTGAATTTCTCTCGGCGGAAGAATGTTCTTAAGCTCAACTCTGATAACCTTTATTCCCCATGCGTCTGTAGCTTCATCAAGAATAATTCTGATTTTATCGTTGATAGTATCTCTTGATGTAAGAGTGCTGTCAAGCTCCAAATCACCTATAATGTTACGCAATGTAGTTGCTGTTAAATTTTCAATAGCGCTTATCGGGCGTTCAACACCGTAGGTATAAAGCTTTGGGTCTGTAATTTCAAAATAAACGACAGTATCAATCTGCATTGTTACGTTGTCTCTTGTAATTACAGGCTGAGGCGGGAAATCTACTACCTGTTCCTTTAAAGATACTTTTTTTGAAATTTTGTCTATAAAAGGTACTTTTAGGTGAAGTCCTGTTTCCCAAGTTGCATAATATGCACCCAGTCTTTCAATTACATAAGCGTGTGCCTGCGGCACGATTTTTATATTTCTTACAATTGCAATAATAATAAAAATTGCTATTATTATTCCTACAATCAAACCTAAAGGTATCATAAAATCTGTATTCATAATTATTCCTCCTCAAAATTTTCTACAGGCTCGACAATCAGTTTAACACCTGAAATTTCCTTAACTCGTGCCTTTTCATTAACACTTAAAATCTGCTTATCGTTGCTGCTTCTTGCGGACCATATCTGACCGCTGACATTTATCTGACCTTGTGCAAGGGTATTATTTACTTCTATTGTTATAATACCCGTTTTTCCGATTAAGCTGTCTGCATTTGTGCTTGTTTTCTTATTTTTTGTTATCTTTTTTACAAAAGGTCTTGTAATTATAACACATATTGCAGAAACTAAAACAAACACAATTATTTGTATTGTTAAATCATCCGTAAATGCCGTTGAAATTGCTGATGCAACTGCGCCTACAACAAACCAAATTGAAACAAGCTGGGTAGTTGATACTTCTACAATTGCAAGGATCACTGCGATTCCTAACCACACAAACGGCATAAATTGTTCCACGTTCATCCCTATTCAAACCTCCTTAGACTAATAATATCATTATAAAAATAAATAGTCAATAAATCTACACAAATGAAATTTTTTATGGTACAATATATAATAATATTATTGATATTTTTATTTTAAAGCAGGTGATAGAATGGCATTTGATACTTTTGATGAGGGAATTGTTCCCGGCGGAATTAGAAGCAAAAATGAAATTCGTACTTTGATTTGTTATATACTGAACTCTGTCGGCGTACCTATGAGCAAAGAGGTCGTTATTGAAACTATACAAAAGCAGGGACTTGCAAATTATTTTGAAACAAGCTCTTGCTTTGATGATTTGATTTCTCACAAAAATATTGTTCCCAAAAACAACAGTGATAATGAAAAGCTATATTTTGTAAGTGAAAACGGAAAAATGATTGCAACCCAGCTTGAAAGCACATTGTCTTACACCGTTAAGAATAAAGCCTACACCTGCGCATTAATGCTGCTTGAACAGAGAAGAGTTGAAAAAGAAAATGCTGTTATCATTACAAAGCAGGAAAACGGTTACAAGGTTAAATGCAGTATTTCGGGAGGAAGCGTTGAACTTTTAAATTTTGAAATTTTTGCTCCCGACAAAAATCAAGCTAAGCTGATTAAGACTAACTTCCATAAAAATCCCGAATTATTTTACAAAACCACTATTGCCTTGCTTACAAAAAACAAAGAATTTGTAGGTGAAGCTCTTGAGGATTTATACGGTATTTTATAATTATATATAATTTTTCAAAAATTTTTTATAGATTGCAGTTTTGCAATTAGCAATGACATAGGGATTACTACCTTGTCTTTCAGTAATTTTTTGAAAAGCAATTTTTTTGTTATGAATTAAAAGGCAGGTTTCGCAGTCAGTGACTGCGACAAAGGGCTTCTCGACCTTTGTTCCTCGGTCGCTTTTTGAAAAAAGCGACGCAAAAACTTTTACTTTTCTTAACTGAAACGTTTGCTATTTTATATCATTTCATTAAATTTTTAGAATGTTCGTTAATAAAGTAACTTATTTGAAAAAGGCAACGCAAAAACTTTTACTTTTCTTAACTGAAACGTTTGCTTTTTTATATCATTTCATTAAATTTTTAGGATGTTCGTCAATAAAGTAACTTATTTGAAAAAAGTGACCCAAAAACTTTTATTTTTTTAGCGAAAACTTTTTTTAGCTTTAAAAATACAAATTCAATGCCAAAAGCATTGTAACGCCCGGTATTCCGCCAATTACCGATGTTAAAACCGATAACAGACTAAAAGGCAGAGTTATACCCGTAAAAACACCTGTTACATTAACAGCTATAAGAGACAACAGGCCCGTAAGCATGGACACACACGCCCTTCTTATAGGCCTTTTGCATTTATCTTTTTTATGTACTATTGCGAAAAGAATTAAGGTTATAAAAATTACAAGCAGTATTTCCCATATTGTCATTTTAAACACTCCGAAAAATAAAATAGACCGTCAAACTACTGACGGTCTATAATTATGCTTGTATTTTTAAAAATATGTTAGCTGTATCAGCTGTAATCAGCCAAGAAATTTAGAAACTACATTAAGTGCAATAACAAATATTACAAAGCCTGCTGCAAAGAATTTTGTTAAGCGGGAAAGCTTTGCATCAATTGAACGAGCTTTATTCTTTGAGAAGAACGTATCGGCACCGCCTGATACAACACCTATTCCTTTTTGGTTGCCTTCCTGAAGAATAATAACAACAATAATTAAAATAGAGAATAAAATTAAAAGTCCGCCTAAAATATATTCAAAAACTCCCATTTATATCTTCCTTTCAAATCGGTATACAATTAAATAGCCTAATTATAATATCATATAAAATTAAATTTTGCAAGCATTATTTTAAAAAAATTGAAATAATTGTCAAAATGTCATATAAAACTGAGCTGTTCGGTCGTATCTTCTTCCGAAGGCATTGCCCCTAATGCAGGCAGAGAGCGTGTCCTGTATCTTGAGGGTTTTGAGAATGTGCCTTCCTCATAAGGTTTAATTGAAAACAATCTTTGACCTTTTTTCAGCTTCATTACCGCTACCCCCTGAGTATTTCTGGTTGTTTTTGCATTAATGGAAGCTGAATGTAAAAGAAGCATTCTGCCTGAGCTTGCAGTTAATAAAAATTCCTGCTCCTCCAAAGCAAAAGCAATACCTGCAAGAGGGAATTTATCGCTGTATGCTCCAGTCAGCTTTTTGCGGTTTGATTTTGTTTCATATGCAGAAAGAGGTACCTTTGCAACTTTTCCATTTTCAAATGCAAAAAGAAGCACACCTTTATAATCCTTTGTTAAAATCATTTTAACAACTGATTCTCCCTCTTCCATCGAAAGTTTTGCAGGAATAAAATCACCCATTGCACTTGCCTTTGTTTCTGTAAAATCAGACGCCTTTGCTTTATATACAAGGCACTTATTTGTAAAAAACAAAAGTTCACAATTATTTGTGGTTTCTATATGGTCTATTATTTCGTCGCCGTCTTTCAGCTTATGTGTATTGCCCATTCGCCACGACTGAGGAGTTATTTTCTTGAAATATCCCTCTTTTGTAAAGAATATATTTACAGGATAATCAGGTACTTCCTCTACATCTTCTTCATAATCATCTTCATTAAGATAAAGGAGCATTGACTTTCTGGGCTGACCGTATTTTTCTGCAACGTCTTTAAGCTCTTTAACAATAATTGTTTTTACTCTTGCTTTACTTTCAAGAATTGCCTGTAAATCTTTTATTTCTTCTTCAAGCTTTGAAATTTCTTCCGTTCGCTTTAAAATGTATTCTCTGTTTAAATGTCTAAGCTTGATTTCTGCTACATACTCTGCCTGAGTTTCGTCAATTCCGAAACCTATCATAAGATTTGGCACTACTTCGGCTTCTTCATCTGTTTCTCTTACAATTTTTATAGCCTTATCTATGTCAAGCAAAATAGCTTCCAGACCTTTTAACAGGTGGAGCTTGTCTGATTTTTTCTGTAAATCATTATATGTTCTGCGCCTTACACATTCAATTCTGAATGCTATCCACTCATTTAAAAGTTCTCTTATACCCATTACTCTGGGGACTCCTGCAATAAGCACATTGAAGTTGCAGGCATAACTGTCCTCCAAGGGTGTGAGCCTGAAAAGCTTTGCCATAAGCTTATCGGGGTCAGTACCACGCTTTAAATCAATAGTTATTTTTAATCCGTCAAGACCTGTTTCATCTCTGACGTCTGATATTTCTTTAACTTTTCCGCTTTTTACAAGCTCTATTATTCTTTCTATTATGGCTTCAACGGTGGTTGAGCTTGGAATACTTAAAACATCAATGCAGTTTTCTTTTTTATCATACTGATATTTTGAGCGGAGTTTAATGCTTCCTCTGCCTGTTTGATAAACATTATCAATTGCTTTTTCGTCATAAATTATTGGACAGCCTCCTGAAAAATCAGGGGCAGGCATTGTTGATTTAATATCGTGGTCGGGGTCTCTGATTAAAGCTGCTGTAGTTTCACAAACTTCCCTTAAATTAAATGAACAGATATTTGACGCCATACCTACCGCTATTCCTGTATTTGCATTAACAAGAACAGACGGGAATGTTGCAGGAAGTAAAGTAGGTTCTTTCATTGTATTATCATAGTTATCAACAAAATCGACCGTGTCTTTATCTATATCCTTAAAAAGCTCACTGCAAATAGGTGCAAGCTTAGCCTCTGTATATCTTGAAGCCGCCCACGCCATATCTCTGCTGTAGAACTTACCAAAGTTGCCTTTTGAATCAACATACGGGTGAAGCAGTGCCTCATAGCCTCTTGAAAGTCTTACCATAGTATCGTAAATTGCAGAATCGCCGTGTGGGTTTAGTTTCATAGTTGCGCCTACGATATTTGCTGATTTTGTTCTGGCTCCCGATAAAAGTCCCATTTTATACATTGTATAAAGGAGCTTTCTGTGTGACGGCTTAAAGCCGTCTATCTCAGGGATCGCACGTGACAAAATTACGCTCATTGCATATGGCATAAAATTATCTTTAATAGTGGTTACGATTTTTTGCTCCACTACTTCGCCCGCACCCTCTATATATCCTCTTACTTTAAATTCTTTATTTTCCTTTTCAGGAGTTTTTTTTCTCGGTGACATAAAATTTCCCTTTACTAAATTAATTTCAAATATTTAAATCAGCTTACATCAAGATTATCTATATATTCTGCACCATGGTCTACGATATAATCCTTTCTGCCGGACAAGTTTTCTCCCAAAAGTATATCGAATATTTCAGATGTTCTCTCTGCGTCGTCAGTCATTACCTTTATAAGCCTTCTTGTTGCAGGATTCATTGTAGTAAAGTTCATCATATCTGCTTCGTTTTCGCCAAGACCTTTACTGCGCTGGATTGTGAATTTTTCGTTGCCGATTTCCTGAAGGAATTTATCTTTTTCGGCTTCATCATATGCAAAATAAACCTGCTTTTTTGTTGTTATTTCATAAAGAGGCGACTCTGCAATGAAAACTTTACCCTCCTCAATAAGAGTCGGAGTTAATCTGTAAATCATTGTTAAAAGCATAGTTCTTATATGGAAACCGTCTACATCTGCATCTGTGCAGAGAATGATTTTATTCCACCTGAGCTGGTCCAAATCAAAATTAGAGAGCTTTTTATTTGCTTTTGATTTAACCTCAACTCCGCATCCCATAACTTTTAGCAAATCGGTTATGATTTCGGATTTAAATATTTTATCATAGCCTGCCTTTAAGCAGTTGAGAATTTTACCTCTGATTGGCATAATAGCCTGAAAATCAGGGTCTCTTGCCTGTTTACAAGCACCGAGGGCAGAGTCACCCTCTACTATAAATAATTCTCTTTGAGAAACATCTTTGCTTCTGCAATCTACAAACTTAGCAACTCTGTTTGTAATGTCAAGATTGCCTGTAAGCTTTTTCTTTATGTTAAGTCTTGTTTTTTCTGCGTCTTCACGACTGCGTTTATTTATAAGTACCTGTGCTGCGATTTTTTCAGCCTCTAATGGGTTTTCTATAAAATACACTTCAAGCTGATGACGGAGAAATTCTGTCATTGCGTCTTGAATGCCTTTATTTGTAATAGCTTTTTTTGTCTGATTTTCATATGAAGTTACGCTTGAAAATGATGAAATTACAATTACAAGACAGTCCTCAACATCCGTAAAGCTGATTTTTTTATCTGTTTTATTATATTTATTATTCTGCTTTAAATAATTGTCTATCTGATACACAAAGGCATTTTTTACTGCGGCTTCCGGTGCTCCGCCGTACTCAAGCCAGCTTGAATTATGATAATATTCCGCTGTATTTACCTTATTGGAAAATGCAAAGGAAACATTAATTTTACATTTATACTCGGGTTTATCTTCTCTGTCTTTTACTTTTCGTTCCGTTTCACAGCTTTGAACGGAGGTTAATCCGTCATCTCCAACCAATTCTTTAACGTGGTCAACAATACCGTTTACATAGTTATAGGTAGTAATATCATAGCTTCTGCCGTTTTGATTGCGGAAAATAAACTCTATTCCTGCATTTACGATTGCCTGACGTTTCATAATATCAAGAAAATACTCAGGCTGGATATGAATATCGGTAAAGACATCAAGGTCAGGCTTCCAATGGATTTTTGTGCCTGTATCTTTTTTTGAGTACGGCTCTTTTTTAAGTCCGCCGATATTTTCTCCTTTCTCAAAATGAAGTGTATATCGGTAACCGTCACGTCGGATATCAACATCCATATATTCAGAGGAATATTGGGTAGAACAAAGACCAAGTCCGTTTAATCCAAGGGAAAACTCATAGTTTTCTCCCTCGTTATTATTATACTTGCCTCCTGCATACATCTCACAGAACACAAGCTCCCAGTTATATTTATTTTCGTTTTTATTAAAGTCAACGGGAATACCTCTGCCAAAATCTTCAATTTCAAATGAACCGTCTGAAAATCTTGTTACGGTTATTTTTTTGCCGTAGCCTTCTCTTGCTTCATCTATTGAGTTTGAAAGAATTTCAAAAACAGAATGCTGACAGCCTTCGATTCCGTCTGAACCGAAAATTACCGCAGGTCTTTTTCTTACCCTGTCTGCTCCCTTTAATGAAGAAATACTGTCATTGCCGTATCCGGCAGTCTTTTTCTTAGCCATTTTTACCTCTTTTTATCGTTGCCTTTTAACTTATTTATTTTATCACGCAAATATGCAGCGTGTTCAAATTCAAGCAGCTTTGCAGCAGCTTTCATCTCTTTTGTTAATGATTCTATAAGCTGTTGTTTCTGTGCTTTTGTCAGCTTCTTTATATCCTTATCTTTGTCATCTGAATGAGTTGAAATTTCAAGAATTTCGCTGACCTTTTTAACTATCGTTTTTGGAATAATTCCATGTTCTTCGTTATATTTCTGCTGAATTTCTCTTCTTCTTGCAGTTTCCGTAATTGCATTTTTCATTGAGGGGGTTACGCTGTCTGCGTACATAATTACCGTACCCTCTGCATTTCTTGCGGCACGTCCCACTGTCTGGATAAGTGAGCGCTCGCTTCTTAAAAAGCCTTCTTTATCTGCGTCAAGAATGGCTACAAGAGACACCTCCGGTATATCAAGCCCTTCTCTTAAAAGGTTGATTCCTACAAGTACGTCAAATTCTCCAAGTCTTAAATCTCTTACAATTTCCATCCGTTCAACGGTATCTATATCGTGGTGCATATATCGCACCTTTATACCCATTGTTTCAAAATAATCTGTTAAATCTTCTGCCATTTTCTTTGTAAGAGTTGTAACAAGAACCCGTTGATTTTTTTCTGTTCTTATATTTATTTCGGAAATCAAGTCGTCAAGCTGTCCGTCTGTCGGTCTTACTGAAATTTCAGGGTCTAAAAGACCTGTAGGACGGATAATTTGCTCTGCAATAACTGCACTTTTTTCTTTTTCAAAATCTGACGGCGTTGCACTTACAAACACTACCTGATTTATTCTTTTATAAAATTCATCAAAATTAAGCGGTCTGTTATCAAAAGCCGACGGGAGTCTGAACCCGTAATCGACTAAGGTTTGCTTTCTTGCGTGGTCGCCTGCATACATTCCCCTTACCTGCGGAAGTGTAACGTGGGACTCATCTACAAACAAAATGAAATCTTCAGGGAAGTAATTAAGAAGCGTAAAGGGCGCCGAGCCGGGCTTTCTGCCTGACAACACTCTGGAATAGTTTTCTATGCCTGAACAAAAACCGATTTCCTGAAGCATTTCCAAATCGTATCTTGTTCTTTGCTCTATTCTTTGGGCTTCAAGCAACATTCCCTTTTCTATGAAATACGCAAGTCGCTGGTCAAGCTCATCATTTATCTCTTTTACTGCTCTTTCCATTTTATCGTGGGAAACAATATAATGAGAGGCAGGATAAATTGCGGCGTGCCTTAATAAGCCTATAAGCTCGCCTGTTAAGGGATTGATTTCCGAAATTCTGTCAATTTCATCTCCAAAAAATTCAACTCTTATTATGTTGCCCGAAGATGCGGCAGGAAAAATTTCAACCACATCTCCCCTGACACGAAATTTGTTTCTGGTAAAGTTTATATCGTTTCGCTCGTATTGAAGCTCCACTAATTTTTTAAGCAAATCTTCCCTTGACTTTTCCATTCCCGGTCTTAGGGAAATAACCATATTTCTGTAATCGATCGGGTCGCCTAAGCTGTAAATACAGGAAACCGAGGCTACAATTATTACATCTCGCCTTTCAGACAAGGCAAGGGTTGCGCTATGGCGAAGTTTATCTATTTCATCATTTATTGAGCTGTCTTTTTCTATATAAGTATCTGTCTGGGGTACATATGCCTCAGGCTGATAATAATCATAATATGACACAAAATATTCTACTGCATTTTCAGGAAAAAACTCTTTAAACTCTGAACAAAGCTGAGCCGCAAGAGTTTTGTTATGGGCAAGTACAAGGGTAGGACGGTTAAGCTTTTCTATAACATTTGCCATAGTAAAAGTTTTGCCAGAGCCAGTTACGCCTAACAGGGTCTGCTCTTTATGCCCTTGTTTTATGCTGTTTACAAGTGTTTCTATTGCCTGAGGCTGGTCGCCTGTGGGCTTATACTTTGAAACAAGCTTAAACTTTTCCATTTAGCTATCCTTTCCTTAAAGTTCAGCGTGAATATAATATAAAACATTGATAAAAACCTGCGGACAACCGCAAGGGTTGTCCCTACATTGTTTTAAAATGTTTCTACTATAAAATGCAGTTATTCTTCACAAGAATAAAAAATTCCCTCTCCAAGCTGACTTTGTGCAATTGAAATTCCGTCCCCGTCTGCAATTATAATATGGTCTGCCAAAAGTACATTTACATGGTCTAAAGCGTCAAAAATATCTTTTGTTGTTTTTATATCCGCTATTGAGGGAATTGCCACACCGCTCGGATGATTATGAGCAATTACCGCAGTTTTTGCATTATATCGCAACGATAAATCTACTACTTTTCTTATTGGTACATCAGAAGTATTTAACGAGCCTTTAGCTATTACTCCACTGAAAATCTCTTTTCCCTTTGCATCTGCCAAAAGAAGCATTACAGTTTCTTCATTTCTGCCTACAAATTTATTTGAAAAGTATTCTATTAAATGATCAAAATTTATAATTTTGTTCTTATTATTATACTTATCATCTAAATAAAGTCTGGAAAATTCAGGTATAATTTTAAGCAAGGTCGCAGTTGTTTCCGATACGCCTGCTTCCTTTAATGCGTCTACGGGAGCATCAAAAATTGCAGATATTGAACCGAAATGGTCAAGAAGTCTATGTGCCATAGGGTTTGTATCACATCTCGGAATTGCATAATATAAAAGCAGTTCCAATGCCTGATGCTGTTCAAAATCATCCAAACCGTTCAGCAAAAACTTGCTTTTCATTCTTTGTCTGTGACCTTTATGTAAATTTTTATCAGGCATAAAACAGCCTCTTTTCTTAACAGAAATTATTTTACTCCGTATTTTTCATAATACGCATCAATGGAAGCCTTTAATTTATCATCAATGATTACTTTACCTTTATATTCTTTATTATAAAGATGCTCTACAATCTCCGCCATCGTAACAATTGCAGTTGTTTTAAGTCCGTATTTTTCTTCGATTTCTGTTAAAGCGCTTTTCTCGCCTTGTCCTCTTTCCATACGGTCAACAGAAACTACAAGTCCTATAGGCTTAACATCTCCCTGTGATTTTATAATCGGGAGCGTTTCTTCTATTGAAGTTCCTGCTGTTGTTACATCTTCAATAATAACTACTTTGTCGCCGTCGTTTATAGGACTTCCTAAAAGAATTCCTTTATCGCCGTGGTCTTTAATTTCTTTTCTGTTTGAACAATAGCGGATATCTGTATTGTATTTTTCGCTGATTGCAATTGTTGCCGCAACTGACAGCGGAATTCCCTTATATGCAGGACCAAAAAGCACATCAAAATCAAGACCGAATTTATCTTTAATTGCTTCGGCATAATACTGACCTAAACGTCTTAACTGAGTGCCTGTTCTGTAAAAACCCGTATTCACAAAAAACGGTGTCTGTCTGCCGCTTTTAGTTACAAAATCACCGAATTTTAAAACCTGACAATCAACCATAAACTCTATAAATTCCTTTTTATATGCTTCCATAGTAACCTCCGAAAGTAAAAAATCACATAATTAAACATAATAAATATATCACAATATATTGTGTTTGTAAACGAGAGTTACACTACTGTAACTGATAAATACAGTAATTTTATTACTTTAAGCTTTAATATATTAACGGTAAATGATATTATTAATTTTTATTTTATTAACTGCACAAAATTTCATCTGAAATATTTAGTAGATCAGAAATACCGGCAATTGTAAAGGTTTTTCTGTTTACACTGCCAAAGCCATATTCGGCAAAAACAAATGGCACTTCTGCAAAATCCGAAGCATCTAAATCACCTTGTGTATCACCAACATAAAAAGCTTTATTCAAATGGTCCCTTTTAATAATCAACTTAATATTATCTCCTTTTGACAAACCTGTATTACCGTTACATTCGGTATCAGAAAAATAATCTCTTAGCTTATGTGCAATAAAGAAAGATTCCATGTATTGACTATTGCAGTTGCTTACTATATATAGGTTATATTTTGCTTTTAGCTTTTTAAGAGTTTGTTCTAAATCAGGATACAAAATTCCGCCGTAATTTCTAAGATACGACTGCTCCTCAAGGCAACATTCATCAAGTATTTTCCTTCTCTCCTCTTTACGCAAATCAGGCAGCATTAATTCTCCGATTATTTCAAGAGTTTTACCCATATAACTTTGCATTTCTTGTACGGTAATCTGTCTTTGATTATGGCGTCTCAATACTATATTCCACGCAGGGATAATTCTTTCAGTAGTATCCCACAATGTTCCGTCAAGGTCAAATATAATTCCTTTTTTCATTTTTTCCTCTCAAAAAATTCAATTTAATTAGAAACAATATAATTATAACATTCGTGATTATATGTGTAAAGAAATAGTAATAATAACGATTATTTAATTAATATATTAACATACTTGGGACGATTATTCCATTATATCTATGGTAGAAAGCTGTCTGTGTCAGTATTTTTCCACAGCTTATTTTAAAGCGAGTTCCTTGTAAATTTAATAGCAAAAGAACTTAATGTTCCTGCATACCGCAATATAGGCCTTGCTTAGAAAAGTGAAAATCTACTTCTCTTGCAGTAAAAAAATTTCTTGAATATTTAAAGTATTCATAAAAATTTAGAGTTAAATATTAAAAGGTCTTTACAAATAAATGTAAAGACCTTAAATAATTATTAATTGTTTTTTCTACTCCCACTCCTAAGTGCAAAACAGATGTTAACTGTTTTCGCTTAGGAATTTTAATTTCATCTGATACAGAATAATATGTATTATCCTCATTCTATCAGGTATCCTGCCTTCTGCTATCAAATAGCTATCACTAAGTGTCTATCAAATGTAGCTACTGAAACATTAGAACACAATTATTATAAGCGATTTCGCTTAGAATTTCAAGATGTTTAGCAAGAATCTCCGTTACCCTTTCGGTATTTCTTTGTGAATGGTTACAAGTAAATCTCTAACATCTATCAAGGTTTCTTGTTTACATTTGGGACAGAAAAACGGAAACTTTTTCATCTCAGTATCGTCCCGTATTTACAACCTTGTCTTGCCTTTGCAAACGGGACACAATAGCCATTCTTTTGTTTTCATTACCTTGCCCTTTTATGATTTTTAATGCATTCTCCTAAAACAGCACCGCCTAATATTAAAACTGTCCCGACTATTTGAATAGGGAACATTGTTTCGCCTAAAATAATCACAGAAAAAAGAACGGCGGACAGAGGCTCTAAGTATCCGCAGATAGCGACGGTCTGTACGGGCAGATGTCCAATAGAGGAAAAGTAGAAATAACAGCCGACGCCCGTATTCAGCAGTCCAAGAATAAAGATTGGGACAATACTTGATTGTGGTATGACGATTGAAAATCCTTGCTTGCAACCGACAAAAACAGCTACCGTCAGAAAGCTGATAAAAAGTTGGAGAGCTGCGTTTTCCAGTCCGGTAATTGCTTTCGCTTTCTTATTGAAAATAACCATCAGAGAGTACATTACAGCTGAAAGCAGCCCGCAGAGTATGCCAAAGGTATCGCCGTTTCCGCTTAAAGCGTTTCCGCCGATAAAAAAAGCACCGCCAAAAACGGACAGAAAACCAATACACTTAAACACGGTCAGTTTTTCTTTGAAAAGAAACGGCGACAGCGCCATAACAATAACCGGACCGCAATAGTAAAGAAGGGATGAAATGCCGACGCCGATTCTTGCGTAGGCTTCATAAAGAAAAATCCAGCTCGTTCCCATCGCAATGCCGGAAACCGTAAGCCATAGGAACTGTTTTTTATGTTGATAAAAGGTCAATTTCCCCTTGCCCGCAAAGAAAAGTACGATTAAGAACAGACTGCCAATCAGAGTGCGGAACAGGACGATTTCGTAGCTGCTTAAAGCGATATAGCTCGCAACAATTCCGTTTGAGCCAAAAAGCAGCAGACCAATTATGTATTTGAAATACGAACGTTTCATTGTTTTTGAATTTACCTCACTGTAGGTTTGTCAATGATGTGTTACAAAATTAGAAAACTTCGCTGGTAGAAAGAAAGGCGTTAATATAATCAGCAGG
>CANPWP010000002.1 GCA_947584595.1 uncultured Clostridia bacterium | reverse complement strand
AAGTTGCTATACTATAAGAGTTGTCTCTCCCTCCGACTGCACCTTCACCGCAGAAGCCTCCATCGTCAAAGGGAGGCAATATGTTACTTAAATGTTTTACTTTACTTAATATTGCTGACGACATTTCCTGCTGAGAAAAACTCGTTAATTCTCTGTTTTTGTATTATAGATTTTTCGACACTCAAAAAGAAAAAACATCATTGCTTTTTCTTTTAGCCTTACAAATTTTCTTTTCTCCCTATTTTCCTATCACTTCCTTAAAATTTAAATTTGATTAAATTTATATATATTAAAAACAGCATTTTAACGGGTTTATTTAATGCTGTAATTTACCAAATATTTTTTAAAATTGTGGTAAAAATAAAATAAATCTTTTTTATAAATCATATTGACTTTTTTAGTCGAAAAGTGTAAATTATTGATGAAATGAGAACAAAAACAGCAAAAAAGCTTTCTGGAATTACCGAATTTTACGAAAAATTTTTATTATTTTTTCTTTTTTGTACAGTATGTTTAATTAAACTTTTTAACGTAAAAAATAAAGACTGTTTCAAAACTGACCCGACCCCCAAAAGTTAGACCAAAAACTAACAATTGGAGGTCGGTTTTTTATTGCAAAATTCAGAATTTTATTATACAATAAATAAAATGATTTTTGTAATTACAGTAAAGGTTTTATTTATAATTATCACTATTGCTGTTAAACCGATAAAAGAAGGTACAACTATATATGAGTATTAAAAAGCTGGGACTTGTTCTTGAAGGCGGAGCAAGCCGAACATTCTATTCCTGCGGAGTTATGGACAGCCTTCTTAAAGAAAATATTTATGCTGATTATATAATCGGAACATCGGCAGGTATCGCAAACGGAGTATCCTATGTTTCAAAACAGATAGGAAGAAATTATGTTATCGGAACAAAATACCTGCCAACAAGAAAATATCAGGGATTTCATCACCTTTTAGATAGAAAAAACAGGAGCTACTATAATCTTGAATTTGTGTTTAATGAGATTCCAAATAAGTTGTTGCCTTTCGATTATGATACCTTTTCGAATTTTAAAGGAGAAGTGGTTGCGGCAGTTACAAATATAGAAACAGGAAAACCGGAATATCTTGATGTATCGAGAAATGACAGAAGATTTATGGTATTAAGAGCGTCCTGTTCGTTGCCGATAATGTTTCAGCCAATAGAAATTAACGGAATTAAATATATGGACGGCGGAATTTGTGACAGTATTCCTGTACAGCATGCACTTGACAGCGGTTGTGATAAATGTATTGTAATTCTTACTCAACCGAGAGACTACAGAAAACAGTTTGATAAATCCCTTAAACTTTCTGCAAGAGTATTCAAAAAATATCCTGAATTTTGTAAGGCACTTTATTCAAGACCTGAAAATTATAATAAATGCCTTGAAAGAATTATAGAGCTTGAAAAAGAGGCGAAAGTTTTTGTTATAGCCCCGAAAAGGTCGTTAGGAATCAATAGAACAGAAAATAATGCAGAAGAAATAAAAAGAATTTATGACTTGGGAATCAAAGATTTTGAGAATTCAAAAAAATCTTTAGATGTTTTTTTAAATAAATAAAAATTTTACTTGATTATTTTATAAAGATATGTTATAATACTCAGGCACGGTAAAAATCTTGCCTTAATTTCCGGGTGTGGCGCAGTTTGGTAGCGCGCTTGAATGGGGTTCAAGAGGCCGCTGGTTCGACTCCAGTCACTCGGACCAGGTAATGCAAAGCAAGATTAGGGCCATTAGCTCAGTTGGTTAGAGCAACCGGCTCATAACCGGTCGGTCCGGGGTTCGAGTCCCTGATGGCCCACCAAAGCAAAAGGATGCACGAAAATGCATCCTTAATTTTTTTGCTGTAAAAAATTCAAATTCAAATCATTATGTAACAAAGGGAGATGTAGTTTAATTCTGCACCTCCCTTAAATTTATTCTTCCATTTGTTTTCCGAGAAAAGCCGCCGCAGACTGTGCAAGCTTTATTTCGGTTTCTGTTGGAATTTTAACTGCTTCGCTTTTCAGCATTATTACTGCACCTGTTATATCGCCTGAAGCAATAATGGGGAAGATAACAGAGGCAAAGCAGTCAAGACCCTCTATCGGCTGAATATCATTAGCTGTAGAGCTTGTTGCCGCAAAGCTTTTTCTGTTTTCCATATAGTTTTCAAGTACGGGGCTGATTCTTCTTTCCAGATATTCTCTTTTTGAAACACCAGCCGCTGCAACTACGTGGTCTTTATCGCATATAATAGTCGGCATATTGCTTATTCTCGCAAGAACATCTGCATATTGAGCAGAAAAAGCGGATAATTCACCAACTGGAGAATATTTTTTGAATATTACTTCACCGTCCGTTGCCGTGTATATTTCCAATGGGTCGCCCTCGCGAATACGCAAAGTACGCCTGATTTCTTTTGGGATAACTACTCTACCCAAGTCGTCAATTCTTCTGACAATTCCTGTTGCTTTCATAAATATATAAACTCCTTTTGATTTTGAAATGTTTGCCTTGTTATTATTTGTAACGCTTACAAGAATATTCAGCAGTTATACTTCTGGTAAATATAGTAAAACAAAAAGTTTTAAGTTTTATAAATATTTAATATTATAATGTTTAATTTCAATTAAAATATAAAAAATTATAATTAAAGTAATAAACCTTTTATAAAAAACTTTGCATAAAATTCCTGATAAAGAAGAAAAATTTACATTTGATATTTTAAATATAAACACACAAAATACTATTGCGGCAAAAACAAAGAGCCGCTTAAATATAGAATTAAAAATCAGTAGAAAAAATTAAAAGGAGAAAAACGAAAATGTCAAAAAGCAATATTGTAGTGCCTGAAGCTAAAGAAGCACTTGAGCGTTTCAAGATGGAAGCTGCAAGCGAAGTAGGCGTAAACCTTAAGAATGGTTACAATGGCGATTTAACATCTCGTCAGGCTGGATCAATCGGTGGCCAGATGGTCAAGAAAATGATTGAATCTTACGAAAACAGCTTAAAATAATTATTTCCTGATTATTAAGTTATCATTCTAATATTGAAAAATATTAAAAAATCGGCAGGGCAACAGTCCTGTCGATTTTTTACATTATAGGAAACTGCTCGGTAACAGTCGGGCGTAAGTGTGCATTAAATATGGTGCTGTTGTTCGGATAAGTGTACTTTGTTACTTAATAACGTATTTGGGAAGATACCACATTAATGCAGTTTTGTAGTCGTAATATTTGCAAAGAAATTCGATTCCTGCCAAGCTTACTCCCACACATTTAATGTCATTATTGTATTTTTCACTTATTTTATCCCACGGAGAAGCAACGGAAATCAAGTTTTCATATTTTTTATCGGTATATGTAACTCCTGATGAACATTCAGAATAGGGTATATAAGCTGTATTATTATCATTATATATGTAAATATTGTTTGTTTCATTTATAATTTTTTTAATATTTTCTATAATGTCAGAATAATTATTCGGGAATTTCTCTTTTAATTCTAAATCAGAAATATAAATGTTTTTATCTTTTAAGTTAAAAGATTTTTCTTCCTTGCTTAAGTTGTTATTAAATAAAACTGCAAATGCTTTTAAAGCTTCAACATTTAAATCCTCACTGTACCTTGCATATAAAAGGCCTTCCAATACACTGTTTTCACTTTTCTGAGTTTTGTTATTTTCATAATTCACATCGCTGTTTTCAGTACTTTTTTCTTTTTCAAAAATCTTAACGGAATCATTATGCATACTTATTACAGGTATAATTCCCATAATTAAAAATATAAGAATTAAAAAAAATATTTTAATCTTCATCTGTTTTCTCCTTGCGTTATATTACTAAACACTGATTGAAAATGAGATAAAATATTATACGTGACACCATTTAAATAAAGAATATTTTATCGGTAAAGTTTGTACATAGTATTGTTGTCGTTCTAGTTCTTTACAAATTTTACTTTATAATCTATTCCATAATTCAGACGGTGCTTAGTATTAGTTCAGATTTTGTGTAAAGTGAGTGATATATTGCAGATAGACTGAACCTTTTGAGAACTTGTAACAAAGTATCTTGCAAAATCTAACTAAAAAATATCAGTTTTTTAATTTGTGTTTAGTATATGTGCCTTTTTGTAAAAATTCCTTAAAAATAGTCAGGTTAAATTTCTTGACATAGGCTTTTATTTGTCATAGAATATATATGATTAAACATTAAAATATTATGAGTATGTCTAAAAATAAATTTTAATACTAAATGCCGATTTTTAATTGATTTTTAGTATAAGAATGAGAAATGGAGTAATTATATGAGAACTAAATTATGTTGGATACCGTTTATACCTGTTACATTAATAATGATATTTTTAAAATATATGGAAACGACCCTTTCGGCAGATGAAACTTTTATGGGTCTTAGTATAATAGATATTCGATATACAGTAATTGCATTAGCTCCGATACTTCTTATATTATGCTTATTAATAAGTTTGTTTGACAGAAAAACATCACCGTTATATTTATTAAACAAAAATATTGGTGCTTCATTCTTTGCATTTGTGGCAGCAGTAGCGGTAATGTTCAAAAGCGTTATGTCTATTATGGATATATTATCATCAGGAAATATTTCAGTAATTGATTTTGTTACAGCAATTATCGGTATAATTGCAGGTATAGCTATTTTGTTTATGGCGTCATGTCATTTAAGCGGCAAAAATTATTCTGCTTCACTTGGTGTTTTAATGCTGTTTCCTGCATTATGGGCAGCATTTGAGCTTATTGTGATTTTCCTTTCATATACAACAATATCCGTATTATCAAAAGATATGCTTGATTTAATTTGCTTTGCACTTATTGCCTTGTACCTTTTTACAAATTCTATGATACTTGGAAATATGGAAGGCAAAAATCCCGTAAAAAGATGCTTTATTTACGGAATGCCCACAGTAGCTGTAACATTTGCATATACAACATATCAGGTGGCAACTTACATTAACATTGAATCTCTGGAAATAAGTGATGTTGCAAATACGGTTGCAATATTTGCAATCGGTGCATATGCATTATGTGAAATAATAGAATTGACATTCAAAGCAAATACAAAAGAATCAGTAGATATAGTTGACAGAGAAGATGAAACTGAAAAATATGAACACTCAACGGTAAGAGAAGAAGTTGACCTGTTATTCAGCAAAAATGAAAACGATGACCAAGAGTCAATTGGTTTAGGGGAAGAAAAAAGAGAGGAATATTATTTATCAGATTTAGATAAAGAGGAAAGTTTACCCTCAGTTACTGAAAATGCTGAAGAAAATAAATATAAAGAAATTAATAACATGCCTAAAAAAGCTGTAAAATCATCTGAAAAAGAAAGAAAAAGTATTTCTGATTTAGATTTTGTTATAGCTCCAAAGGAAAATGAAAGAAAAAACAGTTCTGACGAGCTTAATACAAGAATGGATCAAATAGATAAATTAATTCTTGAAATTCAGTCAAAACAAAATAGGAACGATTAATACTAATTACTAATTGAGAAGTTAAAATCTTTTTTAAAATTTTTTCGCCTTTTAATCAGTTATTAGTATAAACAGCCTTACGGCAAGGTGAATTTATGAAAAAATTAATAAGTATAGTTCTGATATTGATACTGCTTATATCTGCAAGTTCCTTTTATGGAGTATCGGCAGAAGAAGATTTCATTATAGAGGACGGAGTTCTTGTTTCATATAACGGAAATGATTCTTCTATTACGATTCCCGATGAAGTTTACTATATCGGAAATAATGCATTTGAAAATAACAAATCAATAAAATCAGTCAAACTTAATAATAAAGTTAAGTTTATAGGAGACAAGGCGTTTTATAACTGTACGTCGCTGTCAACTTTGGAGGGCACAGCGTCAGTTACCTCAGTGGGTGCATTTGCTTTTTCTGAAACCCCGTACATATATTCAGTTTCAGGAGATTTTGTAATACTTAACGGAATACTTCTTAAATATAAAGGAACATCTAAAAATGTAACGATTACCGATAATATTGCAGTAATTGCCCCTTACGCATTTTATGATAATACAAAAATAACCACGGTCAGTATAAGTAAAAATACTTTCAGTGTCGGAGAAGGAGCGTTTTACGGCTGTACTTCTTTGAGTTCTGTTACAATTCCCAAAACCGTCAGAGAAATCGGAGCCTATGCATTTTATAATACGCCGTGGCTCAGTAATAACAGCGGTCAGTTAATAGTAGGCGACGGGATACTTCTTTCTTATTTAGGCAATGAAGAGAATGTTACAATTAAATCAAATGTAAAGAGAATTTCACCGTATGCCTTTTATGAAAATAAAAATCTTAAAACAGTCTCTTTTTCTAAGAATACATATATGATAGGCTTGCGTTCTTTTATGGGCTGTGAAAACCTTACAAGTGTTTCCGTTTCCGATAAGGTTCAGTTTATAGATGAAGAGGCTTTTGCAAAATGTACCGCACTTAAAAAAATCAATTTACCTAAAAATGTTGAACATATAGGCAAAGGTGCTTTTGCGGGCTGTATTTCACTTAATAGAGCAGATATAGGCGGTAAGCTTAAAAAATTAGATTACGGTGCATTTGCAGGATGTACATCTCTTGTAACAATTTATATTCGTGATAATATTAATGAAATAGGAAATAATGCTTTTTGGGGATGTAACTCTCTTAAAAAAATACGTATGCCTGAAAATGTTGTATTCGTCGGCAGTGATGTATTTGCAAACGTACCGTCATCACTCACTGTACACAGCGCATCAACTTCATCACAATTAAACAATTTCTGTTCCGTTGCAAATATTTCTTTTTCAGGGGAATACGGTGATGTTGACAACAGCGGCTCGTTAGATGTCAAAGACGCAACATTAATTCAGATGTATTTGGCACATCTTTACACTTTTTCAGATGAAGCTGTAGAAAAAGCGGATGCAAATTATAATACGGAAGTTGATGTAGATGATGCAACCTTTATTCAATTGGTTTGCGCAAATTTAAATTAAATTTCTTGACAATTAAAAAATAAGTGATATAATATTTTCTAATAACAAAAGCTGTGACGAGGACAATATCAATATAAACTTTTTTCCAGAGAGCAGACCGTTTTGCTGAAAGGTCTGTATTAAAGAGTATTGGTTACCGCCTTGGAGTCTGTGCAGGAAATGGCACGGCGGGTAACTCCGTTAAAGGTATAATTCTAATCCGAAAATTTTCCTTAATAAATAGAGATTAGAGTATAAGGACTTTATCCGAAGTTAAATTTGGGTGGAACAGCGTCAATAAAATTGTCGCCCCAATATTCCGTTTTGGAATATTGGGGCTTTTTATTTTTTAAAATATTAAATAAGAGAATAAATATAAAAGGAGAAAATAATAATGATTAATGTAGAATTAAAAGGCGGAGCAGTTAAAGAGTTTGAAGTAAACACAACGGCCGCAGAAGTTGCAAAATCAATAGGTATGGGACTTTACAAATCCTTGTGCTGTTGTAAAATAGACGGTCAGGTTTATGATGTACGAACTCCGCTTACAAAGGACTGCAAACTTGAACTTTTAACTTTTGACGATGTAAACGGAAAAAAAGCATTCTGGCATACAGCGTCTCACGTTTTGGCACAGGCTGTAAAACGCTTGTATCCTAATGCAAAATGTGCAATTGGTCCTGCGGTAGATAACGGATTTTATTATGATTTTGATGTAGAAAAGCCATTTACAACAGATGATTTGGAGAAAATCCAAAATGAAATGAAAAAAATAGTAAAAGAAGGCTTAGATCTTGAAAGATTTGAGCTTGAACCTGAAAAGGCTGTTGAACTGCTTGAAAGCATTAACGAACCTTATAAGGTAGAGCTTGCAAAAGAACATTCAAATAAGGGAGAAAACATCAGCTTTTATAAACAAGGTGAATTTACAGACCTTTGTGCAGGTCCTCATCTTATGAATGTCTCTGTAATTAAGGCAATTGCCTTAACGAACTGTACAGGAGCTTACTGGAGGGGTGACGCTAAAAATGCTCAGCTTTGCAGAGTTTACGGTGTTGCATTTCCTAAGGCATCAATGCTAGAAGAGCATTTAAAAGCTCTTGAAGAGGCAAGAAGCCGTGACCATAATAAGCTTGGAAGAGAGCTTGAACTTTTTACAACATCAGATTTAATCGGTCAGGGACTGCCGATTCTTTTGCCAAAGGGTGCAAGAGTTGTCCAGATTTTACAGCGTTTTGTTGAAGATGAGGAGCAGAGAAGAGGCTGGCTCTTAACAAAAACGCCGTTTATGGCTAAAAGTGATTTGTATAAGCTAAGCGGACACTGGGACCATTATAAAGACGGAATGTTCGTTTTAGGAGATGAAGAAAAGGATAATGAAGTATTCGCCCTAAGACCTATGACTTGTCCATTCCAATATCAAGCATATTTAAACCGCCAGCGTTCATACAGAGATTTGCCCTTGCGATATAACGAAACCTCAACTCTTTTCAGAAACGAGGCAAGCGGTGAAATGCACGGTCTTATTCGTGTTCGCCAGTTTACAATTTCTGAAGGTCACTTAATGTGCACTCCCGAACAGCTTGAAGATGAATTCAGAGGTTGTTTAGAGCTTGCAATTTATATGCTTAAAACCGTAGGCTTGTATGAAGATGTTTCATACCGTTTTTCTCAGTGGGACCCTGAAAACAGAGAAAAATATATCGGTACTCCCGAACAGTGGGACGAAGCACAGGGAACAATGAAGAAAATTCTTGACCACCTTGAAATTCCTTATGAAATCGGTATCGGAGAGGCGGCATTCTACGGACCTAAGCTTGATATTCAGATTAAAAATGTATTCGGCAAGGAGGACACTCTTATAACACTTCAAATTGACCAGCTTTTATCGGAAAAATTCGGAATGGAATATGTTGATAAAGACGGCAAAAAGAAGAATCCTTATATCATACACAGAACATCAATCGGCTGTTATGAGAGAACACTGGCGCTTCTTATTGAAAAATATGCAGGTGCATTTCCAATGTGGCTTGCTCCCGTACAGGTCAAGCTTCTTCCTATTGCAGACCGTCACCTTGATTATATTTATCAAGTTAAAAGGGCTCTTGAAGAAAAAGGTATGCGTGTAGAAGTAGATGAGCGCTCAGAAAAAATCGGCTATAAAATCCGTGAGGCACAGCTTGAAAAAGTACCTTATATGATTTTAGTAGGCGATAAAGATATTGAAAACAATTGCGTTTCCGTCCGTGCAAGAAAACAAGGCGATTTAGGTTCAATGAAGCTTGAAGAATTTATTGAAAAAGCAGTTGAAGAAATTGAAACAAAAGCAATTAAATAATTTTTAGAAAAGGTGAAATAACTCTTGGGAAAATTCAGTAAAAGAAATAAACATAGAAGTTTCCAAACAAGAAGTATAAGAAGAACCTTTAAAACTAAAAAAAGAATAAACAATGCCGAAAGTATTAAAAGATTAGCTGTATTGCGTGTTGTAATTATATTTTTTATTATAGCTGTTTTGATTGTAGGTGTGTCTGTGCCTTTAGTAAATTATTTTATTAACAGTAATTCCGGCATAATTTCTTCTGAAAATACATCAGAAGAGCATTTTACGGATGAACAAAATGAAGAGCTTTTGCAGGTAATCAACAGAGTTAATAATTTAACGCAAGATTATTCACCGACTCTTGCAGAGGTTAATTCAGTAAAGGTAAATTCTCTTATGACAGAAGATTTAAAAGAAATGCTTGAAAAGGCAGAAGATGACGGGGTTCATATTATAATAGATACGGCTTATATTTCCTATGAAGAACAAAACAGCTTGTATGTTGAAAAGTATAATTATATAAAAGAAAAAAATAAGTATACAGCAATAAGAGCAGAATCTGAGACAGTAAAGCTTGTTCCGAAACCCGGAGAAAGTGAAGCACAAACAGGCCTTTTAATAAAATTTTCAGATAGCGACGAGCCTGATTTTTCAAAGAGCAAAAGCTTTTCATGGCTTAATGATAATGCGATAAATTACGGATTTGTATTGCGTTACCCAAAAGATAAAGAAGATAAAACCTTACTGACATATAATCCTCAGCTTTACCGATTTGTAGGCAAATCAAATGCAATTCAAATGCGTATTTTGGGAATGTGTCTGGAAGAATACAAGGAATATATGGAACAAAAATAAAAAAAATTAAGGAAAAACATAAAAATACTTGATTTTTTAAATTTAATGTTGTATAATTCTAATGTTAATGTGATTTTAGTCCAAAGAGGTGAATATAATGAAAGAAAATATCCATCCAAATTATGAGCATACAACTATTACTTGTGCTTGCGGTAATGTAATTGAAACAGGTTCTACAAAAAAGGATATTCGTGTTGAAATTTGCTCAAAATGTCATCCTTTCTTTACAGGAAAGCAGAAACTTGTTGATACAGGCGGACGTGTTGACAGATTCAAAAAGCGTTTCGGTATGGACAAATAATAATATCGTAATTGTAAGGCGGCACAGATATATGTGCCGCTCTTTTTGTATAGGAGGTGTTTCGTTGAAGGATTTTTATAAAACTGTTTTAAATGAAGCACATGATGAATTTTATGAAAAGCGTTCACGGTTCATCGGCTATTGCAAGCCTGTAAAAACAGAACAGGAAGCAGTTGATTTTATAAATTCAAAACGCAGTATTCATTGGGATGCAACCCATAATGTGTACGCCTATATTTTAAAAGAAGGCAATATTCAACGATACAGCGATGACGGTGAACCGCAGGGAACGGCAGGTGTGCCTGTTCTTGATGTAATAAAGAAAAATAATGCGGTTGACTGTGTTGTAGTTGTAACGAGATACTTCGGCGGAATACTCTTAGGCGGCGGAGGTCTTGTCAGGGCATATTCACATAGTGCAAAGATTGCTCTTGACGCCGCAAAAATAATAACAATGGAAAGCTGTTATTGCTGCAGTGTTTTAATGTCTTATAACCAATACGGCAAAGTAAATACACTAATTCCTCAGTCGGACGGCGTAATTGATGATTCCTTTTTTACAGATAATGTAAAAATACTTTTTCATATACCAAAGAGAAATTTTATTTTATTACAAAAAAAACTTAAAGATGCAACAGGCGGTAAGGTCGATGCAGAAATTCTTAAAGAAAAATACTTTATTAAAAAGAAATAATTGATATTTTTAACAAAAAAAGGTATAATTTAAAAAATAATTATATTTATAAAAAAATAAAAAGGAAAATCAAATTTTTTTGCGTATATAGTTTTAGATAAGTATAATATAAAGGAGGACAACTATGGCTTTGCCGGAAAGTTTTATACAGGAATTAAAGCTGAGAAATGATATAACAGACGTTGCCTCCTCATATGTAAATTTGAAACGCAAAGGCAGAAATATGGTGGGATTGTGTCCCTTTCACGGCGAAAAAACCCCCTCCTTTAATATTTATACTGAAAATGGTTCCTTTTACTGTTTTGGATGCGGAGCAGGCGGAGATGTCATCACCTTTATAATGAAGATAGAAAATCTTGACTATATAGATGCGGTCAAGTTTTTAGCCCAGCGGGCAGGACTGAATATGCCCGAAAATACATATGATGACAGTATGTCAGCTTTAAAAAACAAAATATATGAAGCAAACCGTCAGGCGGCACGCTATTATTTTAAAATGCTCCATACTGCGCAGGGCATAAATGCAATGAATTATTTACAGGGAAGAGCATTAAGTGAAAAAACAATAAGGCATTTTGGCCTTGGCTTTGCACCGGAGCAAAGAAATTCTCTTTGCAATCATTTAAAATCCTTAGGTTTTGAAGATTCCGAAATAGTCGCCGCAAACCTTGCTTTTAAAAGCAAAAACGGATACGGTATTTACGACAGGTTTTCAAACAGAGTAATGTTTCCGATTATAGATTTAAGAGGAAATGTAATAGCATTCGGCGGCAGAATAATGTCTGATGAAAAGCCAAAGTACCTCAATACTTCAGATACACCTGTTTTTAAGAAAAGTGCCAATCTTTTTTCTTTGAATAATGCTAAAAATACAGGCAAAAGAACGCTTATACTGTGTGAAGGTTATATGGATGTTATCGCCGTAAATCAGGCGGGATTTGAAAATGCAGTTGCAACGTTGGGTACAGCATTGACAAATGAACAGGCTATGCTTATGAAGCGTTATGCAGATGAAGTTATAATCTGCTATGATGCAGATGAGGCAGGTCAAAAAGCAACCCAAAGAGCAATCAGCATATTAAGAAATGCCGGACTTGTAATAAGAGTACTAACAATACCCGACGGCAAAGACCCTGATGAATTTATCAGGAATAAAGGGGAAAACGGTCCTGCGGCTTTTGGGAATATTCTTGAACAAAGTGGAAATGATGTAGAATATCGTTTTACAAAATTAAAGGCAATTTTTGATATAAATACTTCTGAGGGGAAAATCAACTTTCTAACTGAAGCAGTTAAAATTCTTTCAACTCTTGATAATAAAATTGAACAGGATGTTTATGTATCAAAACTTTCAAGAGAAGCGGGAGTTTCAAAGGAAGCTGTGCTTTCACAGCTTAAAATAGAAAAAAGCAGAAAATACAGAGAAGATTCTAAAAAAGATTTCAGACATCTGCAAAACATCTTGAACGGGAGAAATGACAAAATTAACATTCAGCATTATCAAAAACCCCGCAGTACATCTGCTGAGGAAGCGCTGATTGCCTATCTTGTCAACAATCCCGATAAGGCTGAGAAAATCAGCAGTAAAATTACTTCAGATAAATTTCAGACAGATTTTAATAGAAAACTTTATGAATATTTCCAACAAAGAATTAAGGACTCCCTTGAGCCAATGCTTAATATATCGGGAGATTTTTCAACAGATGAGGCGTCTAAAATAATTCAGATAATTTCTTCTTATTCAAAATCTGTATCAACCGAACAGGCTATGGATGAATATATAAATACAATCAATGAGGAAAGCCAAAAACTAAGCAAAGAGGAAATAAAACAAGCTTCCGGAGCGGAACTTTTGGAATATATTAATAAAATTAAAGATAAACATAAATGATAAGGAGTAATAAAGGTATGGCAGCACCACAGGATAAGAAAACAGTAATTAAAGAGCTTACAGAGCTTGGAAAACAGAAAGGTAATCTTACAAATCAAGATATATTGGATGCAATAGGTGAGATTGACTTTGAACCTGAACAGCTTGAAAAGCTATATGATAATTTAGAATCACTGGGAATTGAAATTGTTGAAGAATTGGAAGATGTCAAGCTTGACGATTTAAGCGTAGAAATTACGACAGATAAAGACGACAGCTCTGCTGACTATATGGAAAGTATAGCTATTGACGACCCTGTAAAAGTATATCTTAAAGAAATTGGACGAGTTCCTCTTTTAACGCCTGATGAAGAAATTGAACTTGCAATCAAAATTAAAGACGGAAATGTAGAGGCAAAAAAGCGTTTAAGCGAAGCAAACTTAAGACTTGTGGTAAGTATTGCAAAACGTTATTTAGGCAGGGGAATGCAGTTTCTTGATTTAATTCAGGAGGGCAACTTAGGCCTTATAAAAGCAGTAGAAAAATTTGATTATACAAAGGGCTTTAAATTTTCAACCTATGCAACATGGTGGATAAGGCAAGCCATAACCCGTGCAATAGCAGACCAGGCAAGAACAATACGTATTCCCGTTCATATGGTAGAGACAATCAATAAGGTTAAAAAAGTTTCAAGCCAGCTTCTTCATCAGAACGGTCATGAACCAAGTGCGGAAGAAATTTCGGATGAAATTGAAATGCCTGTAGAGAAGGTCCGTGAAATTATGCGTGTTGCACAGGAGCCTGTATCACTTGAAACACCAATCGGAGAAGAAGAAGACAGCCATTTAGGCGATTTTATTCCGGATAATGACGCTCCTGCTCCGGCAGACGCTGCGTCACATACAATGCTCAGGGAACAACTTTCAGATGTTTTAGATACATTAACTCCAAGAGAAGAAAAGGTGTTAAGACTTCGTTTCGGTCTTGAAGACGGCAGGAGCCGTACTCTTGAAGAGGTAGGGAAAGAATTTAATGTTACAAGAGAAAGAATAAGACAAATTGAAGCAAAAGCATTAAGAAAACTAAGACACCCCTCACGCAGTAAAAAACTTAAAGATTTTCTTGATTAATATCTAAATTGTGAAAGCAGGTGATAATGTGCTTACATTCGAAGAATGCGGTGAAATGCTGGACGATATTGTAGATGAAATGCCAAGGGATCTTTTTCGTGAGTTGAATGGCGGCATAATTTTGTTGCCCCAGTCAAAAATTCATCCTGCGGCAGTAGATAATGATTTGTATATATTAGGAGAATACAGGAGAGATAGTTTAGGAAAATACATAGCGATTTTTTACGGAAGTATTGCAAAAATTTACGGAAATAATTCCGAATATAATATAAAACAGCATCTTAGAAGAATAGTGCACCATGAAATTCGCCATCATAACGAATATTTAGCGGGTTGTGACGATTTAGTTATTTATGATAAACAGCAGATAGATTCTTATTTGGAAAGAAAAAAGCAGGAAAATTAAAAGTGTTTTAAGTATTTTATTTAATAAACAACTGAAAACATATGTAAATATGAAACAGAGGCTATAGCATTTTGCTACAGCCTCTATTCTTATGCAATATTTAAAATCTGTCCGGGATAAATTGTATTTGGATTTTGTAAATTGTTTAAAGCTAAAAGATTTTCAACTGTTGTTCCGTATCTTTGAGCAATTATCCAAAGAGTGTCGCCCGGTCTTACAACATAAGAACTGATAGGTGTTTCGTCATCTACCGGAATTATAAGCGTTTGACCTATATAGATTTTGTTTGCGTCTTTAATGTTGTTGTATCTTAAAATATTGCCCACTGTTGTTCCGAAAAACTGAGCAATTCCAAAAAGAGTATTGCCTTGTCTGACAGTATAAGAAACAGTTTCCATTTTTAAAACCTCCTTAGTTTTTCACCTGTTAATAATATATACAGTAAAACGGAAATTGTGAATAATTGAATATTTTTACTTTTATTTTAAATAATAATTATAGTAAACTAAGTTTAAATATAAGTAATCTTCAAAATGAGTTATTATTATAAAAACAGGAGGAAAATTATGGATAAAGTAATTACAAAAGTATGTGCAAGAGAAATTTTAGATTCAAGAGGAAATCCTACAGTTCAGGCAGACGTACATTTGTCAGACGGTACCGTTGGAAGAGCGTCGGTTCCGTCGGGAGCGTCAACCGGAGCTTTTGAGGCTCACGAGCTTCGTGATGACGATGACCGTTATATGGGCAAAGGCGTGCAAAAAGCGGTAGAAAATATCAACACAAAAATTAACGAAATTCTTGTATCGAAGTCGCCTTTTTGTCAGATTGATGTCGATACTCTTATGATTGAAGCTGACGAAAGCAAAAATAAATCAAATTTAGGAGCAAACGCAATTTTAGCAGTATCGCTTGCTAATGTAAAAGCGGCAGCAAAATCATTAAAATTGCCCCTATATAAATATTTAGGCGGAATATATGCCCATAGACTTCCCGTACCTATGATGAATATATTAAACGGCGGGGCTCATGCCTCAAACAATGTAGATATTCAGGAATTTATGATTATGCCGGTCGGGGCTTGCTGTTTTAAAGAAGCCTTAAGACAGTGCTGTGAAATTTACCATACCTTAGGAAAAATTCTGAAAGAGCAGGGAAAAGCAACGGCGGTAGGAGATGAAGGAGGCTTTGCTCCTGATTTAAAAAGCGACAGCGAGGCAATTGAACTTATTATAAATGCAATTGAAAAGGCAGGCTACAGTACAGAAGATGTAAAAATTGCCCTTGACGTGGCTTCGTCGGAATGGTATGCAAACGGAGAATATATGCTGGCGAAACGTCAAAAGGTTTTAACTACAGATACACTTATAGAATATATTACCGAGCTTGTAAATGATTATCCCATTTTCTCTGTAGAAGACCCGTTAAGCGAATATGACTGGAGCGGCTGGAGTGAGCTTACATCAAAAATCGGAAATAAGGTTCAGCTTGTCGGCGATGACTTGTTTGTAACAAACAGAGAAAAGCTGGATAAAGGTATAGAAGAGGGAGCAGGCAATTCCGTTCTTGTAAAAATTAACCAGATAGGTACTTTAACGGAAACTATGGATACTATTCAGCGTGCCCATAATGCAGGCTATACAACAGTTGTGTCGCACAGAAGCGGAGAAACCGAGGACACAACAATAGCCGACTTAGCGGTAGCGGTAAATTCGGGTCAGATTAAAACAGGTGCACCGTGCAGAACAGACAGAACATCAAAATATAACAGATTGCTTCAAATAGAAGAGGAGCTTTCAAAAAGCAGCGAATACGGTATTTGTTGATATAAAAACCGATAAAATACAAAATCGCCCTAATCTTAGGTATAAGGGCGATTTTTTGTATATGTATTTAAAAACGTAAAATTTAACATTAATGCACTTGTGCAATATATACATTTTTTAAGCAATATTTTCTACATATAAAAATTGATTATTCATTACTTTTATTCCTTTAAAGTAATATAAAACAATAACAATTATGTTAAAATTATAAAAAATGAACCAAATATGTCTTTTGGAGGCAATAAAGTGTTTTTTAAAAAATTAGTAACAGGAGTGTTAGTGGTAACAATGTCAATGGCAATGGGGTTTACCGACTTTTCGGCTTTTGCTGAGACTGATTATTCTAAAAAAGTTGCAACACTTGAAAAGACTGTATATAAAGGAAATGACTTGGGTGCAAATTATACGGAAAACAATACTGTTTTTAAAGTTTGGGCACCTGATGCAAAAAAGGTAAGGGTCAGAATTTATGAAACCGGAAGTGACGATGAAAACGGAGCAAAAACTATTGCTACAAAGGATATGAAGCTGGAAAAATCAACCGGAGTCTGGTCAGCCGGAATAAGCGGAAATTTAAAAAACAAATATTATACATATATAATCACACGAAATAAAAAAGATGTAGAAACTGCCGATATTTATGCCCGAGGAGCAGGTGTAAACGGAGACAGAAGTATGGTGGTTGATTTAAACGATACCAATCCTGAGGGTTGGGATAAAGATAAACACGTAACCGTGGACAATCAGACAGATGCAACGGTTTGGGAAACCTCAGTAAGAGATTTTTCTGTTTCTCCAACAAGCGGAGTTTCCGAAAAAAACAGAGGAAAATTCTTAGCTTTTACAGAAAAGGGAACTACCGTAAACGGAATTGAGGGTAATCCTTCAACCTGTGTGGATTACCTTAAAAATTTAGGCGTTAAATATGTACAAATAATGCCTTTTTACGATTTTGGCTCGATTGATGAGAGTAAGGATTTAGATGACCAATATAATTGGGGCTATGACCCAAAGAACTATAATGTACCCGAGGGCAGTTATTCTTCCAATCCCTATAAGGGCGAGGTAAGAATAAAAGAATGCAAAGAAATGATAAAAGCGCTTCACGATGCAGGAATCGGCGTAATTATGGACGTAGTTTACAACCATACTTATACGGTAAAAGATTCATTCTTTAATTTAACGGTTCCCGATTATTACTACAGAAAAAACAGTGACGGCTCTTGGTCAGACGGTTCGGGATGCGGTAATGATACTGCATCTGAGCATAAAATGTTCAGAAAATATATGATAGACTCGGTAACTTACTGGGCAAGCGAATATCATATTGACGGCTTTCGCTTTGACTTAATGGGACTTCACGATGTTGAAACGATGAATCAAATCAGGGCTGCTCTTGATAAACTTAAAGACGGTAAAAAAATTATTATCTACGGAGAAGCGTGGAATCTTTCAACATCAGTAAAAGACGGTACTGTTCTTGCAACACAGGACAATATGTCTCAGCTTGATGAAAGAATAGGCGCTTTTGACGATACAATAAGGGATGCAATAAAAGGCAGCGGATTTAATTTAACAGACCAGGGATTCGTTCAAAGCGGTTCAAAAAAGGCAAATCTCAGAATCGGTATTACAGGACAGTCAAATCCCGTAAACGGTTGGGCAAACGCTCCTACGCAGTGCATAACATATGCTTCCTGTCACGATAATTATACTCTTTACGATAAGCTGGTAGCTTCTATAAAGGGGCAGGATTCCGATTACAGAAAAAGATATGAAGACCTGGTTGCTATGAATAAACTGAGTGCGGCAATTATATTTACTTCTCAGGGCATACCCTTTGTACTTTCAGGCGAAGAATTTGCCCGTTCAAAGGACGGAGAAGGCAACAGTTATAATACGACAAACGCTCAGAATGAGCTTGTATGGTCTGATATAATTACATACGGCGATTTGGTAAGTTATTATAAAGGATTAATGGAAATAAGAGAAGCTGTTACGGGATTTAAAGACCCGACATCGGCATCTGCTAAAAATATCAATTTCCTTGATAATCTTCCTGACGGAGTAGTTGCATATTCTATAAAAAATGACAGTAATAATATTTCAAATGCAATTGTAATATTTAACGGAAATCCTGAAAAAGATCAAACGATAAACATTAATATAAAAGGCTTGCCGGAAGAATGGGTAACGCTTGCAAATGAAGATTCGGCAGGATTGATTAATCTTGGTACCGTAAAAGGAGAAGTTACCGTTCCAAAAAGCAGTGCAGTAATTCTTGTAGATAAAAAAGGCTATGATACTTCAAAAATCGACAAAGAAGAGGGAGTAGTTGTTGTAAAATATTGTGACAGTACCTCAAATGAAGTATTTGCCGCTAATACCATCAAAGGAAAAATAGGAACGGAGTATGATTTATCTGAAGATCACCTTGTTTCCATGAACTATAATATTGTAAATACAGAAGGAAAATTAAAGGGGAAATTCAGTTCTGATACGAAGTTTGTAAATATATATTGTGAAAAATATGAGGGAGCATTTTCAAGCGTTACATTTAAGTTTTTAGATGCGGCTAATGAAGGTGTTCTTGCAGATTCAATAGTAATGTCAAACCGTGAGGGCCAGAGATATACTACCTATTCAATACCGACTATAATCGGTTATAATCTTGATATGGATAATCTCCCTCAAAACGGATGCGGAGTGTTTGGCGCAGAAGATATAACCGTTGTTTATAAATACAACAAAACAACCGGTGATCAAATGGATGTTTGCCGTGTAAATTCAATATATATGGATACTGACGGTAAAATTCTTGATAAGGTTTCTGTAACAGGTGAAGAAAACAAAGAATATGAATCGGAAGAAAAAGAATTCGGCGGTTACAATCTTGTTCAGTCACCTTATAATTCGCAGGGAACATTTGTAAAGGGCGAAGTAAATATTCTTTATATTTATTCTTCGAATGGAAAATCATTAGTTCCTATAATAATTTCAATCTGTTCAGTTGGCGCTTTGCTTTTAATATGTGCAGGTATTTTTGCAATATCAACGGCAAAGAGCAAAAAGTTAAATAAAAAAGAACTCGATATAGAAGAGTAAAAACCGAACACATTAATGAAGGAATAAATTTATCTTAAACGTGCCGTACTTTAAGATGATTTATATAAAAAATTTAGGAGGAAAATTATATGACAATGTCAAAAAAAATTATTTCAGTAATTCTTGTCATAACCTTAATGGCTACAACATTTTGTATGTCAGGCTTGTCAGCATTTGCAGCAGATACAGATGCTAATGCATCAGGCGCAGACAGTGCACAATCTACGGCTTCTCAGGAAATTGATGAGAAATACGATGCTACCGGAGAAGAACTTGGCGCAATTTACACACCTCAATCCACAAAATTCAGAGTTTGGGCTCCAATGGCTTCAAAAGTAGTAGTAAACCTTTTTGCAACAGGCAGCGACTCAGAAGACGGCGCTAAAAACTTAGGTTCACATGACCTTGCTAAAGTAGGCGAAGGTGACCAATTTAAAGGCGTATGGGAAGCTACCGTTCAGGGCGACCAGAAAAATGTTTATTACACATATTCAATTACAACAACAGACGTAACAGGTAAAAATGAAACTACTCATGAAACACAGGATGTTTATTCAAAAGCAGTAGGTGTAAACGGTAACCGTTCAATGGTAGTTGATCTTGATTCTACCGACCCTAAGGGCTGGGAAAATGATGGTCACATTTATCTTAAAGAAAACACAGACGCTTCTGTTTGGGAAGTTCATGTTAAAGACTTTTCATACAACCCCAATTCAGGTGTAAGCGAGGCTAACCGCGGTAAATACTTGGCATTTACTGAAACTGGCACAACCTTAAACGGCGAAGGTAATGTTGCAACATGTGTTGATTATTTAAAAGAACTGGGTATTACATCAGTTCACATTAACCCATTCTATGATTTTGGTTCAGTTGAAGAAACAGGCGATAATTCACTGTTTAACTGGGGTTATGACCCTAAAAACTACAATGTTCCCGAGGGCTCATACTCATCAAACCCATATGACGGTAATGTAAGAATTAATGAATGTAAGCAAATGATTATGGCGCTCCATAAAGCAGGTATTCAGGTAATTATGGATGTTGTTTATAACCATACACAGAATACAAATTCCAGCTTCCAGTATACAGTCCCCGGTTATTATTACAGATATCAAACTGACGGTACTTTCTCAAGCGGTTCAGGCTGCGGCAACGATACGGCGTCAGAGCATAAGATGTACGGTCAGTTTATGGTAGATTCTGTAACATACTGGGCAGATGAATATCATGTAGACGGTTTCCGTTTTGACTTAATGGGACTTCACGATGTTGAGACAATGAACAATATCAGAGCGTCACTTGACAAACTTGACGACGGCAAGGGAAAAGACCTCATTATGTACGGCGAAGCTTGGACTATGTCAACGTCAGCAGACTCAGGTACAGTTCTTGCAACACAGTCTAATATTTCTAAGATGAGCGAGCGAATTGCAGACTTTAACGATCAGATTCGTGACGGTATTAAAGGTTCAGTATTTGATAAGACTGGCAAAGGCTTTATTCAGGGTCAGAAATCAAGTGCAAGTGCCATAGTAAAAGGTGTAAATGCTAATACAAAAGGCGGAAACTGGAAACCTACTGCTCCGTCACAATGCGTAACTTATGCATCATGCCACGATAATGCAACCCTATATGATCGCCTTGTATATTCTGTTAAGGGCGCAACTGCTGATTTTACACAGCGCTATAACGACCTTATTGAAATGAACAAATTATCAGCCGCTATTGAAATGACATCACAGGGTATCAACTTTATGTTGGCAGGCGAAGAAATGGGTCGTACAAAGCAGGGCGATGAAAACAGTTATTCTTCACCTGCAACATTGAATATGCTTAATTGGGAACAGCTTGTAACAAACGGTGATTTAGTATCTTATTATAAAGGACTTCTTAAAATAAGAAAAGCATTCTCACCTTTTACTGATGCTACAATGGGTTCAAGTGAGAACTATTCTTTCTCAAGTACTTCATCAAATGTAATTTCTTACACAGTATCTAACAATACTGAGGGTGAGTGGAGTAAGATTGCTGTAATTTACAACAGCGGCTTAACAGAAACGACTGCTACATTAAAAGATACCTCTGTTGCAAATTGGGTAATTGTAGCCAATGACAGAGAAGCAGGCTTATCAAAACTCGGCGAGGTAGCCGGTTCAACATTTACACTTCCTGCATCTTCAGCAATTATAGCTGTTGATAAGGAAAGCTTTGAAAAGGTTAACCTTAAAGATAATTTAGGTAAGGTTTTGGTTAAGCATATTTTTGAAGAAACTGGAGAAGTTATTTCTGAATATACAATTAAGGGTACTGTAGGTTCATCTTACAAAACATTAGAAGACCCAACTGTAGATATTATATATTCACCAAATAAAATTGAAGGCAACCCAATAGGCAAATATGCAGAACAGCCACAGGAAGTTGTTTACAAATATTCAATTTATGTTCCGGAGGCTATATTAAAGGCTGATTTGAATTCTGACGGTAATGTAGATATTAAAGATGTTACAACACTTCAGCTCTATCTTGCACACTTCAATAAATTTACAGATGAGCAAATTGCATTATCAGACGTAACCTATGATAATCATGTTGATATCAACGATGGTACAATGATTCAGCTTTATCTTGCAAACTTCTCAGTCGGCGTTGGTCAAGTAGAAGTAAACTACTACAATGACGAGACCGGAGAAAAAATGGCAGAGTCGGATATTATCAAAGGAAAAGTTGGTACAGATTATTTAACAAAACCAAAGGTTGTTATTGGTTATGCTGCTATTAATGAAAAAAATCCTGATAACGCAACAGGCAAATTTAGCTACGGTCATACTGCAGTTATAAATTACTATTATAGTTATATTGGTCAACACCAAACATTACACATTAAATATGCTGACGGTGTAACAGACCAAAAGAATTTGAATGTTTGGGCATGGCAGACAAACGTTCCTCAGAATGACGGTTCACTTGGTGAAGTAAACTTATGTAAAAACGACAGCTGGCCCGGAGATGCTCTTTCAACTGAAAAGGATGCAGCAGGCTGGATGAAATATGAAGTTGAATCACCCGGTACAGGTACATTCTGCTTCATCCTTTCAGGACAGGGAGGCACACCTCAGTCTAATGACTATAAGGGATATACTCAGAATGAACTTTGGGTAATTGTAAACAATATGGAAGATCATACAAATTTCATGGATGTTTATGATGTAGACCCAATTGCAAATTCTGATGCAAAACCTCTTAGGGTTACAAACTAAAGTTAATTAAAAATAATACACAATTTCATAAAGGAGCGGTATCACATATGTGATACCGCTCATCTTTTTAAGTGTCGTTCATAAAAATGATAACCGTTTTTTCACTTCAAACTTTTTTTATCATAGTATATTATAAAAAAATGAGGTGAAAAATAATGGAAAAAGAATTAATAATGTTTCCGTCAATAACTTATGCGATAAAAGCAAGAGATACATTAAAAAAATATAATATAATGTCAATGGTTGAAAGAACACCGATGGATTTAAAGGTGACTTCATGCGGATACAGTCTGTATGTACCCAACAATATTGACGAGGCAATGAATATATTAAGAGAACACAATATAAAATTTATAGGCAAAGCCGCAAGTGATGTCCGATGATATATCTTGATAACGGAGCAACTACCTATCCGAAACCCAGAGCGGTAACAGAAGCGTTTAATAAAGCAATCAGAGAGTTTGGTGCAAATCCGGGCAGAGGCGGTCATAAGATGGCGATAAGGGCGTCGGAGGAATTATATAAATGCCGAGAGGCAATTGCGGAATATTATAACATTGAAGATTTAGAGAAAATAATATTTACAAATAATTGCACCACAGCCTTAAATACGGTTATTAAGGGTGTTCTAAAACCCAATGACCACGTTGTCATATCCTGCCTGGAACATAATGCCGTAGTAAGACCCCTTGAAAAACTGAAAGATATAGGAGTAACTTATACAAAGGCAATAATTTTTCCCGGTGACGACGATAAAACTCTTGATTCATTCAGAAATTCAATAAACAATAGAACAAAACTCGTAATTTGCACCCATGCCTCAAATGTTTTTGGGTTTAAGCTTCCCATAGAAAGAATAACGGCACTTTGCCATCAGTATGATATACTTGTTTGTGCAGACGTTGCTCAGACAGGGGGAGTTTTCAATATAGATTTAGAGGAAAACAAGGTGGATTATGTTTGCGGAGCAGGTCATAAAAGCTTTTACGGTCCGATGGGTACAGGCTTTTTAATCATAAATACAGATGTTATTCCCGATTCACTTACAGAAGGCGGTACAGGCAGTAATTCATTAATGAAAACGCAGCCTGAAATTTTGCCTGATAAATTTGAAAGCGGAACACCGAATCTACCCGGTATAGCAGGTTTGAGAGCAGGGGTTGAATTTGTAAAGCAAAAATCCTCGGACAGAATACTGTATCACGAAATGCGTCTTATAAAGAAACTTTATAATGGTTTAAAAAATAATAAAAAGGTTATTTTATATACAGATATCCCAAATGAAAAGCATTTTGCTCCTGTATTATCTTTTAATGTAAAGGGTTTTGACAGTGAGCAGGTTTCGGCATATCTTAATAAGAATTTCGGAATTGCCACCCGTTCGGGACTTCACTGCTGTCCGCTTGCGCACGAATTTATGCAGACAGAAGATATAGGAACAGTAAGAATAGTTCCCTCAGTTTTCACAACTGAGGCGCAAATAAATACGGCTTTATATGCAATATCTAAAATAAGTTAAAAATTTTTCTACACTACTTGCAACAATGCGGTAAAGTATGTTAAAATATAAATACCGATATTAATGTGAGAAGGAGGAAAATTATGAGTGCTGTTGCAGACTGGTTTTCAAGTGTAATGTCTGTCTTTAATACTATTCAGTTTAAAGATGTTGTTGATATAGCTGTAATTACAATTATAATTTTCAGCCTTTTTCAATTAATTCGTCAGACAAGGGCGGTACAGCTATTAAAAGGTGTATTTATTCTTTTAATATTATTTGTATTTTCAAGTTTATTCCAGCTTACAATGCTTACTTCTCTTTTGAGAATATTTTTTCAATGGGCAGTAATTTTAATAGCAATTATATTTCAGCCTGAAATACGAAAAGCTCTTGAGCAATTGGGAAGAAACAAAGTGGGCAGAAAATATTTGGGCTTCTTAATATCACATCACAGAAGTGAGAGTGAGACACAAAGAATAAAAAAGGCAATTGTTGATGTTTCAGATACGGCAATGCTTTTCTCAAAGTCAAAAACAGGCGCATTGATTGTTTTTGAGCGAGCAACAATGCTGTCCGATATTGCTTCATCGGGAACAGTTCTCAATAGCGAAACATCAGTTGCACTGTTGGGAAATATTTTCTTTAATAAGGCTCCTCTGCACGACGGGGCAACAATTATAAGAAATGGTTTGATTTATGCATCAGGATGTATTCTGCCGCTGACAGATAATAAATCAGTTGATATAAATTTAGGAACAAGACACAGAGCAGCTCTTGGAATCAGTGAACAATCAGATGCGGTTGTAGTTGTTGTTTCTGAAGAAACAGGTGCAATATCAATTGCACTTGACGGAAACTTATCAAGAGATTATAACAGGGAAGCTCTCGCCAAAGTTCTTGAAGATTTACTAATCGAAGAAGATGAAGTTAAAAAAGATACATTCTTGTTCTTCTTTAAAAGAAAGGAGAAAAAGAATGAAAAATAAGAATAATAAACTCAGTATTCGTAATATTTTCAGAAGCAATAAGTTTGTTTTTGTATTATCCTTGCTAATTGCAATAGTAATATGGATAACAATGAGTATTGATGCATCTATAGGAACAACAAGAGTAATTACGGATATACCAATTTCAATCTCATTGTCAGATGAAGCACAGGAATCTGGACTAAGAATATTTTCCGGTGCAGACGGAACCGCTTCTGTTACGGTTTCAGGCAATCGTGTTGCCCTTGGCGGAGTTACAAAAGATGATATTTTAGTTACGGCGCAGACAGCAAATACTATTAACAGCGCTAACACATATACTCTGTCTTTAACTCCGTCAAAAGTTAATGTATCCGACCAGTTTACTATAACATCTCAGCCTTCACCTTCTGTAATATCTGTATATGTGGATTATTACAGAGAAAAGGAATTTAATATAGTAGATCAAGTAGTATATCAGGTTGAGGACGATTACTATGCCTCAACAACTCTTTCCGCATCAACTGTTACGGTTTCAGGACCTCAAAGCGAAATTACAAAAATTGCTTCTGTTTCAGTATCGGACAAAATACAGGGAGTTCTTACATCAGACGTAAAAACAACTCTTCCTGTAAAGCTCTATGACAGTGCGGGATATGAAATTTCAAGTAATCTTATTACTTTAAGCGTGTCTGAAGTAGATGTTAATATATCTGTTCTTCCTGAAAAAACGGTATCATTAACTCCTAATTTTACGCATTTTCCTTCTGGTCTCAGCGTTAGTGAATATGTTACAGTTGATCCGTCCGAAATCTTGATAGCAGGTCCAAGCACAATTCTTGATAATATAACTGAAGTAAGCCTTGATGATATTGATTTTTCAAAAATTGATAATAAGTCGCAGACGGTCGAGGCAAGCGTATTACTTCCTGATGATTGTAGAAACCTGAGTAATAAAAATACTGCAAAAGTTACACTTGATTTAAGTTCGATGTCTAAGAAAACAGTAACGGTTACAGATGTTTCTGTTGAGAACCTATCAAGCGAATATACTTCAAAGGTAACGACTCAAAGTTTAGACGTTACTATAATCGGTCCTGAGGATCAGATTGAAGAGTTAGATGCATCAAATCTCAAAGCTGTTATAGATACTTCAACCTTAAACGGCACAACAGGCTCAACATCAATGCCTGTAACCATATCACTGACAGGTAAAAAAGGCTGTTGGGTTTACGGAGAATACAAAGCAAATATTACTATTTCAGCTAAAAACCAGTAACTTATAATAAAACGAAATAATAAGAGAAACGGTATCACAAATTAGTGATACCGTTTTTGCCTTATAGGAAACTGCTCGGAAACAGTCGGCGTGAAAAATTGTTTGTATATGTGCTTGTCTGTTCTGATAGTGCTATCCATTCGATGCCTTTTATATTAAGGAATCCTCCGCCATAACATTTTCAGTTATTTTAACTGTTTACTCATCATTTTTCTTTTTGTGTTCCGGAACAACCGCAAAAAACACCAAATCTTCATCGTTTGCATTAATTAGGCTGTGAGTGTGTCCCACAGGGCAGTAGTGACAGTCGCCTTTTTTAATTATTTCAACTGTATCGTCATAAATCATTTTGCCGACGCCGCTTAAAATATAAATGATTTCACTGTTTGTTTCGTGAGTGTGAAGTCCTATAGAACAGCCCTTTTCAAGAACGCCACGCATAATTTTATTGTGTTCATCAACGAACATATTAGCTTTAGTGTTTTTCTCTCCGCCTCTGAAATTTTTAATTACAGTTGTTTCAATTTTATTAAAATCAATAATCATAATATCACCGTATAAAATTAATATGACCTGTTGCCTGTAAGTACTCTGTGTAAAGGCAGACATACTTTTCTTACAAACATACTTATTATAACAGAAAATGCAATAATTGAAATCGGCATACAGATGTAAAGTGCAATGTGTGCCGCTGTAGAAGCAGATGTTGTGAGCCCAAGCTGATAGCAAATATGAAGTAAAGGTTCATGCAATGTATAAATAAAGAACATATGAGAGGATAAAAGAAGCAGTCCCTTTTTATTTTCAATTCTTTTTACAATATGGTCAAATAAAAGCCACATAGCAACTATGCCCAAAATAACAGATGATTTAGTAAGAAAGAGTTTTGCCAAATAAAGCGGAGTGGTTTCGCTCAAAGCTGCAATATATGTTTTTATGATATTAATTGTAACCCAGATAAGAGTAATTACAACAGTAAAAATTTTACTTTCCTTTTGTAGAACAAAGCTTTCTTTATCAAAAATTGCAATATAAGCTCCTAACATAAAGAACAGTATAGCCTCGGAATTTATAATAAATGACAAATCAATAAGCCATAAAATAATAAACGGAGCAATAATAATACCCTTAGTATATTTAATTAAAATATAAATCAAAGGAGAAATAACGGTAAAAATCATAAGCTGCTGAACATACCAAAGCTGAAAAGCAGGCGGATTTAAAAACCAGCTTAATATTCCGACAATACCGTTTTCTTTTGCAAAACCAATCTTTTCATTAACAATTGGAAGTGAAGCGAAAGGCTCAAAATATGATATTGCAAGTAAAAATAATCCTGCAACAGCTGTCCAGATAACAAATGGAATAAAAAGAGAAAAAAATCTGCTTTTTAATTTATATCCATAGCTTTTCAGGGAAAATCTAAAAGTTCTGAAAAATAAATAACCCGAAAAAGCAAAGAACATAGGGACAGTAAATCGGGTAAGACCGTTGCTTATAAAATACTCAAACATTGCTCCAAGGTTAAATCCCTCGCTTATTGTAGTTGTAGGAGTTAAAAAAGCGTCCTTGTAGTTATAAGTGTGAGTAAATACAACTCCGACTATTAAGAAGAGAGATAAAAATTTTATTTTACGGCTAAGATATTTAGTCATACTGATCTCCAATTTATTTATCGTTTTTTTCATTTTTTTCGTTCATTCTATAACATAAAGTCATAAGACTGTCTGATAAATGAACATTTTCAACAATTGCGTCTTCAAAGGTGTTAGTAATATCAAAGTGAGAAAAATTCCAAAAGGTTTTTATTCCCGCATTATAAAGTCTTTCAACAGTATCCTCAACTGCATTTTTAGGCACACAGAGAAAAGCCGAATCAATGCTGTTTTCTTCAACAAATTTATCCAAATCAGTTTCACTTCTTACGGTAATACCGCAAATTTTACTGCCGATAACATTGATATCCTTGTCAAATATGCCTTTTAAATCAAAGCCAAGTCCGTTAAAGTTCATATGTGCAGCCACAGCTTTTCCTAAGTTGCCAAAACCAATTAAAACAGCAGGATGGTTTAAGTTCAGGCCCAAAATATTTGTAATTTCATCTTTTAAAGCTCTAACTCCGTAACCGTATCCCTGTTGACCAAATCCCCCGAAGCAGTTTAAATCCTGTCTTACTTGGGAAGCTGTAACATGCATAATCTCAGCTAATTTGTTCGAGGAAATCCTCTCAACATTCTGACTGTCAAGTTCTGATAAAAACCTGTAGTATCTTGGCAGTCTTCTTATAACAGACATTGAAATGTTGTTACATTTGGCCATTTTGCCAATCCTCCAATTCAACATTTAATACTAATCATTATTCAAACGGGTGAAATCTTTTCTCCTGTTTAAATAGCAATTAGTATAAAGGAAAGAGGAGAGAGGGAAGTTCCCGTCCTCTTTCCCTAATCATCACTTAATGTAACATTAATTTACAATAACATTATATGATTAAATCATCTCTTTTAATCTTATATTAACTTCCTCAAGAAATTCTCTTGTGTTTACTTTTTTCTTGTTTTCAAGCTTAGAAATAAGGTAAAGGTCGCCTGTCATAACGCCGTCCTCAATAGTTTTGATGGTAGCTTTTTCAAGCTTGTCGGCAAAATCACAAAGGTCAGGTGTGTTGTCAAGCTCGCCTCTTTTTCTTAAAGCACCGCTCCATGCAAAAAGAGTAGCCACAGAATTTGTAGAAGTTTCTTCGCCTTTTAAGTGCTTATAATAGTGGCGCTGAACAGTACCGTGGGCAGCTTCATATTCATAAACACCGTCAGGAGAAACAAGAACACTTGTCATCATAGCAAGCGAGCCGAAAGCAGTAGCAATCATATCGCTCATTACATCGCCGTCATAGTTTTTGCAAGCCCAGATATATCCGCCCTCAGAACGGACAACTCTTGCAACAGCGTCGTCGATAAGAGTGTAGAAGTATTCAATGCCTGCCTTTTCAAATTTTTCTTTGTATTCGTTGTCAAAAATATCCTGGAAAATATCTTTGAATGTATGGTCATACTTTTTGCTGATAGTATCTTTTGTAGCAAACCAGATATCCTGCTTTAAATCAAGGGCATAGTTAAAGCATGCTCTTGCAAAGGAAGAAATTGAACTGTCAAGATTGTGCATACCCTGAATAATGCCGTCGCCGTCAAAGTTGTGGATAAGACTTCTTTCTTCTGTGCCGTCATCATTTGTAACGCAAAGTTCAGCCTTAGAACCGCCCTTAACTACCATTTCCGTGTTTTTATAAACGTCACCGTAAGCGTGTCTTGCAATAGTAATCGGCTTTGTCCAGGTTGGGATATAAGGAGTAATGCCTTTAACAAGAATAGGACTTCTGAATACGGTACCGTCAAGCATAGCACGTATCGTGCCGTTAGGTGATTTCCACATTTGCTTTAAGTTGTATTCAGGCATTCTTGCGGCATTAGGCGTAATTGTAGCACATTTAACTGCAACGCCGTATTTTTTAGTTGCATTGGCACTGTCAACAGTAACCTGATCGTCAGTCTCGTTTCTATGTGTAAGTCCTAAATTATAATATTCAGTGTTTAATTCAATATATGGTTCAAGTAAAATTTCTTTAATCATTTTCCAGATAATTCTGGTCATTTCGTCTCCGTCCATCTCAACGAGGGGAGTTTTCATAGCGATTTTGCTCATATTAACCGTTCTCCTTCTTTGTGTAATCTAATAAGCCGCCGGCAAGAATAATGGCTTTAGTTCTGTCTGTAAGATCACATTTAGCCATAATTTTTGTGCCTTTTGTTTTATTTTCAACAATGATGTCATCACCGTTTTCAATAAGCTTTTTAACATCAAGCAATACAAGCTCATCACCTAAAGCAATTTTATCATAATCAGCTTCATTAACA
This sequence comes from uncultured Clostridia bacterium, assembly GCA_947584595.1. Taxonomy (GTDB): domain Bacteria; phylum Bacillota; class Clostridia; order Oscillospirales; family Acutalibacteraceae; genus Ruminococcoides. Next base: position 155,672 of record CANPWP010000002.1, on the reverse strand, counting down.
AATGTAAGAGGTAAAATACCTGCGTTAATAAGGTTACTTCTGTGAATACGTGCAAAGCTTTTAACAAGAACAGCCTTAACGCCTAAATATAGAGGAGCTAAAGCGGCGTGCTCACGTGATGAACCTTGACCGTAGTTAGCACCGCCGACAATAATGCTTGAACCAAGCATTTTTGCACGCTCGGGAAATTCCTTGTCGCATACTGTAAAACAATGCTGTGAAATAGCAGGAATATTTGAGCGAAGGGGCAAAATCTTAGCACCTGCCGGCATAATATGGTCTGTTGTAATGTTGTCGCCAACCTTTAACGCACAAGATGCCTCAATTGTATCGCTGAGAGGACTTGTCTTAGGATACGGCTTAATATTCGGACCTCTTAATACTTCAACGCTGTCCATTTCATCCTCAGATGCAGGCTCAATGATCATATTGTCGTTAATAAGGAAATGCTCGGGAATTTCAATCTTAACCTCATCACCAAGTGATGTAGGGTCTGTAAATACACCTTTAAGGGCAGAAACTGCGGCTGTTTCAGGAGATACAAGATAAATCTGACCATCAGCAGTACCGCTTCTGCCTTCAAAGTTTCTGTTAAATGTTCTAAGGGAGATACCGCCGCTGTTAGGTGATTGTCCCATACCGATACAAGGTCCGCAGGCACTTTCAAGTATTCTTGCACCTGCTGCAATCATATCAGCCAAAGCGCCGTTTTTGGCAATCATATTAAATACCTGCTTGCTTCCGGGAGCAATAGCAAGTGATACGCCGTCGGCGACTTTGTTGCCTTTAAGAATAGCGGCAACTCTCATCATATCAAGATAGCTTGAATTTGTGCATGAGCCTATACATACCTGATCGATTTTTTTGCCCTCAAGTTCTTTGATAGACTTAACATTATCAGGTGAATGAGGACAGGCAGCCATTGGTTCAAGCTTGTTTAAATCTATGTCAATAACTTCATCATAAACAGCGTCAGCGTCAGGTAAAAGCTCTATCCAGTCTTCTTCTCTGTTCTGAGCTTTAAGGAAGCTCTTTGTAATTTCATCAGAGGGGAAGATGGAAGTTGTAGCACCAAGCTCTGCACCCATATTTGTAATAGTGGCACGCTCTGGAACAGTTAAGGATTTAACGCCCTCACCGCCGTACTCAACGATTTTTCCGACCCCGCCTTTAACTGACATAATTTTAAGAACCTCAAGAATAATATCCTTTGCAGAGACCCAAGGTTTTAATTTACCAGTTAAATTAACTCTTACCATTTTAGGCATAGTTATATAATAAGCACCGCCGCCCATAGCAACAGCTACGTCAAGGCCGCCTGCACCGATAGCAAGCATACCTATACCGCCGCCCGTAGGTGTGTGGCTGTCAGAGCCGATCAAGGTTTTTCCTGGTTTGCCGAAGCGTTCAAGGTGAACCTGATGACAGATACCGTTTCCGGGACGAGAAAAATAAATGCCGTGTTTTTTACATACGGACTGAATAAATCTATGGTCATCGGCATTTTCAAAACCAGTCTGTAAAGTATTGTGGTCAATATAAGCCACGCTTTTTTCAGTTTTTACTCTTGGAATGCCAATGGCCTCAAATTCAAGATAAGCCATAGTACCTGTTGCGTCCTGAGTTAATGTCTGGTCAATTTTAAGACCAATATCAGAACCCACATTCATTTCTCCTGAGAGTAAATGCTCTTTAATAATTTTCTGTGCTAAAGTTAAACCCATAAAATTACCTCCTGTGCAAAATATTACCAACTATTTACTAAGGAATTATTATGTAAATAATATTGTTAATTATATAACAATTTCGCCGTTTTGTAAAGGTGTATACTCAAAATAAAAATACAATATATATTGTTTTATAATATCAAATACGCAAAATATAATGAAAACTTAACAGAATTTAAAAATATAGGAAAAAATAATTGAAATAGAAAAAGTTATGTGATAAAATAATTTGTCAGAATAAAAAAATTATAGTATAGAAAAGTAAAAGTTTTCTACGGGCTTTTTCAAAGGCTCGCAGGGTCAAGGGGCAAAGTCCCTTGTTATCGCTGTGCGGCAAAACCGCTTAATAAAGATTAAAAATCAGGGGAAGTAATGTATGGATACAAGAGTAAATTTGAGAAATGTTGCGATTATTGCTCACGTTGACCATGGTAAAACGACACTGGTTGACCAGCTTTTAAGGCAAAGCGGCATTTTCAGAGAAAATCAGGAAGTTGCCGAAAGAGTAATGGACTCAAACGACCTTGAAAGAGAAAGAGGAATTACAATTCTTTCAAAAAACACGGCAGTAAAATACGGTGATGTAAAGATAAATATAGTAGATACTCCGGGTCACGCTGATTTCGGAGGAGAAGTTGAACGTATTCTTATGATGGTAGACGGCGTAGTATTGCTTGTAGACGCATTCGAGGGATGTATGCCTCAAACTCGGTTTGTGCTTAAAAAGGCGTTAGGTTTAGGCAAGAAGCCCCTTGTAGTATTAAATAAAATAGACAGACCCGGTGCAAGACCCGATGAGGTAGTCGATGAAGTGCTTGATTTGTTCATAGAGCTTGGCGCTGATGATGATCAGCTTGAATTTCCCGTTGTTTATGCATCTGCAAAAGACGGCTATGCAACAACCGATTATACGCAAAAAGGAACGGATATGAAGCCTTTATTTGAAGCAATTATCAATGAAATTCCTGCTCCTCAGGGCGATTTAAACGGAGGAATGCAGATTTTATTCTCGAATATCGACTACGACAAATTTGTAGGAAGAATCGGTATAGGCAGAGTTGAAAGGGGTAAGGTCAAAAACGGACAAAACGCTGTGTTGTGCTGTCGTGACGGTTCGACGCAAAATGTAAAAATTGCAAAGCTTTATCAGTTTGAGGGATTAAACCGTGTAGAAACCGAAGAGGCACAACTGGGCGATATAGTATGCGTAAGCGGTATTGCAGACCTGAATATAGGAGAAACAGTCTGTTCACCTGATTTTGTAGAGCCCTTGCCCTTTGTAAAAATAGACGAGCCTACCGTTTCGATGAATTTTATTGTAAATAACAGTCCCTTTGCAGGTCAGGAGGGTAAATATGTAACATCCCGAAATCTACGTGACAGACTTTTTAAGGAAACTGAAACGAATGTGGCATTAAGAGTAGAAGAAACAGACTCAGCAGATACTTATAAGGTGTCGGGCAGGGGAGAACTTCACCTTTCTATTCTTATTGAAACAATGAGAAGAGAAAACTACGAATTTCAGGTTTCACGACCGCAGGTTATAATAAAAGAAATTAACGGTAAAATGTGTGAGCCAATAGAATATCTTATGGTAGAAGTTCCCGATAATTATGTAGGTTCGGTTATGGAAAAGTTAGGAGCGAGAAAAGGCGAACTTATAAATATGGGAACAAGAGGAAACGGAATTACACATATTGAATTCAGAATTCCTGCAAGAGGATTAATGGGTTACCGCCCCGAATTTTTAACAGATACTAACGGAAATGGTATTATGAACCATGTGTTTGACGGCTATGAGCCGTTAAAAGGTGAAATCGTTACAAGACATCAGGGTTCGCTTATAGCCTTTGAAGCGGGAGAAGCCGTAACCTACGGACTTTTCCAAGCACAGGAAAGAGGCAGACTTTTTATCGGAGCAGGTACACCCGTATATGAAGGTATGATAGTAGGTTCAAGCCCGAAGTCTGAGGATTTAGTTGTAAACGTCTGCAAGAAAAAGCATATTACAAATACCCGTGCTTCAGGTTCAGACGATGCCTTAAAGCTGACGCCTCATACAGTGCTTTCTCTCGAACAATGCCTTGAATTTATAGCAGACGACGAGCTTGTGGAGGTAACTCCCGAGAGCATTCGAATGCGTAAAATGATTTTAAGTAAAGAACAAAGAATGAAAAAAGCGTTTAGAAAATAATGAATTATATTATATTAGATTTAGAATGGAATACGGCTTTCAGCAATAAAAAGAAAAAGTATATTAATGAAATAATTGAATTCGGAGCAGTTAAAACTGATGAAAATTTAGAAATCATAGAAACTTTCTCAATGCTTATAACTCCCCAAATCGGCAAAAAACTCAATGCTCGTATACAGGAACTTACCCATATCACTGATGAAGAGCTTAGCTCTGCTAATAATACCTTTACACATACATTAAAATGTTTTGAAAAGTTTTTAGGTACGGGTGTGCTTTTAACATGGAGTACATCAGATATTTTAGTTCTCATAGAAAACTATAATTACTATTATCATACAGAAAAACTGCCTTTTCTTACAAAATATTGCAATTTACAGGCATATTGTGAAAAGATACTGGAATTTCATAAACCGTCGGCACAGTTAGGACTTTCAGCCTGTGTGGAAATGCTGGAAATAAATAACGATTGCCTTTCAATGCACCGAGCAAAAGATGATGCAATTATGAGTTTTTATTGTTTCAAAAGACTTTTTGACGAGCAGAAATTGCGAAGTATGACAGAGCTTGCTTTGACCGAAGAATTTTATAAAAAGATAACTTTTAAGACCCGTTATATTACAGAAATAAATAATCCGAATGTGGATAGAACCCAAATGTTTTTTAATTGTCCGAAGTGTAATGAAGAGATGCAGCGAAAGTCCCGATGGACGATTAAAGGCAGGAGTTTTACATCAAAATTTATTTGTAAAAATTGTAAAAAAGAGTTTCAGGGAAAAATTTCATTTAAACTCAGGTACGATGAAACATTAATTAATAAAAAACTCACTCCAATGGAAGAAATTAAAAAAGAACAGAAAAGAATAAAAGCCGAAAAAGAAAAAGCAGAGAAACTTAAAAAGCAAAAAGCAAAGGTTAAAAATAAGAAAACAACAAAAAAGCAACCTCAATAAAATGGGGTTGCTTTTAGTTTTAAGAAATAGTACAGAATAAATATATCTCCTCTAACGAGCAATGTTACGAGAACTAAGGATTACATTGATATTAGCAGAAAAAAGGCTTTCCTTAAGGGGAACTGTCAGCGTAAGCTGACTAAGGGGTGGATAGCTGAACATTTCTACCCTTCCGTCACGACTCCGTCGTGCCACCTTCCCTGCTAGGGAAGGCTTTTTCTCTCAAATGTTCTGCTTTAATCTAACCTTTTCCTAAGTTGACGACATTGCCCTGACGAGGTAGGCAAAAATTACCTGAAAATGATTTACTCTACACTAAAGAACATTATCCAGTAAAGGAAATTCATCTTCCTTAATAATTACTAACCGCTTTTTTGTTTTAGCAGAAACCTCAAAAAATCTGTCCCTGTCATCATATTTTATCGCCTGATTTATCTCTTCTAAATTTTCGCTGATTGCCTCAATTTCTTCGTGAAGTAAAAATATATTAAAATATCTACTGTTTGTTTCCCATTTTTCTATGATTTTTTCTGTGCTTTCCAAAGCTTTTTCTTTTTCGTGTAATTCCATTAAACTTGTAATTCTGCTGATATCGTCAATTGTATCGGCGGCAGTATAATTTATATACCATACCTCAACAAATGCAATTAAAATTGCAAAAGCTACAAGCGACATACTTAAAATTAATCTTTTCACTGTTTATCAACCCTTATAATATTGTAAGCTCCCGTTTTATTTCCCGTCATAATGAAAACATCTTCAAGCTTAACGTTGTTTTCACTTAAAATATTATTTATTTTTTCCTTTGTGAATCCGCACAGTTTCATTGAATTATCTACAAATTCGCCGTCATTTACAACAACAGCGTCAATTCCCGTATCAGGAATATAAATACCCATATCTTCGGCAGTCGGGTTTCGTTTTTCAGGCTTTTGCAAGACGCTTATTTTACCGTTCGTTTCTACAATGCAATACTGTACATCTTCAAGAGAAAATACATTTTCCTGCCTTAACTGAATACAAAGGTCTTCTGTACTCATTCTCAATTTTTTCATAGAGTCCTGCAAGATTTTTCCCTCGTGAATTACCATAACCGGGCTTCCGCAAATCATTTTTCGAAATTTGCTGTGTTTCATCATAATCATACTTGCAACAATTTCACAGCCTATTAATATCAGAACAGGCAAAATTCCTGAAATAAGAGGCTGGCTTGTGTTTTGCATAGGAATTGCCGCAATATCGGAGATAATTAGGGTAATAACCAGCTCTGTAGGCTGTAAATCGCTTATTTGACGTTTACCCATAATTCTTACTGCGAAAATAACAAATACATATAAAAGCAAAGTTCTGATAATAGCTATTAACATAAAATCACCAAATATATTATGCACAATTTGTAATATAAAATTCAGAATATTTCCAAATACAATGTTTATACTAATCTTCAATAGAATAGTCGAAATCTTTAAGGCATATTTTGCACCATACAGCGTCCTCCTTGACAGGCGTCAGCCTGCCTGCGTCGTCATTCTTGTATGACACAAAATCTGCTTGAAAATTTTTCGTCTCTTCTATTGGCGATTAGTATTATGCTATATAACAGGTGATAAATATGTTTACTTCTTTGAAAGAAAATATAATTCAACTTAAAGCTATGTCAAATAATTCAGCAGATTTTACAGTCAGAGAGATAACACTTCCCGATGAACAGAACACAAAAGCCGCACTGATTACAACAGAGGGAATGTGTGATAAAGAGGGGATAGCCATAACTATAATAACGCCTCTTATAAATACTTCATATGAAAACATAAGAAGAAAAAATCTATTTGACTTTATCAAGACATCAGTTTTATCAGCGTCAGAAATTGTAGATGTTGAAGACTTCAGTCAGGTTATGACATTTTCAATGTCAGGTTTTGCAGTCTTAGCTATAGACGGTTCAGACAAAATGATGGCAATAGGAATCCAGGGGTTTTCATTCAGAAGTGTAAGTTCTCCTGAAACAGAGGTCATCCAGCGGGGTCCGAGAGAGGGTTTCGTAGAGCCGTTGAGAATAAATATGACACTTATTCGAAGAAGAATAAAAAATCCTGATTTGGTATTTGAAAATATACAGGCAGGAGATATTTCAAATACGCAGATGTGTATGTGCTATCTCAAAAATTCCGTGTCGGAAAATATATTAAATGAGCTTAGAAAAAGACTTAAACAAACAAAACTTCAAACAGTTATGGGAGCTGGATATTTAGTTCCGTTTTTAGAGGAAAATAACAAACGTTCGCTGTTTTCGGGAATCGGCGTAACTGAGCGGCCTGATACAGTCTGCGGAAAGATAACAGAGGGAAGAATAGGAATTTTAATTGACGGTACACCCTCGGTTTTAGTAGTACCACATTTGTTTATAGAAAAATTCCAAAGTGTAGACGATTATTCAAACCGGCCTTTCTATGCTTCATTTACAAGAATTTTAAAGTATATCTCATTTATCATAGCAATATATTTGCCCGGAATTTATACTGCTTTTGCGGCATATCACCCGGAATATTTTCCTACACAGCTTTTGGAAAATATAATATCATCAGTCTCAAAAACACCATTGCCTGTGGGACTTGAGGTTTTCCTTATATTGTTTATTTACGAGGTCATGCGTGAGGCAGGATTAAGAATACCAAGACCCTTAGGTCACGCCGTAAGTATAGTAGGTGCGCTTGTTATCGGAGAGGCGGCGGTAAATGCGGGAATAATCGGATCCCCTACATTAATGGTGGTTGCCATTGCCGCAATATGCAGTTATGTAATACCTGATTTGTACCCTGCTATAACAGTCGGAAGACTGCTTCTTATTTTGGCAGGCATGGTGCTCGGTTTGTGGGGCATAGTTATTTTCAGTTGTTTTTATTTAATTGTTGTATGTTCAAAAACAAGTTTCGGAGTGCCATATATGTCGCCTATTACTCCGTTTTCAAAGAAAAATATGCGTGATGTATTTATCCGCTCAGATTGGAACAAGCTCTCTAAATTTACTCAAAAGGTACAGGATTTAAAAGGCTCAAAGGAGATTTACGATGAAACATAATAAAATATCAGTATCTCAGTTTTTTATATGTATGTTTCTGTGTAATGTTTTTATAGTTTTCGGTTGTTTAAACACATTAGGAGAAACAAATTCATTCTTTTTTAATATAATCACATTGGCAGCAGGAGCACTTCTTTTAATAGTTTCCTGTATGCCTTCATATTTGCTTTACAAAAAAACAGGCAAAACTACAACCACAATTTCTTCGGAGCATAGTGTGGTAATGTCATTAATAATAAAGATATATTACCTTGTTTGCTTTGTTATATTTTCAAGCTTGATAACAACAAAATTTGCCGTTTTTTTAAAAAAAAGCGTTAATCATGAAGCGTTGCCTCTTGCTGTTATCTTTGCTTTTCTTTTAATTGCGGCATTCGGCAGTTATAAGGGAATGCAGGCAATTTTCAGAACAACAATAATAATTTTTGCTTTTGTACTTCTTTCCTTAGCATTTGTATTTTTGGGTTTGCTTGATAAATTGGATTTTTCAAATATTTTAAACTATTCTCAGCCAATGAATATTAATGTTTCAAACTCAATAGGCACACTTCTTCTTGCATTGATACCCATTATGTCTTATGTAGTTTTTTCAGATTCCTTAAAAGGCAGCCATAAGTCAGGAATTGTCTATAGCTCTCTTTCAACATTTGTATTATTTTTAACAGTCAGCTTTTTTACAATTTGTGTTTTAGGAAATTATACGCTGTATTTGGAATATCCGTTCTTCACTTTGTCAAAGTTATCAAATATTTCAATGTTAAGAGGAGGGGACGGATTTGTATTTGCAACATTAACGGCGGTAACTTTTCTGCTTGTATATTTATTCTTTGTAAGCGGCAGTAAAACACTTGATAAGGCACATTCAAAAACATTTTCAATCGGCTTTTTCATAGCGACATTTATTCTCTCGGCTGTAATGACTTATGTTACTCCAGTATATGATTTTATTACTAATACGTTGTTTTTATCAATCTTGTTAGTTATTGGTCTTTTTGTATTGCCGCTTTTCACATATTCAGTTGAGAGAATTAGGAGAGGTTAAGATGAAAAAAATACTGATAGTTGTGTCTGCATTAATTTTGTTATGTATGTTTACATCATGTACAAAAACGGAAATTGACAAAACCGCAATAATAGAATCTGTATATATAACAAAAGGCGGAGATGATCTGAAATTTGAATTTAATACAGTAAAAAATGAAAATACAGCAGTGCTTCAAAAATATAAAGTATATTCAGACAGTCTTGAAAATGCAAAAAAATCTTTGGAAACTTCTGCTGTACGGTATCTTTTTTTAGGACAGCTTGAATGTATTGTAATATCCAATCAGCTTAATTTGGATGAAATAAGGTCGTCGCTTGAATATTTTAAATGCGGCTATGAGTGTTCGCCGGGGGTAAGATTGCTTTTTGCAACAGATAATGCAGTAAAAGAGCTGGAAGAAAAAGAAATTCCCGCAACAAGATTAAATGAACTTTCTGATTTATCCGAAAATAAAAATTCCGGTACATCAGTGAATATTTATACTTTTTATAATTCATTAAGTGAATTAAACGAACAAGCAAAAGTCAGCTTGCTATATTCTAAAAGCCAGTTAGATGTAAAATCACTGCCTTTTTCGGATATAAGAGGGGAAAGTGAATAATTTTTTTAATAAAGGTATTTTCAAAGTATAGGTTTTGGTGTATAATATATTTGTATATTTATGCTTAAATTTATCCGGGTGGTGAAGCTATATGAATACGGGGTTTTCTGTTTCTCTTGGAAAAATAGTAGATGAGCTCTCTTTAAATGTGTATTTTGCACCGAAATCCTTAGAAGAAATAATGATATCATCAACAGATATCAACAGACCTGGACTTGAGCTTACAGGATATTTTGAGTTTTTTGACAAGAGCAGAATTATTATTCTTGGAAATACTGAATATTCATATTTAGGAAGATTCGGCAGTGAACAGCAGCGCTATGTTTTAGACGCAATTTTTTCATTCGGACCTCCTGCCGTAATTATTGCAAGAGGCTATGAACCTACAAATGAAATTTCAGAATCTGCAAAAAAGCACAATATTCCCATACTATGCTCAAAGGACAGCACATCTTCACTTACTGCGTCGCTTGTGTCGTTTTTAAATAATGAGCTTGCTCCCAGAATTACCCGCCATGGTGTTCTTGTAGAGGTTTACGGTGAGGGCTGTCTTATTATAGGCGACAGCGGAGTAGGTAAAAGCGAAGCCGCAATCGAGCTTATAAAGAGAGGTCACCGCCTTATTGCCGATGACGCAGTTGAAATCCGCAGGGTTTCAAATAACAGGCTTATAGGTTCATCACCTGAAAATATCAGACATTTTATAGAGTTAAGGGGTATCGGTATAATAAATGCACGCAGGCTTTTCGGTATAGGTGCTGTTAAGCTGAATGAAAAAATAGATATGGTGATAAACCTTGAACTTTGGGATAAAAAGAAGGTTTATGACCGTATGGGAATTGAAAACGAATATATGAAAATTTTAGGCATAGACGTACCGTCAGTTACAATTCCCGTTAAGCCGGGCAGAAATATTTCAATAATTATAGAAGTAGCAGCAATCAATAACAGACAGAAAAAATTAGGATACAATGCGGCGTTTGAACTTCTTGAAAGCTTGGGAATGCCTATAGACCCTGAGCAGAAAGACAGTAAAAAGATTATTGAAAGCTGGGATTAATACGAAAATTATTGCCGATTTGCATACCCATACAATAGCGTCCACACATGCATATTCAACGATTCAGGAAATGGTTGCCGCCGCAAAAGAGAAAAATTTATATGCAATAGCAATTACAGACCATGGTCGTAATATGCCCGGTGCTCCGGGAGCATATTATTTTGAGTCGCTGTCCTTAATTCCGAAGGTGTATGACGGAGTTCGTGTACTAAAGGGAATTGAAGCAAATATATTGGATTTTGAAGGCAATATAGATTGTGAAGAACCCCTTGCGAATCAGCTTGAATGGATAGTTGCGTCAATGCACGGCAATATAATTAAAGGTACTTCGAGTATTGAAAAATGCACAAATGCGTATTTGCAGCTTGCAAAGAATAAGAATGTAAATGTAATAGGACACAGCGGAACGGCAGATTATAAATATGATTACGAAAAGGTTATACCGGAGTTTTCAAAAAACGGTGTTTTAATTGAAATAAATAACTCAACCTTTAATTTCAAAAAAGACTCAATGAATAACTGCGTTGAAATAATTAAAGTATGCAAAAAACATAAAGCAAGAATCGTTGTTAATACAGACGCTCATTTTTCTACATATGTCGGTAATGTTGAGCCGACACTGAAGGTATTAAAAGAACTTGATTTTCCAAAAGAACTTATTGTCAATGCGTCAATTGAATCTTTGCAGTCTTATTTGAAAGAAAAAAGTATTGAGTTTTAATTTTTTGGAGGGTTTATGAATTCAATATTAAAAGTCAAGACGCTTGCAGAAAGTTTAAAATGCAATTGTAAAGTAAATGAACCAATGAGACTTCATACTACCTTTAAAATCGGCGGAAATGCAGAGCTGTTTATTGAAGCAGAAACAAACAATCAACTTGCCCAAATTTTAAAATGCTGTAACGATAACCGAATGCCTTTTATGATTTTAGGCAAGGGGAGTAACTTGCTTGTAAATGATGAGGGAATAAAGGGTGTAGTCATTTCATTACTGGGAGATTTTAAAAAAATTGATTTGCTTGATAATAATACAATTTACTGCGGAAGCGGCGCAAGCCTTGCAAAACTTTGTACAAAGGCATTATCCTGTAACCTGTCGGGTCTTGAATTTGCGTGGGGAATTCCGGGCAGTGTAGGCGGAGCGGCATTTATGAACGCAGGAGCCTACGGCGGAGAGATGAAAGATGTAATAGTATCTGTAACACATATGACCCCGCAGGGAAAAGTAGAAACTTTAAAAAAAGATGAACTTGATTTATCCTACAGACACAGCGTGTATAAAGAAAACGGCTTTATAATCATAGGTGTAACCGTTCAGCTTAAAAATGATGACCCTGCAAAAATTCGAGCTAAAATGGACGATTTTATGTACAGAAGAAAATCAAAACAGCCTCTTGATTATCCAAGCGCAGGAAGTGTTTTTAAAAGACCTGAGGGCGCATTTGCAGGAACTTTGATTGAACAGTGCAACTTAAAAGGAGTATCTGTAGGAGACGCTCAGGTAAGCGAAAAACACGCAGGATTTATAATAAACAGAGGTCATGCAACTTGTAAAGATGTTTGCAGTCTCATAGAAAAAGTGCAGGAAACCGTAAAAAAAGAAACAGGATATACTCTTGAAAGAGAAATTATTCTTTTATAGACTCAGGTGGTACTATGGATTTTTTAATTATTACAGGACTTTCCGGAGCAGGCAAGTCAAATGCTCTGAGAACGATGGAGGATATCGGATATTACTGTGTAGATAATATTCCGTCAACCTTGCTTCGTGTATTTTATGACCTGTGTGAAAAAAGCTCCGACCCGTTAATGAAAAAAGTTGCGGTAGTTATAGATGTAAGAAACGGAGAAAGCTTTGAGTATATAACTGCGGAAATCCACAAATTACGTAAGGAAAACAAAAACCTGAAAATAGTTTTTCTCGATGCTAAAGATGATGTTCTTATAACCCGATTTAAAGAAACACGCCGCCACCATCCGCTTTATGATAAAGTTGCCGACGGTTCAACAAAAGCGGCGTTACAGCTTGAGAGAGACAGCCTGTCTTTTTTAAAAAAATCAGCGGACTTTTTAATAGATACAACATATATGTCAAATAAGCAGCTTGCTGAAAGAATATATAATATTTTTCTTGAAAAGACCTCAGACAGTTTAATCATAACCTTTATGTCCTTTGGCTTTAAGTATGGAATTCCTTTGGAAGCAGACCTTGTTTTTGACGCAAGATGTTTGCCAAATCCTTACTATATTCCTGAATTAAAACCTTTAACGGGACTGGATTTGTCTGTAAGGGAGTATGTACTTAATTCAGAAATCACACAGGAATTTATGAAAAAAATTATAGATTTTCTCGATTATGCTGTTCCTCTTTATCAAAAAGAGGGAAAAAGTGAAATTGTTGTGGCAATAGGATGTACAGGCGGCAAACACCGTTCAGTAACATTAGCCGGAAACTTCAACAGTCATTTTATTCAAAAGGGCTATAAATCAACAATTCAGCACAGAGATATTTGGAAAATTTAATACTAAACACTTATACAAACGTCGGTATTATAAAATATTTAAAGGAGATAAATTATGTCTTTTGCATCTCAGGTCAGAAAGGAGCTTTGCTCAAATACAACCTCATCAGTAGGCAAACTCAGAGCAGAGCTTTATGGAATGATGCTTTTTGCAAAAAAGTTTTCCTCCTCAAAGATAACCTTTAAAACAGAAAATAATTATACAGTCAGCCGATATATAAATCTTGCGGAAAATCTGTTTGTTCCCTTAATCGAAAAAACAAGCACACCTAAGCCTAAGAAAAATAACAAAAAGCTGTATACTGTTAATTTTATAGATGAAAACGATTGCCGGCGTATTTTTGAAGATTTCGGACATTCCGATAAAAATATCAGTCTCAGAATAAACTGGGCAAATATTGATGAGGAGGATTTGCTCTCATCATTTTTAAGAGGCGTTTTTTTGAGCTGTGGTTCAATAACAAACCCTGAAAAATCATATCATCTTGAATTTTGCGTACACTATAAAAATTTAAGTTCTGATTTATGCAGAGTATTTGAAGAAATTCCTCAATGCACAATTAAGGCAAACGTGATCAATCGGGGCGGAGTGTTCGTTACCTATATAAAAGGCAGCGAGCAAATCACAGATTTTTTGACCTATATCGGAGCAGTAAATTCTGCAATGGAAATAATGGGTACTAAGGCTGTAAAACAGGTAAGAAATAATGTAAATCGTAAGCGTAATTCGGAAATTGCAAATATAGAAAAGGTTGCGGCGGCGTCAGCAAAACAGATAAACGCTATAGAAAAGATAATGAAGAATAAAAAGCTTGAAAGCCTGACTGATGATTTAAAAGAAGTCGCATATCTGCGTTTGGAAAATCCGGATATGTCCTTGAGAGCATTGGGAGATTCATTAAATCCGAAAATTTCAAGAAGCGGCGTAAACCACAGAATAAAAAAATTAATTCAGATAGCAGATGACTTAAAATAAATCGGGAGTGTATAAAATGAGTGAGAAAACAAGTGAAAAGAACTTAACTTTTGAACAAGCAAATAAAAAACTTGAAGAAACGGTAAAAGTTTTGGAAAGCGGCAAACTTAATCTTCAGGAAAGTATGGAGGTTTATGAAGAAGCCTGTGTTCTTCTTAATTTTTGCTATAACGAGCTTGAAAAATGCAAAGGACAAATGCAGGATATTAATGAAAGAATATCAAAACTTGATAATATGAACAATACAAACGGAGAACTGTTTAATGACTGATAATATTAAAATGATTGAAGAAAAACTTTTTTCATATTTGCCGAAAAAAGATTTGCTTGAAAAGAACTTAATAGATTCAATGGAATATTCGCTAAAAGCAGGCGGAAAAAGAGTAAGACCAACCCTTGCTCTTGAGTTTTGTAAGCTGTGTAACCAGCCTGTGGAGAAAGCAGTGCCGTTCGGATGTGCAGTAGAAATGATTCATACTTATTCACTTATTCACGATGATCTGCCGTGTATGGATGATGACGATTTAAGACGAGGCAAACCCTCTAACCATAAAGTTTTCGGAGAAGATATAGCACTGCTTGCAGGAGATGCACTCCAGAGCCTTGCCTTTGAAGTTTTGTCCTGTGAAGACACAATAAACATTACAAGTCTAAAAGCATCCATAAAAGCTGTAAATACCCTCTCAAAATACTGCGGTGCTGTGGGTATGGTAGGCGGTCAGGTAATCGATCTTGAAAGTGAAGAGAAAAAAGCACCTATAGAAGTACTTAAAATTATGGATATTAAAAAGACAGGCGGTCTTATAAAAGCGGCCTGTGAAATGGGATGTATTGCCGCTGAAGCAGATAAAGAAAAAATAAAGGCCGCAGGAATTTACGGAGAGTATATTGGATTAGCGTTTCAAATTGTAGATGATATTTTAGATATAACCTCATCATCAGACGAGCTTGGAAAGCCTGCGGGAAGCGATATTAATAATCAAAAATCAACCTATGTTTCACTTTTGGGAATAGATAAATGTAAAAACCTTGTTAATGAATTAACGGAAAAAGCAATTAATGCACTTTCTGTTTTTGAAGGCGATACAAAGCCTTTAAGCGACTTTGCAGTAAAGCTTGCAAACCGCAAAAATTAAAACTAAACTTTAATTAAAATTCGATATGTTATAGACATTTTTTGTCTCGTTTTCAATTATCGTTATTATAAAGGGAAAAGATAGGAAATTACAAAATGAATGGTACTGATTTTGAATATTTATCAAAAATCAAATATCCGTCTGATTTAAAAAAATTTTCTGAAAAAGAGTTGGAAAAATTGTGTGCAGAAATCAGAGAAAAACTTGTAGAAACAGTTTCTAAAAACGGAGGACACCTTTCTCCCAATTTAGGAACGGTTGAACTTACGGTAATGCTCCATTACTGCTTTAATACGCCCAAGGACAGTATAGTTTGGGATGTAGGACATCAAAGTTATACCCATAAAATGCTGACAGGCAGATTAAACGAAATTGATACAATACGCTGCAAGGGCGGACTTTCAGGTTTTCCAAAGCGCCTTGAAAGCAAGTATGACGTTTTTAATGCAGGTCACAGCAGTACATCAATTTCAGCGGCATACGGTATAGCAAGAGCAAAATTGCTTCAAGGCGACCCAAGCTATACAATTGCAGTTATAGGAGACGGTTCTCTGACAGGCGGTTTAGCATATGAGGGTCTTAATAACGCAGGAAGATTTAATAAAAATTTTATTGTTGTATTAAACGATAATAAAATGTCAATTTCCAAAAATGTGGGTGCAATGGCACGATATTTGGGAAGTGTAAGAGTAAAGCCGTGGTACATTCGTTTTAAAAGAAAAGTGGAAAAATTTTTAATGAAAATTCCGCTTATCGGACAGCCTATTAGGAAATTTCTCAGAGGAAGTAAATCAAGAATTAAAAATATGATTTATAAAAATACACTTTTTGATTTTCTCGGCTATACTTATTTAGGTCCAATAAACGGACATGATATAGAAGAACTTAAAAATGCCTTTTATGCCGCAAAGACAATAAATTCTCCGGTTCTTATCCATATAGTTACAAAAAAGGGCAAAGGATATGAACCTGCTGAAAACAATCCGAAAGAATTTCACGGCGTAGGAAAATTTGATATAGATACAGGAGAAGTCATCTCCAATAAAAAGGGCTTTTCCGCATTCTTTGGTGAATGTATCTGTGACTTGGCTCAAAAGGATAAAAAAATTGTTGGAATTACGGCGGCAATGACCTTAGGTACGGGACTTTCAGAGTTTTCAAAGAAATATAAAGAAAGATTTTTTGATGTAGGAATTGCTGAAGAACACGCAGTAACCTTTGCATGCGGACTTGCCTCAAAAGATATGATACCTGTGTTTGCAGTATATTCCACTTTTTTGCAGAGAAGCTATGACCAAATTTTACACGACGCCGCAATGCAAAAGCTTCATATCATTCTTGCAATAGACAGAGCGGGAATTGTGGGAGATGACGGAGAAACCCATCAGGGAATTTTTGATGTCCCAATGCTTAACTCAATTCCCGAAACGACAATTTTTTCGCCATGTTATTTTAATGAACTGGAGAAATCGCTTTTTGCGTCGGTTTATATGTGCGGCGGTGTTACGGCGGTTCGATATCCCAGAGGCGGAGAGCTTTATATGCCTGATGATTATAGAGATTCAAGCATAAATTTCACCGTTTACGGTAAAAAAGAAAGTAAAAATCTTATTGTAACCTATGGCAGGCTTTTCTCATATGCCTGCCTTGCAAAGGAAAAACTTGCAAAACAAGCTATAGATGTTTGTATTTTAAAGCTGTGCAGAATTAAACCTGTTGATAAAAAAGCTGTTATGGTTGCTAAAGATTTTGAAAATGTATTTTTCTTTGAAGAAGGCATAAAGACAGGCGGTATTGCAGAAACCTTTCAAAATTTATTGATAGAAGAGAATTTTAGCGGAAGTTATAATATTCAGGCTGTTGACGAAATTTATGTTCAGCATCAGTCAGTCTGTGAAGCACTGTCAGAGCTTAAACTTGATGACAGCGGTATGGAAGAAATTATAATTAACAGCATAAATAATTCCAATAAGGAAAAATAAGAAAGCAATGAAAAAAAGATTAGATGTTTTAGTTTTTGAAAAAGGATATGCTGAAAGCCGTGAAAAAGCAAAGGCAATTATAATGTCGGGCAATGTTTATGTAGATAATCAAAAAGCCGATAAATGCGGTACATCCTATGATGAAAATGTTAATATAGAAGTCAGGGGCGGCGTTCCCAAATATGTAAGCAGAGGCGGTTTAAAGCTTGAAAAAGCAATAAATAGCTTTGGAATTAATCTTAATGATAAAATCACAATGGATATAGGTGCATCCACAGGCGGTTTTACGGATTGTATGCTTCAAAACGGAGCTAAAAAGGTTTATTCAATAGATGTAGGATATGGTCAGCTTGCATGGAAACTGAGAAATGACGAAAGAGTTGTGAACTTAGAGCGAACAAATATGCGTAAGGTTACAAAAGAGCAGGTCTGTGACGAAATAGATTTCTTTTCAATAGATGTTTCGTTTATATCTTTAAAGCTTCTTTTGCCTGTAGCAAGAGAGCTTTTGTCAGAAAATGCACAGGCTGTCTGCCTTATTAAACCTCAGTTTGAAGCGGGCAGAGAAAATGTTGGCAAAAAAGGCGTTGTAAGAGACAGCAAAGTACATATCTCGGTAGTTAAAGATATTTACGATTTTTGCCTTAATAACGGTTATTCTGTTTTAGGACTTGATTATTCACCAATAAAAGGTCCTGAGGGAAATATTGAATATTTAATTTATCTTGAAAAATCAGAAAATCCTCAGTCATATACTGATATTTCAATAGAAGATTTAGTAAAAAGCTCACACTTACAGCTTGACAAATAAGGTGTTGTTATGAATATTGCAGTTGTAGTAAATTTAGATAAGAAAAATGCAGTCAAATATGCCAAAGATATTGTAAAAATATTTTTGGAAAACGGAGCAAAGGTTCTTATGAACTGTGATAACGCCCAATATTTCAATGCATTTAAAATTGAATATTTTAATACAAATACAGAGCTTTTTAGCCAATGTGACTTAGCTGTAACAGTTGGCGGCGATGGAACAATTATACATACTGCAAAGATAGCCGCAACAGCAAAAAAGTTCCTTATAGGCGTAAATGTAGGAAGATTGGGCTTTGCCGCAGATGTAGAACCCGAAGAAATTGACAAGCTTACACGACTTTTAACAGGAGATTACGGCATACAGAAAAGAATGTTGTTAGATGTAACCGTTAAAAGCGAAAGCGGCAAAGAGGAAAAATTACTTGCAGTAAATGATGCGATTATAGCCAGAGGAGAGCTTTCAAGAATAATTGACTTGCAGGTTTATTTAAATGAGCAAAAAATTTCTGCATACAGGGCAGACGGTTTGTTGTTTTCAACTCCCACAGGTTCAACAGCTTATTCGCTTTCAGCGGGAGGCCCTATAATTGAGCCCGAAATGGAATGCATTTTAATGACTCCCGTTTGTCCTCATTCCTTGTTTTCACGCTCTGTTTTGTTTGACTCTCAGTCAGAACTTTCCGTAAAAACCTTAATATCAGACGATAACAAAGCAGTCTTAACAGTAGACGGTCAAAAAAGTATTGAGCTTAAACCGACCGATACCGTAACGATAAAGAAATCCGACTTATATCTAAATTTACTAACGCTTCATAAACGCAATTTTTATACAAAACTGAATGAAAAATTAAAAGAGAGGGAAAGCTGATGAAAAACAGAAGGCACGCTAAAATCCTCGATATTATAAATACAAATTCCGTAGATACACAGGAAGAACTGTTAAACCTTTTGAAAAAAGAAGGTTTTTCCGTAACTCAGGCAACGGTTTCAAGAGATATTAAGGAGTTAAGACTTTTAAAAACTCTTTCTCCTGACGGCAAGTACCGTTATACCTCAGCCGCAAAAAATGCTTTTGATATGAAATCAAACTTTCAGACATTGTTTAAGTCTTCCGTAAATTCGCTTGATTTTGCCGAAAATATAATAGTAATAAAAACCCTCAGCGGTATGGCGCAGGCAGTGTGTACCTCATTTGATTCTATGGAATTTGAGGGAGTTTTAGGAACGATTGCAGGAGATGATACAATCTTTATTGCCTGCAAAACGAAAGAAAATTCAAAATTTCTTGTTAATGATTTAAAAAAGCTTTTATGATAAAGGTGTTCAAAAATGCTTATAAATTTATATATAGAAAATATAGCTGTAATTGAAAAATCAAATATTAATTTTAAAGAGGGCTTAAATATTTTAACCGGCGAAACAGGTGCAGGAAAAAGTATTGTAATAGACTCTATAAGTGCAATACTGGGTCATAGAACATCTAAAGAAATGATTCGTACAGGTTCAGATAAAGCTTTTGTAAGTGCAACTTTTGAAAATATAAATGAAGAAACCACTAAGAAACTTTTAGAATTTGGATATGATATAGAAGAAGATACATTAATAATCAGCAGAGAAATTAACTCAAACGGAAAGACCGTCTGCCGAATAAACTCCCGTCCTGCAACAGTTTCGGTACTTAAAGAAATAGGACTTAATCTTATAAACATTCACGGTCAGCACGAAAGTTATGAACTTTTTTCGCCTGAGACACATATGGATTACATAGATTCAACAGGCAATTATTCAGACCTTAGAGATGAATATAAAAAAGAGTATTTACTTCTTAAAAAAATTGAAAAACAGCTTGACAGTCTGAATATAGATGAAACAAAGCGTTTGCAGGATATTGATTTGCTTTCATATCAGGTAAATGAGCTTGAAGAAGCAAACATTGAAATAGGGGAGGAAGAATCCCTTTTGGAAGAACGAATGATACTGCAAAACAGTGAAAAGCTCACAGCGAACTTGCAAATGGCACTTTTATATGCAGAAGGCGACGGAGACAGTGAGGGTGCAATATCATTGATTGATAATCTTTGCACCGCAATTAATAAATGTGCAGAATTAAACCCTAATCTTCAGGAATTGTCGGAAAAACTCAATGATGCTTACTATAATTTTCAGGATTGCGTCTTAGAAATTTCAAACGCACTTGATGATATAGATTCTGACTCATATCGATTAAATGATATAGAAGAAAGGCTGGATTTGCTATATAAACTTAAAAGAAAATACGGCTCAACTGAAGAGGAAATGCTTGAATTTTTAGAAAATGCAAGACGGAAACTTAACGAACTTACTCAGCTTGATATAAGCAAAGAAAACCTTGAAAAAGAGTATAATTCGCAGCTTTCTAAAACTATCAAACTTGCAAAAGCACTTTCGGAAAACCGTAAAAAAACGGGAGAGCAGTTTGTAGCAAATGTGCAGCAACAGCTTACATTTCTTGATATGCCGAATGTAAGATTTACGGTAAGCTGTGAGCAAACGCCTTTATCATTAAACGGACAGGATAAAATGGAACTTTTGGTATCTGCAAACTTAGGGGAAGAACCGAAACCTGTTGCCAAAATTGCATCAGGGGGAGAACTTTCAAGAATAATGCTTGCGATAAAAACGGTACTTGCACAGAATGATATTATAGATACCTTAATTTTTGATGAAATTGATGCAGGAATTTCAGGCTCAGCCGCACAAAAGGTTGGCTTAAAATTAAAAGAGGTATCGCTGTCAAGACAAGTTCTTTGTGTAACTCATCAGGCACAGATAGCCGCTTTGGCAAATGAGCATTTGTTAATTAGAAAAGAAACAAAAAATAATAAAACTTTTACAAGAATTACACCACTTGATTTTGAGGGCAGAAAACACGAGCTTGCAAGAATTATAGACGGTGTTAATATAACAAAAACGGCTTTGGCTCATGCAGAGCAGCTTTTAAAAAGCAATTAATTGAAAGGAAATCAGGAATTCCTTATGAAACAATGGACTGTTGCAAAATTTGATAAAACTGCCGCAGGCGATCTTGCTCAGAAATGCGGAATACCGTCTTTTCTTGCTATACTGCTTTCAATCAGAGGCTTTGATACAGAAGAAAAAATAACGAAATTTTTATCAAGCGAACCTTTAATTTCAGACCCTTTTGAAATTAAAGATATGTATAAAGCTGTAGAAAGAATAACAAAGGCTCTCGATAATTTTGAAAAAATTTGCGTTTACGGTGATTATGATGCAGACGGCGTAACCTCAACAACACTTCTTTATTCATATCTTGAAACTATAGATGCAAATGTAATGTATTATATTCCATCAAGAGAAGATGAAGGCTACGGACTTAACAATAAAGCAATAGATTACTTAAAAGAGCAGAATGTATCTTTGATCGTTACGGTAGATAACGGTATAGCCGCAGTAGATGAGGTCTCTTATGCTTCTTCTTTGGGAATAGATGTAGTAATTACCGACCACCATACGCCGTTAGAGACAATTCCAAATGCCTGTGCAGTAGTAGATCTGCACCAAAAAGACTGCAAAAGCAAATTTAAGATGCTTTCGGGAGTAGGAGTTGCTTTTAAATTAGTAATGGCTTTAGAGGGTGAATATGCTGACATAACTTACCTTTTAGAGAATTATGCGGATTTGGTTTGTATTGGGACAATAGGAGATATCGTGCCTTTAGTTGATGAAAACAGAACATTTGTAAAATACGGACTTGAAATCCTCAAAAACAGCGAAAGAGTAGGAATAAGAACACTTTTAAAGGAATGTTCTCTTTTAAATAAAAATATAGATTCTACAAGCGTTTCATTCGGAATTGTTCCCAGAATAAACGCAGCAGGCAGGCTGGGACTTTCTAACGATTGTGTAACTCTGCTTTTAACAGACGATGAAGACAGAGCAGGAGAAATCACTAAAAAGCTTACAAATGATAATAATAAACGAAAAGAAATAGAAAATGATATATTATTTAAAATTAACGAAGAAATTCTTCGTAATCCGTCAATAATAATGGATAAAATAATAGTTATAGACGGAGAAAACTGGCATCAGGGTGTAATCGGGATAGTTGCCTCCAAAATAAAGGATATTTACGGAAAACCCGTAATAATTATTACAAAGGACGGAGAAACCGCAAAAGCTTCAGGCAGAAGCATAGAAGGCTTTTCACTTTGTGACGCAGTATTTTCATGTAAAGACATTTTAACCCATTGCGGCGGACATCCCATGGCTGTAGGATTAAGTCTTAATACTTCTGATATACCACAGTTCAAACAAAGGCTGAACGACTATACCTCAAATATTCAGATGCCTTATAATACCCTTAAAATAGACTGTAAGCTAAACCCTGCAATGCTTGATGCTTCACTTGTTCATATATTAGAACAGTTAGAACCATATGGTTCAAATAATGAAAAACCGATTTTCGGGCTTTATAATATGGTAATAAAAAATTTAACACCCTTAAAGGATAATAAATATATCCGTATATCTTTAGCAAGAGGAAATTCAGTAATTCAGGTTGTGAGCTTTACAATATCAGCTGATGAATTTTCCTTTAAACAGGGCGACTGTGTTGATTTAGCCGTAACACTTGATATAAACGAATATAAAGGAATGGAAAATCTTTCAATTATTCTTAAAGATATTAAACCTGCGGGCATTGAAAACAGCGAATATATAGACAGCCTGAGAATTTTTGAGGCGTTTTGCAGGGGTGAAAAAAAATCAAGAGATGAGCTTATGACAATTTATCCAAAAAGAGAAGATTTCGCAGCTGTATATAGATTTATAAGAGATTCAAAGGGATATAGTTATAAAGTTGAGAATCTTTGCTTCCGATTAGCTCATAAAATAAGTTACGGAAAAATAAAGGTCATTTTAGAAGCGATGAATGAACTTGGACTGATAGAAATTTATGAAGGTTTAAAAAACACAGAAATAAAATACATACAACCCCAAAATAAGGTTGATTTGCTGAGCTCACAAATCATCAAAAGCTTAAGGGAGGCACTTTAGTTGAGCAGTTTTACAAATGTGGCGCATTATCAGGATTATGAACAGCTAAAAGAGCTTATATCAAAAAGCGAAATGGATATAGATATGAAGAAAGTAGAAAGGGCATACCGACTTGCTGATGAAGCTCACGGTGACCAGCGCCGTCTTTCAGGAGTGCCGTATATACTTCATCCTACCTCTGTTGCCTGTATTCTTGTTGAACTTGGTATGGATACGGATTCGGTTGTTACCGCACTTTTGCACGATGTAGTGGAAGATACAGATCATACATTGGAAGAAATAGAAAAACTTTTCGGAAAAGATGTTGCAAATTTAGTAGACGGCGTCACTAAAATTTCAAAAATCCCGTATTCAAACAGGGAAGAGCAGCAGGCAGAGAATATAAGAAAAATGCTGATAGCGATGTCTAATGATATAAGAGTTATCATAATTAAACTTGCTGACAGAATTCATAATATGCGTACAATTGAATGTATGCCAGAACAAAAAAGAAGAGATAAGGCGTTGGAGAATATGGAGGTTTATGCTCCGATTGCTCATCGTTTAGGTATTAAAAAAGTAAAAGATGAGCTGGAAGATTTGTCTCTTTTATACCTTGACCCAATCGGCTATAAGGAAATTGAAGATGCAATTTTGCTGGGAGAGTCAGAGCGTGACGGCTTTATTGATAAAATAAAAGAAGAAATTATGCAAAAAGTGGGAAATTCCGTTTCAAGCGTTTTTATTTCCGGAAGAATAAAAAGCGTAAACTCTATTTACAGAAAAACATTTATGCAGGGCAAAACGATAGAACAGATTTTTGATATATTTGCCGTACGTGTAATTGTTGATACAGTGCCCGACTGTTATACGGTTTTAGGTGTTATTCACGATATTTATCAGCCTATCCCCAATAGGTTTAAGGATTATATTTCCACACCCAAATCTAATATGTATCAGTCTTTGCATACAACTGTTATAAATAAAGAGGGTATCCCATTTGAAGTTCAGATAAGAACATGGGAAATGCACAATACTGCTGAATACGGAATCGCCGCCCATTGGAAATATAAACTGGGAATGACAAATCAAGACAACGGCAATAAAAACGCAGAAAAGCTAAATAAAAATCTTGAAGAGTTAAAGGTATATCTTAAAGCGCAGATAGAAACCGAAGACGCTACCGATATTATAAAAAATATCAAGAATGATTTTAATCAGAGTGATGTGTTTATTTTCACTCCAAAGGGAGATGTTTTTACTCTGCCTTTAGGTGCTACAACAGTTGACCTTGCCTATCTTATTCATACGGAAGTCGGTCACAGAATGATAGGAGCAAAGGTAAATAACAAAATTGTTCCGATTGATTATCAGCTTAAAACAGGTGAAGTTGTAGAAATCATAACTCAGAAGGACGCTCACCCTAATAGAGATTGGTTAAATTTCTGTAAAACGTCAAGTGCAAAAAGCAAAATCAGAAGTTGGTTCAAGCGTGAAAAGCGTGAGGAAAATATAATAGAGGGCAAAGCTGAGTTTGAGAGAGAATTGAAACGTAACGGTATTCATTTAACAGATAAAGAATCAAATGAATTTTTCGATAAACTTCTACAAAAAAGGCATATGAATTCAATGGATGATTTTTATGCGGCAATCGGATACGGCGGTATTCAGCTTTGGAAAATTATGCCTCGTATTAAAGAGGAATATCAGAGGATTTATGCAAAAGATATTGAGAAAATCATTCCTGCACCTCAGGCGCCGCCAAAACGCAGAAAAGCAAACTCCGGAGTTATAATTGAGGGAGTTGACGATGTGCTGATTAAATTCTCACAATGCTGCAATCCATTGCCCGGTGACGATATAATCGGTTATATTACAAGGGGTTACGGAGTTTCAATTCACAGCAGAAACTGTACGAATGTACCTAAAGATATTCATAACTGTGAAGAGCCTGAAAGATGGATTAACGCTTACTGGGAAGACGAAGTTAAAGAAGCATTCCGAAGCACACTTGAAATTCTTGCCGCTGACAGAACAGGTCTGCTTGCAGACGTAACAATTTATCTTTCAAATATGCATATTTTTATTCATTCTCTTAATTCACGGGAAATAGGGAACGGCAAAGCAATGGTAAGTGCTACAATTGATGTAAACGGTATAAATCATTTAAAAGGCGTTATATCAAAACTTTCCGATATAAGAGGAATTATTTCAATAACAAGGAAGTAAGAAATGAAAGTAGTTTTGCAAAGAGTAAGCTCTGCCAAAGTTGAAGTAAATAATAGCATAACAGGTCAAATCGGCAAAGGATTTATGTTGTTGTTAGGAGTTGAAAACGGAGATACCGAGAAAGATGCTGATGTTTTGGCATCTAAAATTTTTAATCTTCGCATTTTTACGGATAATAATGATAAGATGAATTTATCTTTATCAGATGTAAAAGGCCAGGTTTTGGTTGTATCAAACTTTACCCTGTGTGCTGATTGCTCACACGGCAGACGTCCCGGATTTTTTAATGCCGCAAGACCTGACACCGCAAATCCGCTATATGAATATTTTTGCGAAAAACTTCTTGAAAACGGTGTAGAGAAGGTTGAAAAAGGTATTTTCGGAGCGGATATGCTCGTATCAATAGAGAATGACGGTCCTGTAACGCTGATACTAAACTCAAAGGAGCTGATTAAATGATAAGTGTAAAGAATTTTGAAGTAACATTTTTAGACACACATTGTTATTTGATTACTGATATAAACACAGGCAAAAAGGCAGCAGTAGACCCGGGAGATAAGTCACAGCCTTTAATTGATGAACTGACAAAATCAGGCTCAGAGCTTGAATATGTACTCTTAACTCACGGACATTATGACCATATAGGGTTTGCAAAAGAGCTTGCAGAAATGTTCGGCGCCAAAATAGTAATCGGTGAAGATGGAAAAGATTTTTTAAATACTGGAACGCTGAATTTATCTGATTTTCATAGAGATATCTGCATATTAAAGCCCTTTGAAGGAGATATTTTTCTTAAGGATAACGATACTTTAAAACTTGGTGACAGCACCGTAAAATATATAACTACCCCGGGACATACAAAAGGCTGCGGATGTTATATTATTGATAATAATCTTTTCTGCGGAGATACGCTTTTCTGTGAATCCCACGGAAGAACCGACCTTCCCACAGGAAATGAAAGTCAAATGTATAAATCACTTAAAAAGCTAAAGGATTTAGAGGGAGATTTTAATGTTTACCCCGGTCACGGACCTTTTTCAACCCTCGACCACGAAAGAAAATATAATCCTGTAATGAGAATGTTATAATATGAATTTTTATATAAAAAACCATACATTTCATTATGAAATGGAAAATTTGATCAGATTATTTTTCCCGAACGAAAAAATAACTGTAATAAAAGAAATCCCCGAAACTTTGGAACAACCTTATGTTTATACCGAAATTTCCGATAAAATAATTGTAAAAACAGAGATTAACGGGTATAAAAATGAAAATTCAATATCATTGACTAAAGATGAAACTGAAAATGAACGCCGAATGGCAGAACTGATTTTTAGCTTTCTTTCTGAATATACTGAAGTAAAACCGCCTTGGGGACTTTTAACAGGTGTTCGTCCCGTCAAACTTCTGAGAAGATTGATGGAAGATGAGGGTTTAATGGAAGCAATCGACCATTACCGAAACAAGTTTTTTGTAAGCAATGAGAAAATTGCTCTTGCTCGGAGAACAGAGGCATTTGAAAAGGAAATTTTAACTCTGTCAAAGAAAAATTCGTTCAGCCTTTATATTTCAATTCCGTTTTGTCCAAGCAGATGCAAATACTGTTCCTTTGTTATGCAGTCAATAGAGCGTACAAAGCATTTAGTAGAACCGTATGTTGATTTACTTTGTAAAGAACTCGTTCATACTGCTGAAATTGCAAAATCCTTAAAATTAAATTTAGAAACAATTTATATAGGCGGAGGAACTCCCACGACTCTGTCGCCTGAACAGCTGTTTAAGGTATTGAAAACCGTAAAAGAAAATTTTGATTTGTCTGTATGCCGTGAAATAACGGTAGAAGCCGGAAGACCAGATACAATTACAAAAGAAAAACTAATTGCTTTAAAAGAAAATAAAGTTGACAGAATTTCAATAAATCCTCAAACCTTAAATGATAATGTGCTGAAAGTTATCGGCAGAAAGCATAATACACAGCAAACCGTAAATGCATACAAAATGGCAAGAGAAATCGGCTTTGAAAGCATAAATATGGATTTAATCGCAGGACTTCCGTCAGATACTTATGAAAGTTTTGTAAATACATTAAACGGCGTCTGTGATTTAGAGCCTGAATGTATAACCGTTCATACTCTTTCCATGAAACGCAGTTCAACACTTACCGAAGAGGGCGTAAAGATTGATAAAACACAGGCAGAGAAAAGTGCCGAAATGCTCAGATATACAGAACAAATTCTGACTGATAAGGACTATATTCCTTATTATCTTTACCGACAGAGCAGAATGGCAGGCAACTTAGAGAATGTAGGATGGTCAAAGAGGGGTAAGGAGTGTTTATATAATGTTTACGTAATGGATGAAACACATACGATTTTGGGGTGCGGAGCAGGTGCGGTAACAAAACTTAAATCACCGGAATTTCAGTATCTTGAACGCATATTTAATTTTAAATATCCGTATGAATATATAGACAGGTTTGAAGAAATGATTCAAAGGAAAAACAGAATATTTGATTTTTATAAAAAATATTTTTAAAAGGTTGAACTTGTAAAATTTTAGTGATATAATATCCTAAAATTTACATTAGGTAATATATTTCTTAATACATATCATAATAAAAAATACTGAAAGGATTGATATTCATGGGAATGTTTGATGATGTAGTAGTAAATGCAAAGGCGGCTGCAAGTGCCTTTTCAAAAAAAGCAGGTAATGTATTTGATATTTCAAAGTTAAAATTCAATGCCTCTTCAATCAGAGGCGAAATAAATAAAAAATGCCAGGAATTAGGCGAAATGGTTTTTAACTCAAAAGACGGCAAAGAAGTTTCAAATGATTTAATTGACGCAAAGGTTGAAGAGATAAAAAACCTTAAAAATGACTTGGCGGCAATAAATGAGCTTTTAGCAGCCGCAAAGAATCTTATGATATGTCCTGTTTGCTCTGCAGTTATTGCAAAGGATTCTTTATTCTGCAATAAGTGCGGAACAAAAATGGAACGTAAGGAAGAGTCAGCAGGGCCGACAGAGGAAGAAGCCGATAAAAGCGTACCTGCTCAGGATGAGACCGATAACACTGAAACTCCTCAGGAATAAAAACAATATTAGTTTAGTTTAAAACAATAAGGCGGATATTTTAATTATCCGCCTGAAATTTTGTTTTATTACAGGTGATTATTTTGTCAAATAAGAAAAATAATATAAAAATTTCTGATAGCTCAAGTGCTTCAAAAAGCTTTTTAAAGGGTGCTGCAATACTTTCCGCAAGTATGGTAATAGTAAAAATACTGGGCGCTGTCTATAAAATATTTATAACAAATCTGTACAGTATGTTTGGTCCTGAATATTCAGGCTTAGGTATAGGACTTTTTACGAATGCATATGAAATTTACATTCCTTTATTTACAATAGCAACGGCAGGTTTCCCAATTGCCGTATCAAGATTGATTTCAGAAAGCGTAAGTCAGAAGCGATATAAAGATGTAATGGTTATTCATAAAGTATCAATTCCGTTTTTTGTTGCTATGGGTTTAATTTGCTTTTCAATAATGTTTTTTGGAAGCTTTTACTATATAAATGTAATTTCCTCGCCATATTCACTGTACCCAATGCTTGTTTTGTCTCCGACAATTTTCTTTGGCTGTCTTGAATCAATTTACAGAGGTTATTTTGAAGGCACCCGTAATATGGTACCTACTGCTGTTTCGGAGATAATAGAAGCGGCGGGAAAAATGATTTTAGGTCTTGGAATTGCATATTTTGTAATGACAACAGGACTGAACTATTATCATGAAACAGGCACCATATTCGGATTGGTTTTTGAAAATGAAAACGATGCGCTATATACATTACTCTCATTTTCGGTATCAGGTGCAATAGCAGGTATTGTTTTAGGCAGTGTCGCAGCATTTATATACTTGTTTATAAAATATAAAAGAAGCGGCAAGATTTCTAAGGAATACCTCGAAAATTCAATAGATGCAAGAACAAGAAAAGAAACATTTATAAGATTGCTTAAAACAGCTGTACCGATCGGTTTGGGCGCATTTGTAATGAGTATCAGTTCTTGGATTGACAGCATAGTAATTCAAAATGTACTTAAGGATATGGCAATAAACAATAGGACCGAAATGCTTGCAAGTTTCAGCGGTTTAGGCCTTGACAGAACAATACCGTTAAATCCAACAGAAGATAATCCAATTACAATTCAGACTGTATTGTGGGGATATTACGGTTCGGTTTTAACCTTAATGCAGGTAGTAACAGCCGTAACTCAGGTGTTTGGTACAAGCGCAATGCCGAATGTGACCCACGCCTACACAACAGGCAATAAATATGAGCTAAAAAGTGCTATTGAAACAGTATTAAAACTCACAATGATGGTAGCGTTCCCGGCAGGTCTTGGTTTAAGCGTTCTTGCAAAACCTATATTAGGTCTGATTTACAGTGATCCTACTCTTGTTGAAGTCGGTTCAAGAGTATTGACAGTTATGGGATTTACAACAATATTCACTTCTGCTATAACTCCTATTTGCAGTATGCTTCAGGGAGTAGGTAAGGTAAATATACCGTTATTCCTTTATAGCGGAGGACTTTTAATAAAAGTATTTATAACCTGGTCATTTGTAAGCATAATAAGTATAAACATTCAAGGCGCAACAGCAGGTTCTCTTGTGGCTTATGCTTTAATGTGTATAGTTGCAATGTATTTTCTTGTTAAATATTCGGGCGTGCTGCCGAATATGCTCTCAACCGTCATAAAACCGTTAGGCGCTTCAATGTGTTGTGCGGCAGGTGCGTTTTTTACAAATATGTTGCTTTCAAATGTCTTAAATTTAAAAATTTCGGCAATAATATCTATTTTGACGGCAGTAATAGTGTATATAATTGCCCTGCTTTTATTTAGAACATTCACTGCAACTGAAATAAAATTTTTGCCAAAAGGAGAAAAAATTACAAAAGTACTTGAAAAATATCATTTAATAGGGTAAAATGTATATTGTTTTATATTTTCAATAAAGGAGAGACGTGAATTGGCTTTCAAAGAAAAGTCAAATTATAAATTTGATGACTTAGTTGAAATTATGAAACTGCTACGTTCGCCAAACGGCTGTCCTTGGGACAGAGAACAAAACCATAAATCGATTCGTCAAAACTTTATTGAAGAAACCTATGAAGTAATAGAGGCTATCGATAATGACAATAAAGAGCTTTTAAAGGAAGAACTTGGCGACGTAATGCTTCAGGTAGTTTTCCATGCTGAAATGGAAAGCGAGAAAAATGAGTTTAACATTGATGACGTTTGTGACGGAATATGCAAAAAGCTGATAATCCGACATCCTCACGTTTTCGGTGATGTTCAGGCTGATACGAGTGAAAAGGTCCTTTCAAACTGGGATAAAATAAAAATGCAGACAAAATCTCAGAAAAGCCAGTCTGAAGTTATGGACAGCGTGTCAAAATCACTTCCTTCATTAATGCGAAGCACGAAAATCCAACAGAAAGCCGCAAAGGTCGGTTTCGACTGGAATGATGTAAACGGCGCTATCGATAAATTAAGCGAAGAAGTAGCCGAGCTTAAGGAAGCTGTCAAAGAAAACAATAAAGAGCATCAGACTGAAGAACTGGGAGATGTGTTGTTTTCGGTAGTAAACGTATCAAGATTTTTAAAAATCGACAGCGAAGAGGCATTGTATAAAGCCTGCGATAAGTTTTCAGATAGATTTCGTAAGGTGGAAAACCTTGCAAAGGAAAGAAATTTAGATATGAAAACCGCAACATTGGAAGAACTTGATTCCCTTTGGGAAGAAGTTAAAAATAAATAAAATTAAATTTTGGAGGTACATTATTATGAACAAAACAGAATTAGTTGCATTAGTTGCAGAAAAAAGCGGTCTTACAAAGAAGGATGCAGACGCTGCTGTTTCAGCTACACTTGACGCAGTTGTAGAAACAATTGCAAACGGTGAAAAAGTACAGCTTATCGGCTTTGGTACATTTGAGCAGAGACAGAGAAATGCGAGAACAGGCTGTGACCCAAGAACAGGTAAGTCAATCGAAATTCCCGCATCAAAGGTTCCTGCATTTAAAGCAGGCCAGGCTTTCAAAAAAGCTGTAAACAAATAATTTATTTTTGTTCATGAAAAGCCGGCAGTTGTCGGCTTTTTTTATTGAGGTTAATTAAAATGAGACTTGATAAATATTTAAAAGTAGCCAGAATCATAAAAAGAAGAACAGTTGCAAACGATGCCTGTGACGCAGGCAGGGTTGCAGTAAACGGTAAAACTGCAAGAGCATCTTATGATGTTAAAGAGGGAGATATTGTAGAAATCACTCTTGGCGAAAAAACCATTAAATTTAAAGTAACTTCCGTAAAAGAAGTTCTAAAAAAAGAAGAAGCCGCTTCTATGTATGAATATGTAAACTAACATATTTAAAGAAAATCCTCCATATATTTGTATATACAAAGTATGGAGGAATTTTTTATGACAGAGCAAAATCAAAAAAAGCATAATCTGATTCTTGAAAACAGAAAAAATCTTTCATTAGGCGGAATTGATGACGTGCTTGGTTTTAATGAAGAAACGGTATCCCTGTCGGGTACGTGCGGAATACTTATAATTAGGGGAGAAAATCTGCATATAAGCAAGCTCAGCTTAGAAACGGGAGAAGTAACTCTCGACGGCAAAATCAATGCAATAATATATCCTGAAGATAAAAAAGAAAAAACAAGCGTATTTTCCCGTTTGTTTAAGTGAGGCAAAAGTTGGAATATACATTTGCAGAGCAATCTGCCGCATTTTTATATTCAATATTGCTTGGCGTATGTTTGTCATTAATTTATCTGCCTTTTAAAATCATCAGATTATCGCTAAGACTTAAAAAAACAAATGTAATAATACTTGATATATTGTTTATGCTCATATCTGCCTTTGCAACATTTTTATATGCACTGGCTTTTTTGAACGGCAGCGTAAGATTTTATATGATATTGGGGGAAGCAATAGGATTTATACTATTCCAAATATCGGCGGGGAAAATAATTATAAGTGCAGCAATTCCCATGAATAACTTTATAATTAAAAATGTTATAAAAATTTCAAATTTTTTTAAAAAAATAATTAAAAAGCTATTGAAAATCTTATATAAAGTAGTGTATAATATTGTTGAAAAGATATACAAATTTGTAAGTTTTTTCAAAAAACTAAAAAAAGAGAAAGAACATAAAAATGATAAAAAATCAAGTAATCAAAAAAAGAAATTAAAAAATGGAAATAATTATGGAAGAGAAGAACAAATCCGTAAAAAACAGAGATCAGTCGTCCCAAAGAAACATAAAGGAAGTAAAACTGCCTAAGGCAAAAAAGAAAAAATATATACTGCTTTATATTGCAATATTTGGGTTTGTGCTGTATGCTGTAATAACTTTAGTCAATCAGTTTATAGAAATTTCAGATAAAAAGCAGCAGCTTGAAGACCTTAAGGGTAAAATAGTTGTGCAGGAAATCAAAAACGATCAGATAAATGAAGTAAAAAATTATTCGGATAAAGAACTTGCTCAGTATATTGAGCAAATTGCCCGAGAAGATCTTGACTACATCAAAGATGGCGAAAGGGTGTTTGTCAATATTGCCGGTGAATAATTTATTAAAAAGGATATAAAACTTTTATAAGGGGAAAATATTGTATGTCACTTGAAGTCGGAAATATTCTTGAAGGCAAGGTATCCGGTATAACTAAATTCGGAGCATTCGTAACATTACCTGACGGAGAAACGGGAATGGTTCATATTTCGGAAATTGCTCCTACTTTTGTAAATGAAATTAATGATTTTGTAAAAATAGGGGACACTGTAAAAGTAAAAGTTCTGTCTTTGGGAGAGGGAAAAAAAATAAGCTTGTCTATGAAGCAGGCTGTTGAAAATCCTGAAAAACAGGAACGTTCAGGAAAACCTTCATATAATAAGCAGAATAAACGACGTCCCTATACACCTGCACCGGTTGTAACCAGTCCCGGTGACTTTGAGTGGCAAAGCTCAAGAAAAGAAGCTCCGCAGTCATTTGAAGATATGATGTCCCGTTTTAAGCAGACAAGCGAGGACAAAATGTCCGATTTAAAAAGAACCGGCGAATCCCGCGGCTACAGCCGCAGAGGCGGCAGCGGCGGTCGTAAATAAAAAAGAATATTATAAAAGGGAGGCACGATTTTATGAAAATCACCTACACGGCAAGAAAGGTCAACCTCAGAGATAACTTTAAAGAACGCACAGAAAAAAAGCTTACAAAGTTTGCTAAGATATTTTCTGACGACGCATCGGTAAATGTTGTTGTCACCCTTGAAAAGAATAGACAAACAGTGGAAATTACGATCAAAGATAAAAGCATGATATATCGTGCCGAAGCAACAGAGCAGGAAATGAACGATGCTCTTGACAGAGTTGTAGATATTTTAGGAAGACAAATTCGTAAAAATAAATCTAAGCTCAGCAAAAAACTTAGAAGCGCAACATTTGAAGATTTTATTGCAGAAAACACTCAGGATGTTTCCTCAGAACCTGTTGAGGAAGAAGAGTATAATGTTGTTCGTAAGAAGATGATAAATGTAAAGCCCATTTCTGTTGAAGAAGCAATTCTTGAAATGAATATGATAAACCATAAATTCTTTATGTTCATAAATTCCGAAACGAACGAACCAAATGTAGTTTATGCAAGAGATAACGGTGATTACGGCTTGCTTCAGCCGAGCAACGAATCATAAAATAAAATTGTCACGAAGGGGTATCGGGCAGCCGATACCCTGTTTTTTGAGGTAATAATGAAAAATCTTACTTTTGCAGCTCCTTGTATATTCGGTCTTGAAGGGTTATGTGCAAATGAATTTAAATTTTTGGGACTTGAAAACGTCAGAGCAGAAAACGGAAGAGTTCTTTTTAATGGCGGCTTTGATACTATGGTCAAGGCAAATATTCATTCACGCTATGCGGAAAGAATACAAATACTTTTGACAGAATTTGAAGCCGAAAGTTTTGAAGAACTTTTTCAGGGAGTAAAAGCAATTCCCTGGGAAAAATTCATAGATAAGCAGGATGCATTTCCCGTAAAGGGTAAAAGTCTTTCTTCAAAACTTAAAAGCGTTCCAGACTGTCAAAAAATAATAAAAAAAGCAATAGTTGAGCGTTTAAAAGAAAAGCACTTTCTTCCATGGTTTGAAGAAACAGGTCCGGTTCATCAAATTCAGTTTTTAATTTTTAACGATAATGTATCCGTTTTGATTGATACAACAGGTGAAGGACTTCATAAAAGGGGATACAGGGCAAACTCAAACGAAGCACCAATTAAAGAAACCTTGGCCGCCGCAATGGCAGAGCTGTCCTTTGTAAGAGCAAATCATAATGTGGTAGACCCCATGTGCGGAAGTGGTACAATACTTATTGAAAGTGCTATGAAGGCGCTTCATATTCCACCCGGAATTAATCGTTCATTTGCTTTTGAAAATTGGAGTCAGACAGATTTAAATTTAACTGAAAAGCTTAGGCAGGAAGCAAAAAACTGTATTGATACGGACTGTACTTTTTCAGCAATTGGATATGATATTGATGAAGTTTCTTTGAAAATTGCAAAAGAAAATGCAGAAAAGGCTGGAGTTGCAGACAGGATAAAGTTTAAAAAGCGTGATATTAAAGATTTTGAACCTGATTTTGAAAGACAAACGGTAATAACAAATCCTCCCTACGGAGAAAGACTTCTTGACGTTACATGTGCCGAGAAACTGTATAAAATAATGGGTGAAAAATTTTTAAAATATCCCGAAAATTCATATACAATTATAAGTCCTGACGATGATTTTGAAAAAATATTCGGAAGAAAAGCCGATAAACGCAGAAAACTTTATAACGGAATGTTAAAATGTCAGGTGTACATTTATAAAAGCAAAAATAAATTGACTTATAACCACAAAAAATAAAGAAACATACTTGTAAAAATACAGGAATTATATTATAATATTGTATTATAATTGCATAGTATGTTTCCTTTGGAGGTAATTTTATGGATAAAAAGAAAATTGCAGTTTTAACAAGCGGCGGCGACGCTCCGGGAATGAATGCTGTTGTTCGTTCAGTAGTAAGAACAGGTATTGCTAAAAATATGAAAGTTTACGGAGTTTACCGAGGATATAACGGTTTGCTTAACGGTGATATAAGCGAGCTTAATCTTCGTTCGGTATCAGATATAATCGGAAATGGCGGAACAATGCTTTATACAGCACGAAGTGAAGAATATAATACTCCCGAAGGTGTACAGAAAGCAGCTAAGTTCTGTAAAGACAGCGGTATCACAGGCGTTGTCGTAATCGGCGGCGACGGTTCATTCAAAGGTGCACGTGACCTTACAAATGCGGGTGTTAATTGCATTGGTATTCCCGGCACAATTGATAACGACATTGCCTGCAGTGAATATACAATAGGCTTTGATACAGCAATGAATACAGCCGTAGAAATGATAGATAAAATCCGTGATACGGCTCAGTCACATGACAGATGCTCAGTAGTAGAGGTAATGGGCAGACGCTGCGGAGATATTGCGCTGCAGGTCGGTATTGCCTGCGGAGCTACAGCTATTTTAGTTCCCGAGGTTAAATTTGATATAGAAAAAGATGTAATTTCAAGAATTATTGATACTCAGAAAACCGGAAAACAGCACTTTATAGTTGTTGTTGCTGAGGGCGTAGGCGGCGCAGCAGATTTGGCAAGCTACATCGAAAAGCGTTTGAGAATTGAATCACGTGCAACAATTCTCGGTCATGTTCAGCGAGGAGGCAATCCTTCTCTCAGAGACAGACTCATAGCCAGTGAAATGGGGTATAAAGCAGTTGAGCTTCTTAGTGAGGATATTGGAAACCGTGTAGTTGCAATGCAAAACGGAAAAATTGTAGATTTTGATATTACAGAGGCTCTCAATATGCCGAGAGTATTTGATCAACACTTATTTGATATTGCAAAAACAATTTCAATTTGATAATAATACAAACGTAAAGGCACAATTTATGTGATTGTGCCTTTTTTACCTTATAGAAAACTGCTCGGAAACAGTCGGGCACAAGAGAGTGTTTTTATATGGTGCTGTCTGCTCGGATAGGGCTAGCCACCGGTCGCTTTTTTATTAAGAGCATCAAAAAATACAAGAAAACACAAGGATAAGATGAAATGGATAACAAAATTGAAAGAATGATTTACTATTCGGTTGCGTTAAAAGGCTTTGAAGAGCTTGATTTTAAAGATGACGCTCTTGCAGGTGTTCGTGCATGTTATTTTAAAGAGAATTTTAAACCTCAGCAAGGCGACACTATTCGTCAGTTTGAAAAAGAAAGGCTCAGCTATTGTTATTCCCTTGAAGAAAATAAACCAATGCTTTGGAAAGTAATGAAAAATCAGAATGTTTTACAGCTTTCTAAATACCTTCCTGAAAATATGTATTGCATTTGTTTTTATAATTCGCTGGAATTTGTAACGAAAAAAATTTATTTTAACTCTAAACATTACTGGATCAAAACTGAATATTTTGTACCCGAAAAAGGTTTAAGTTGTGTTTGTTCAATTGCACCTAAGGTAATAAACGGTTATTTTGCAATAGTTAAAACAGTATATAATGAAAACGAATGTATGGCTACTCCATTGTATATGGTAAAGTCAGTTCCCAATGTGGGTTTATGTGATGCAGTTGCATATTCAAACAGGGGTATGCTTTATTTTACAGCACAAATTCCTGATGATGTTTCTAACATAAAAGCTAAGGCTGCTGGGTTTTCATTTTCACCTGTAGATTTTAATCTTGCACGAAATCTCAACAATACATTTGATATTTCATTTGCACCTTATCTTACTTTGGAAAATGGTAATCCTGTTGACAAAACTGTAGTAGAAAAAGATGTTGTTGAGAATTTCAAAAATCCTTTTGATACAAAAAATACTACTGCCGATTATGATTTTTCGGAAGATGATGACATAAATATATATCATGGCGAGGATTTCAACCTTAAAAAAGGTGATTATCAGACAAAGAATAAACCCGTATCAGATAAAGAGATAACAGACGGAAATGATAAATTTTCTTATTACGGAAGTCTTGATAAAAACGGAATGAGAAACGGTTACGGCAGAACAGAAACTGCTCAGGGCAAAACTGCCTATGAGGGTGAGTATAAAAACGATATGCGTAACGGCTTCGGATGTTTTTATTATAAAGACGGCTCAATTAACTATATAGGAGATTGGGTAGATAATAAGCGAAACGGCAGAGGAATCGGATTCCGTTCGTCGGACGGAGAAATACATATCGGTAAATGGAACGATAATTTTCCCGAAAAATTAGGAGCCCGCTTTGATAAGGACGGTAACTTTATTTCCCTTAATCATTACCTGCACGGCAATAAACACGGAATAGGCATTTCTTTTGACAAAAGCGGCAATCTTATTGTGACAAAATGGAATAATAATAATGAAGTTGAAAGTAAAATCATTACATTTGATGAAGATGATGAATGAGGCAATAAATAACTTTTTTAAAAGTTTCTTTCCATATTTTTTAAA
This sequence comes from uncultured Clostridia bacterium, assembly GCA_947584595.1. Classification (GTDB taxonomy): domain Bacteria; phylum Bacillota; class Clostridia; order Oscillospirales; family Acutalibacteraceae; genus Ruminococcoides. Next base: position 117,733 of record CANPWP010000002.1, on the reverse strand, counting down.
TAAATTAAACGACTTGGTTTCCCAAGTCGTTTTCTCGTTTTTAGTCATACAACTTTTTCCAATTCATTTCTCAGCCTTTTAATAATCTTTTTTTCAAGTCTTGAAATATACGACTGTGAAATTCCAAGTATATCTGCAACCTGTTTTTGAGTGTGCTCTTTTTTACCGTTTAAACCAAACCTTAACTCCATAATTTCACATTCACGCTTGTTTAATTTTGATACGGCCTGTAAAAGTAAACTTGCTTCCAGCTTTGTTTCGATCCCTCTGTTAATAATGTCGGGGTCGCTTCCTAAGACATCACATAGTAAAAGCTCGTTTCCGTCCCAGTCTGTATTTAAAGGCTCGTCAATGGAAACCTCGTGTTTTTGCTGAGATGTTTTTCTCAAAAACATTAGTATTTCATTTTCTATACAACGTGATGCATAGGTAGCAAGTTTAATATTCCTTTCAGGAGAAAAAGTGTTTACAGCCTTGATAAGTCCTATAGTACCTATAGATACTAAATCTTCAACATTAATATTAGTTGATTCAAATTTTTTTGCTATGTAAACTACAAGCCTTAGATTATGCACAATAAGCTTTTCTCTGTACTGCTCCTCACCGTTTATAATTTTCTCCATTATTTTATGTTCTTCTTCTTTTGTAAGAGGGGCAGGCAGATTCTCGCTTCCGTTGATATAATGTACCTGTTCTGTAAAGCCCAGCTTTATTTTAAGCTTTAAAATACAATTTTTAAAAAATTTAATTATTCTGTTTTCATTTCTTTTAAAGTATACGATTTTCATAAAATGTCAACTCCGAAAATATCATTTGGTATAAGCGCCTTTATTTCACCGTTAAGAATGTTTTCACAAAGTCCTATGTATATGTCCTTTTCGATTTTATGTTCGCCAATTATAACTTCCTGAGCTTTAATTCCGTTCAAAATGCCTTCTCCGCCGAGACTTGAAAAGGGAATAATCCTATAATTGTAATCATCAATTTTTAAGTTATTGAAAACCGATTTTTCAACAATAATAACAGGTGCGCCAGAAAAAGGCTCTTTAACATCACATCCGGTATCAACTTTTCCGAAAAAGCTGTAGCTTTTATCGTTAACCTTAATATGTACTCTGTAAATTTTCTCCATTACTCCTTGTTTGCCCGCTATACGTTTGAATATATATAGGATAATGTAACAGCATAAGGTTAAAATAATCAGTAAAAGAGGAGAAATATCAAAATAAACAACATTATTTATAATTGCCAGCCTGCTTGGCTTAAAGAGCATATATATGGCAATCATAATTCCTGCAAAAATAAAATTTATTGCAAAAAAAACGCAAACCCTTTTGATAAAATTGGCAATACTGCATTTACCGAAGCCTATAAACACAGACGCAGCGGCAGTTAATATATTGATAATAATATTTAAAATGAAATTAATTTGAGGAATTAATGCGAGTAATGAGAATATTGAAATTATAATACTGCTTATTACCAACCTTTTGTTAGTAACATCAATGTTAAACACTGTTTTTAAGCTTAACAAAATGAAAAAGTCGATAATAATGTTTAAAAATATAAGAACATCTACATAAACTGTCTGCAATAAATCACCTCTTTGATAAGAGATAGTATAATAATTATTGCACAAAAGTTTTATAATAAATGTCACAATATGGGGGAGTTAAAATGTTTGAAGGGTTAATTATAGGTCTATTTGCAGGAGCATTTGTAGGTGTAAGTATAATGTGTTTATTTTACTATAATGACAAACAATAATAATAGTTATAGTTTAAATTGATTAAAATATACAAAATTAACCATGGTATATATTGACTTTGTAAATAAATTAAAGTAAAATTAAAATATATTATGTTAATGGCGGTGATAAACTTTGGTACAAACTACAGTAGAAAAAATCCGTGAAGCTGAGCAAAGTGCAGCTGATACGGAATTAAATGCAAAAAGAGAAGCCGAAGAAATACTCCAAAGCGCCTCTGAAAAGGCAAACGAAATTATTAGTAAATTAACTGAAGATGCCGATAGACAAGGCATTGAAATGATAAAAATGGCAAAGGATTCTGCAAGCCGAAAAGTGGCACAGGCAAAAATTGAAGGCAGTGAGCAGGCAAGCCTTTTAATTGAAAAATCAAAACAGCGTCAGTCGGAAGTTAATGAAAAGGTAATGAATATAATAATATAAGTCCGGAGGTGTAAGGTTTATGTCAATGCTTAAAATGCAAAAAATAAGCATTTGTGCACTTAAAAAACACCGCAAAGATATTTTGGAAACCTTGCAGAGAAAAGGCGTTGTAGAAATTACAGACCTTGAATTGCAGGACAGTGTATTTTTTAAGGAAGAAACGTCGGCATCTCAGGCATCTTTCTTAAAAAGCTCACAAACAGCTAAACAGGCTGCGGAAATTCTTTGTGAATATAATGATTTTAAAAAATCTATGTTTGCAACATTTGAGGGCAGAGAACCTATTTCCAAAGAAAACTATTATATATATGTAAATGACGCCGCAGAAATAATGCGTGTAGCATATGAAATAATAGGTTTTAAGAAAAATATCAATGAAGCAAACGCAGATATAATTAAATATGAATTTCAAATTGAGAGCCTGATCCCGTGGAAATCCTTTGAGCTTTCTTTACGATTTAAAGGAACTGAAAAAACTCAGGCATTTGTAGGTACATTTCCTAATTTAATATCTGAGGGAGAAATTTTATCGGAAATTGCACAAATCAATCCTGAACTTGACGGAATAGATGTAAATGTAATTTCCTCAGATAAAAACCAGACTTGTGTATTTTTAATCTGTAAAAAAGAAAAATCTGATAAGCTGTTTGAAGCAATCAGACAAATGGGATTTTCATCCCCTGCTGTTGATTCAAAACAGCCTCCCGCAGAGAGAATTAAGATTTTAAATGAAAGAATAGAAAATCTTAAAAATTCTGTTAAAGAAAACATAAATAATATAAAATCTCATAAAGGTATGCTTCACGCATTTAATTTTATTGAAGACTATTATGTAATGCGTGCAGAAAAGTATGAACAAATAGAAAGCCTTTCAAATACAAGGCACGTTTTTTTGTTAAGCGGATATATAACGGAGAAAAATGCTCCCGAGCTTCAAGCGCTTCTTATTTCAAAATACGGAGCAGAAGTTGAAATGGAAGATGATTTTTCAGACGACGCTCCTGTTGTTCTCCATAATAATCCGATTGCACGCCCTGTTGAGGGTGTTCTTCAAACATACAGCCTCCCAAAACGCAGAGAAATTGACCCAACCTCAATTATGGCGATTTTTTATTATGTGTTCTTTGGTATGATGTTTTCAGATGCGGGCTACGGAATTGTAATGAGCCTTGCCTGCGGATTTGCTTTACATCACTTTAAAAATATGGAAGAGGGACTTAAAAAATCAGTAAAAATGTTTTTTTACTGCGGTTTGTCAACAACATTCTGGGGACTTATGTTCGGCAGTTTCTTCGGAGATGCGGTCAGCGTAATATCTACAACATTTCTCGGAATAGCTCCTGAACAAGTACCGCAAATCCCCGGTTTGGTCATTCCTATTTGGTTTAATCCTATTAACGACCCAATGAGACTTTTGATGATATGTTTCCTTTTCGGAATTATTCATCTTTTTACAGGTCTTGCTATTCAGGGATATATGCATATTAAAAATAAAAACCCGATGTTTGTAATATACGATGTTGTAAGCTGGTATCTATTAATAGGCGGAGCTATTTTAGCACTCTTGTCTCTTGATATGATGAAAGATTTAGCAGGCTTTGTTCTGCCGCCTGTTTTCCTGACAATCGGAGGAATTACCGCATTAATAGGAGCAGTAATAATTGTATTCTTTTCAGGCAGAGAAAGCAAAAACCCAGTCAAAAGATTATTAAAAGGCATCTATGGTCTGTACGGTGCAACAGGTTATTTAAGCGATATACTTTCCTATAGCCGACTTTTAGCTCTCGGCCTTGCAACAGGCGTTATTGCACAGGTATTTAACCAGATAGGTTCTATGTTCGGTTCAAGTATATTTGCAATAATTATATTTGCAGTTGTGTTTATAATCGGTCACGTTTTAAATATCGGTATAAATGCACTTGGAGCTTATGTTCATACAAACCGTTTGCAGTTTGTAGAGTTTTTCGGTAAATTTTATGAGGGCGGAGGCAAAGCCTTTAAGCCTTTTAAAATAAATTCTAAGCATTATAAAGTCAAGGAGGATATTTGACATGTCAGAAATCTTAACTAATTCAGGTTTATTTTTTGCACTTTTAGGTGCGGCTTGTGCTACATTTTTAGCCGGTACAGGTTCAGCAATCGGCGTAGGAAAAGCAGGTGTTGCAGCAGCAGGAGTTTTATCAGAAGAGCCGTCACTTTTCGGTAAGGTACTTATATTCCAGCTTCTTCCTGCAACACAGGGTATTTACGGACTTTTGGTAGCTTTCCTTATCTTAACAAACACAGGTATCATCGGCACACCGCAGGATATTTCTCTCCAGCAGGGACTCTTATATTTTGCAGCTTCACTTCCAATTGCAATTGCAGGTCTTTTCTCAGGTATTCATCAGGGTAACTGTGCAGTTGCAGGTATCGGTACAGTAGCTAAAAGACCTGACCAGATGGGTAAAGCAATTATTCTTCCCGCAATGGTAGAGACATACGCAATCCTTGCATTGCTTATTTCAATTCTTGCAGTATTCGGCATTGCTAATGTAAATATTTAAATCTAATCAGAAATAAGGTAAACTGTTATGACAGGATTAGAAAAGATAATTGAAGAAATCAGAACAGAAGCCGCTAAGAATGCAGAAAAAGTTATTTCAAAAGCAAAAAGCGAGGCAGATGTTGTTATTTCCGACGCTCAGGAAAAGGGCAAAAAGCAGGCTGACAGAGTTTTAGAGAACGCAAAGAAAAAGTCTGAGGATATTTTATCAAGAGGCGATTCTTCTGCAAACCTGGAAAAACAAAAATCAATGCTTTCTGCAAAACAACAGGTAATAAATGAAATGCTTGATAATACTTTAAGTTATATGGAAAACTTAGAGGATAAAGAGTATTTTTCCTTGATTTTAAAACTTATAGAAAATAACTCTCAGCCACAAAAAGGTAAAATTGCTTTTTCTGAAAAGGATATTTCAAGACTTCCTGACGGTTTTATGAAAAAGGTCAACAGTGTATCAAAAGGCGAGCTTGAATTATCTGATAGTACGGCCAACATTAAAAGCGGATTTGTACTTATTTACGGCGGTATTGAAGAGAACTGTTCCTTTGATGCAATGTTCAGAAGTAAGCACGAAGAGCTTACAGATGAAATTTCAGCCTTGCTGTTTTCTTAATAAGGAGGGATTTGCTTGGCAAAAGCAGACTACACATATGCGGTTGCCCGTATCCGCTCTAAAGAGCTTAAACTTTTAACGATGAAAGACTTAGAGGCTCTTATTTCACTTGATGATTATGAAAGCTGTATACGTTTTCTTACTGAAAAAGGATGGGGAAACGATACAATTCAAACAGGCGATGAAATTCTTTCTACAGAAAGAAAAAAGATTTGGCTTTTAATGAATGAACTTGTTAAAGAAGAAAACGCATTTGATGTATTTTTGCTTCAAAATGATTTTCATAATTTAAAGGTTACAATCAAGTCAATTACAAGAAATTTAAAAGCAGATAATATGTTTTCAGAGTTCGGCAAAGTTCCTGCCGAAAAAATCTATGAAGCAATAGATAAGCGCAATTATTCACAGCTGCCCGAATATTTACAGAATACAGCAAAAGAAGCTATGAATGTTTTGCTTCATACCTCAGACGGACAGCTTTGCGATATAATTATAGATAAAGCGTGCTTAGAGGCAGTATATAATGCAGGAAAAAACAGCGATAATGAAATCATAAGACTTTATTCAGAGCTTTTTGTAGCGTCGGCGGATATAAAAATTGCAGTAAGATGTGCAAAAACGAATAAAACTCTTGATTTTATCAAACAGTCGCTTGCTGAATGTGAAACCTTAAATATTAATATGCTTGCAAATTCAGCCGCAAAAGGCATAGATGAAATTTGTTCATATCTTTCCTCATCAGCATACAAAGAGGCAGTTGAAGCACTTAAAAAATCTCCTTCTGCTTTTGAAAAATATTGTGACGATTTAGTGACCGATAAAATGAAAACCCAAAAATGGGAGCCGTTTACAATCGGACCTTTAGTGGCTTATATTATCGCAAGAGAAAACGAAATAAAAGCAGTAAGAATCATACTTTCTGCAAAGCTAAATTCTCTTAATAGTGAAATTGTTAAAGAAAGATTGAGGAAAATGTATGTATAGAGCAGCAGTAATAGGCGATCGTGACAGTATCTACGGATTTGCCGCCCTTGGTCTTGATGTAAATATAATAGAACATGGTGAAGACCCTGCGCCTGTTTTTAAAAGACTTTGCGAGGGCGAATATGCAGTTATATATGTAACGGAAGCGTTAGCCTCAGAGCTTGCTCCAAAAATAGAGCATTATCAGGAGCAAAAAACACCTGCAATTATTCTTATTCCCGGAGTTACAGGCAATACGGGAGAGGGAATAAATGCAGTTAAAAAATCAGTAGAAAAAGCTGTCGGCAGCGATATAATATTTAACACTTAAACCCTGAAGGGATGATAAATAAAAATGAGCAATGGAATTATTAAAAAAGTTGCAGGACCTCTTGTAATTGCAGAGGGAATGAGAGACGCCAATATGTTCGACGTTGTACGTGTATCGGAACAACGCCTTATCGGTGAAATAATTGAAATGCACGGCGATAAAGCCTCAATCCAGGTTTATGAAGAAACATCAGGCTTAGGTCCTGGAGAACCTGTTGAGTCAACGGGAGCGCCTTTGTCGGTAGAATTAGGCCCCGGTCTTATCAGCAGTATATATGACGGTATTCAAAGACCTCTTGACGATATTATGGCTGTAAGCGGAAATAACCTTAAACGAGGAGTAGAAGTACCGTCTTTAAAAAGGCACTTAAAATGGAGCTTTAAGCCTTGTGTAGATGCAGGCGATAAGGTTTGTGCAGGCGATATTATCGGTACTGTACAGGAAACTAAGGTTATTGTTCATAAAATAATGATTCCTAATGGAATTGAAGGCACGGTCAAATCAATTTCAGAGGGTGAATATTCTGTTGAAGATACGGTTGCAACTGTTAAAACTCCTTCAGGTGAAGTAAAAAATATAACCTTAATGCAGAAATGGCCTGTCCGTGTAGGCAGACCCTATAAACAGAAATTGTCACCTGATATGCCGCTTGTAACAGGTCAGCGTGTTATAGATACGCTTTTCCCGATTGCAAAGGGCGGTGTGGCTTCGGTTCCGGGACCTTTCGGTTCAGGTAAAACTGTCGTACAGCACCAGCTTGCAAAATGGGCAGAGGCAGATATTGTAGTATATATCGGCTGCGGTGAGCGTGGAAACGAAATGACAGACGTTCTTAACGAATTTCCTGAGCTTATTGACCCGAAAACAGGATTTTCACTTATGGAACGTACAGTTCTTATTGCAAACACCTCAGATATGCCTGTTGCCGCTCGTGAAGCGTCTATTTATACAGGTATTACAATTGCAGAATATTTCAGAGATATGGGATATTCGGTAGCCCTTATGGCTGACTCCACTTCCCGTTGGGCTGAGGCATTGAGAGAAATGTCAGGACGTCTTGAAGAAATGCCTGGTGAAGAAGGTTATCCTGCATATCTTGCTTCACGTCTTGCGCAGTTCTATGAGCGTGCAGGAAGAGTTATAACATTGGGAAGTGAAGATAAAGAGGGAGCACTTTCCGTAATCGGCGCTGTATCACCGCCGGGCGGTGATATTTCAGAGCCTGTATCACAGGCAACACTCCGTATAGTAAAAGTATTCTGGGGACTTGACTCATCTCTTGCATATAAACGTCATTTTCCTGCTGTAAACTGGCTGACAAGTTATTCACTTTATGTAGATACAATGGCAGACTGGTACAACAATAATGTCGCACAGGATTGGATGGAATGCAGAGGAAGAATTATGAGTATTCTTCAGGAAGAAGCAGAGCTTGAAGAAATAGTAAAGCTTGTCGGTATGGATTCCCTGTCTCCGTCAGACAGGCTTAAGCTTGAAGCCGCTCGTTCTATTAGAGAAGATTTTCTCCATCAAAATGCTTTCCATGAAACAGACACCTACACTCCTCTTGACAAACAGCATATGATGATGAAATTGGTACTTGCTTTCTATGATAAGGGACTTGATGCCCTTAAAAAGGGAGCAAAAATTGATAATGTTATCAATATGGAAGTCAGAGAGAGAATAGGCAGATTTAAATATATAGAAAAAGACACTGTTAAAAAGAATTACGAAAATATTTTACTTGCTCTTGATAAAGAGCTTGAAGAAACGATAAGTAAGGGGGACGAATTCTAATGCCAAAGGAATACAGAACAATAGAAGAAATATCAGGCCCTCTTATGCTTGTAAAAAATGTAGATAATGTAACTTACGATGAACTTGGAGAAATAGAGCTTGCGTCAGGAGAAGTCCGCCGCTGTAAAGTTCTTGAAATCAACGGTACAGACGCTTTGGTACAGCTTTTCGATTCCTCGGCAGGTATAAATCTTTCAAATTCAAAGGTAAGGTTTTTAGGCAGAAGTATGGAATTAGGCGTATCAAAGGATATGCTTTCACGAGTATTCGACGGTATGGGCCGTCCAATTGACGGAGGCCCGGATATTCTGCCTGAAAAGCGTATGGATATTAACGGACTGCCGATGAATCCTGCCGCAAGAAATTATCCTCAGGAATTTATCCAGACAGGCGTTTCCGCCATTGATGGTCTTAATACCCTTGTAAGAGGACAAAAGCTTCCAATTTTCTCAGCCTCAGGTCTGCCTCACGCAAACTTGGCGGCTCAAATTGCAAGACAGGCGAAGGTTAGAGGAACAAATGAACCATTTGCCGTTGTATTTGCCGCAATGGGTATAACATTTGAAGAATCAAACTTCTTTATTGAAAGCTTCAAAGAAACAGGCGCAATTGACAGAACTGTTTTGTTTATAAATCTGGCAAATGACCCTGCGATCGAGAGAATTTCAACACCTCGTATGGCACTTACAGCCGCAGAATACCTTGCATTTGAAGCGAATATGCACGTTCTTGTCATTATGACAGATATCACAAACTACGCAGACGCTTTGCGTGAGGTTTCAGCCGCACGTAAGGAAGTACCGGGACGAAGAGGTTATCCCGGATATATGTACACTGACCTTGCAAACCTTTATGAGAGAGCGGGCAGACAGAGGGGAAAAGACGGCTCAATTACACTTATTCCCATTTTAACAATGCCTGAAGACGATAAAACCCATCCAATCCCTGACCTTACAGGCTATATTACAGAGGGTCAAATTATTTTAAGCCGTGAACTTTACAGAAAGAATATTGCTCCGCCAATTGACGTTCTTCCATCCCTTTCACGTCTTAAGGATAAAGGTATAGGCGAAGGAAAAACGAGAGCAGACCATTCAAGTACAATGAATCAGCTTTTCTCAGCTTATGCAAGAGGAAAAGATGCAAAAGAACTTATGGTTATTTTGGGTGAGGCCGCTTTGACGGATATTGATAAGCTTTATGCACAATTTGCAGATGCCTTTGAAAAAGAATATGTTTCACAGGGATACAATACAAATCGTGATATAGAAGATACATTGAATTTAGGCTGGAAGCTGTTATCGATTTTACCCCGTTCAGAGCTTAAGAGAATTGACGATAAGTATCTTGATATGTACTATGGCAAGTAAGGTGTGATATAAATGGCAACCACACAAGTTAATCCAACTCGTATGGAGCTTACAAGGCTTAAAAAGAAACTTGTAACTGCAATCAGAGGTCATAAGCTTTTAAAGGATAAAAGAGATGAACTGATGAGGCAGTTTCTTGATTTGGTGCGTGAAAATAAGGAATTAAGAGAAAAGGTAGAAAAGGGAATAGAGAGAGCTAATAAAAACTTTGTTCTTGCCCGTGCTTCAATGAGTGAAGAAGTTCTGTATACAGCTCTCCTTGCACCGAAACAGGATGTTTCAATTGAGGTAAGCGAAAAAAATGTAATGAGCGTTGATATACCCGTTTTTGATATAAAAACAAGAACGCCCGATAAAAATGACATTTTCTCATACGGTTTTGCATTTACATCTGCCGATTTAGATGATGCAATAGAATCTCTTTCAGATGTTTTGCCCGATATGCTCAAATTGGCAGAGGTAGAAAAATCCTGTCAGTTAATGGCCTCTGAAATCGAAAAGACACGCCGCAGAGTAAATGCTTTGGAACACGTTATGATTCCCGATACTCAGGAAAAAATAAAATATATAACTATGAAGCTTGATGAAAACGAGCGTTCAACTCAAACAAGACTTATGAAAGTCAAAGACATGATGTTAAAGGAAGCACACGGTTATTAATAAAAGATTACAAAAACGCACACAATTGTAGAATTAATCTGCATTTGTGTGCGTTTTTACTTTAGACTTTAAATTTCGCCGCATTTCGGCGGCAAAGGACTGCTCGCCCTTTGATCCTCGCGAGCTTTTGAAAAAGCTCGACCAAAACTTTTAAATTTTTTTACCGAAACTTCTATGCTTATGCATAAAAACGGTTCGTATTATAACACAGACCATTTTATAATATATTACATTGTAATGTTTCTGTTGCCGTAGAATAATAAAGCTAACATTCCGGGACCAACGTGAGCACCGATAACGGGACCGATTTGACAAATTATAATATCCTTTACCAAAGGCTTTACCATTTCGCTTAACTTTTCTGCCCCCTCAGGGTTATCAGCGTGAGCAATAAAAATCGTTTGATTTTGCAAGTTTTCGCCGTCTCGCTTGATTTTTTTTAAAAATTCATCGTAAATTTTACTTGTACCTCTTAGTTTTCCTACATTTATAAGCTTTCCTGTTTCGTCAACGCTTATGAGAGGTTTGATTTGTAACGCTTTGCCAAAAGTAGCTGTAGCCGCAGAAATTCGACCTCCACGCTTTAAAATATCCAAATCGTCAATTACAAACCAATGACAGCACTTTTTCTTGTAATCTTCTACAAAATCTCTAAGTTCATCAATAGATAAACCTTCATTATATTTAAGACCTGCATTATATACAACAAGTCCCTGACCAGCTGAGTCACTGCAAGGATCTATTATGTAAATCTTTCTGTCGGGATACTTCTTTTGCAAGTCGCTGACTGCAATATTGCAGGTATTGTAGCTTCCACTGAGTCCTAAGGAAATACATATGTATATAATATCTTTACCCTGTTTAAGATACTCTTCAAAATAATTTATATAAGAATCATAATTGATTTGTGAAGTAGTTGCATACATACCCTGTCTTAGTTTTCCGTAAAAATCCGCAAGGGTCATTTCTCTTGCATCAAGATAATAATTATAGCTTTTACCGTCAATCTGATATTCCATAGGTAAAACTTCAATATTTAATTTTTTTGCAATATTGTCGGGTAAATCGCAAGAAGAGTCGGTTAAAAGAACATAATCCATAAAAAACCTCCTAAGTTATATTATCTCTGTTATTTGCATATAAATTTTATCAAAGATGGCGCTAAAAGTCAATAAAGGAGGAGTATTATGGGGACATGCACATTTCAGCAGTTAAGGAGAAAAGAAGTTATAAATCAGCGCAACGGATATCGAATAGGGTTTGTGGATGATTTGGAAATAAATACAAAATCCGCCGATTTATGTGCTCTGATTGTATATGGGAGAGCCAGATTTTTCGGACTTTTCGGCAGGGAAAACGATTGTATAATTCCGTGGGGGAATATAAAATTAATTGGCGAAGATACAATTTTAGTGGATTTTATTGCTTCAAAAGAACCAAAACGAGAAAAAAGGAATTTTTTTCACAAAAAATCGCAAATATAAAATTCGGCGTGTTATGAGTTTTTAACGAACTTTAAAATAAATAATTGTTAATATTTTACAAAATATTTTTTCAAAAAGGAATTAAAACCCCTTTTTGGTTCGTTTATAGAATTAAAAAACATAATGAAAAAATTTGCATTTTATTAATTTTTGTGATTTAATACAAGTCGAAATTGTGTGTTTGATAAAATTTTACGACTAAAGAAAGAAGTATGTATTACGTAAATGCCCTTTTATACATACCAAAATCAAGGGAGGATAAATTTTTGAGACGCAAAAGCACTAAGTACATTTATGTACAAAGTAAATCAAAAAATAAAATACTGCTCCTAAAAAGAACATATTTTAAAGTATTATCTTTTTCATTGGCATTCTTTTTAATCGGTGCTGCATTAGTTCTGCCTAACACAACTCTTGCGCCTGATGTAGAAGCTATTGCAAACCAAAAAGCAGTTGCTTTAGGTTTTGGTGATTTAAATGATTTTTCAGCAGTAATAGTATCAAACTGTAATGCGGCAGTAGAAGAAACAACTGAAGCTGAAACACAGCAGGAGACAACAATTTCTTCTGAACCTGAAACAGAAGAAGAGTCTAAAACGGATGAAACTCCTGCAACTGAGGAAACAGAAGCAGAAACCGAGGAAATAACTGAAGAAATTACAGAGTCAGCTGAAACGGATGTTGAAGAATCTACACAATATGAAGAAAAAATAAGTTCATCTGTAATTTCGGAAGTATCCGAAAGTGTTTCAAGCAGTAACTATCTTTTGTCAATAAGTAATCCGGACCCTAACTACTTACCCGGCACTGTAATACTTACAGACAGCGACAGAAAGTTACTTGAAAAGCTTGTAATGGGCGAGTCCGGTTCACTCGGCTTTACTGGCTGTGCATTAATTGCCCAGTCAATAAGAGATACAATGGTTCTTGAAGGAATTACTTCTGTTTCTGAAATAATTTCAAGATATAATTATTCAGGCAGTACTTCAGTCAACCCAAACAGTTCGGCAGTAGATGCTGTAAGCTATATATTTGACCAAAGCGGTTCGGCAGTACAGCACAGAATTCTTTATATGTATGAAAGTAAAATTTGCAGCAGTCCGTGGCACGAATCACAAAATTTCGTTGTATCGTACGGCTCTGTAAAGTTTTTTGATAAATGGTAATAAACAAAATGAAAAATCAGGTACGAAAGTACTTGATTTTTTTTAACTTATGTGATATTATATAGAAGCATATCGCACGCTGATGCTTATCAGAAAGGTGCAAATGGTACGGCATATATGAAAATTATATGGAGTATTTTAATTTGTAATAGCTGATAAAAATAAAAGCACAGCGGAGGTTTTAACCTAAGGAGGAAATAAAAATGGCAGTAGTATCCATGAAACAACTTTTGGAGGCCGGTGTACACTTCGGTCACCAGACAAGAAGATGGAATCCTAAAATGGCAGAATACATCTTCACAGAACGCAACGGTATTTATATTATCGACTTGCAGAAAACAGTAAAGAAACTTGATGAGGCTTACAACTTTATAAAAGAAGTTGCAGCTGACGGAAAAAACGTACTTTTCGTAGGTACAAAAAAACAGGCTCAGGATTCTGTTAAAGAAGAAGCTGAGCGTTCGGAAGCATACTATGTAAATGCAAGATGGCTTGGCGGCATGCTTACGAATTTCACAACAATTAAGAGAAGAATCGCCCGTTTAAAACAGCTTCGTACAATGGAAGAAGACGGTACATTTGATTTACTTCCAAAAAAAGAAGTTATTAAATTAAACCTTGAAATCGAAAAGCTTGAGAAATTCTTAGGCGGTATTAAAGATATGAAAGAGATGCCGGGTGCACTCTTTATAGTTGACCCGAGAAAAGAAAAAATCGCAGTATCAGAGGCTAAAAAATTAGGAATCCCTGTTGTAGCTATCGTAGATACAAACTGTGACCCTGACGAAATTGATTATGTAATTCCCGGTAATGATGACGCTATCCGTGCGGTAAAACTTATTGCAGGCGCAATGGCAGACGCAATTATCGAAGGCAGAGAAGGTCAGGTAGGCGCTGCTGCAATTGAAGATAACGAAGCAGAAGAAACAGAAGAAACTGAAGTAGCTGCAGAATAATTATTAATTAAAAATAACGAGAGGAAGATATATATGAATTTTACAGCTCAAGATGTAAAAGCATTAAGAGAAAAAACAGGCTGCGGCATGATGGATTGCAAAAAGGCACTCACAAATGCTGACGGCGATATGGATAAAGCTCTCGACTTTTTAAGAGAGCAGGGTCTTGCAAAGCAGGCTAAAAAAGCAAGCAGAGTTGCTGCTGAGGGCATTGCATACGCCCTGACAAACGATGATAATACAGCTGGCGTAGTGATTGAAGTAAATGCAGAAACAGACTTTGTTGCTAAAAATGCAGATTTCCAGAATTTTGTAAAAACCTGTGCATTAACAGTTCTCAATAACGATCCTGCCGATGTTGAAGCTTTGCTTGCATTAAAGGCAGATGGAACAGAAATGACGGTTGCAGAGCTTTTGCAGGAGAAAGTTCTTACAATTGGCGAAAACATTCAGATCAGAAGATTTGAGCGTCTTAACGGACCAAGTGTTGCTTATGTTCACGCAGGCGGCAAAATCGGCGTACTTGTAAACTTTGATACAGATGTTGCAGATAAAGACGGCTTTGAAGCATACGGTAAAGACGTTGCAATGCAGATTGCCGCTCTTAATACTCAGTATCTCTGCAAAGATGAAGTTCCTGCCGATGTGCTTGAGCATGAAAAAGAAGTTATGAAACAGCTTGTTATTAACGAGGGTAAACCTGAAGCAATTGCCGATAAAATCGTTATGGGTAAAATCGGAAAATTTTATAAAGAAAACTGCTTGCTTGATCAGGAATTCGTTAAAGACAATAAAAAGAGCATTCAGCAGTATACAGACGAAGTTGCTAAGAATCTTGGCGGTTCTATCAAAATCAAAAAATTTGTTCGTTTTGAAAAAGGCGAAGGAATCGAAAAGCGTCAGGACGACTTTGCAGCAGAAGTTGCAAGTATGGTAAAATGATTTAAGTTAAATATTACTTTCAGCGGCACCGTAAAAAACGGTGCCGTTTGTGTTTTGTATCGCTGTTATAGCTACATAAAAAATAATTTTTTACAAATATTAACTTTATATACACATTCTTACTGCTTTTCCTTTACAAAACCATCAAAAAAGTGTATTATTATATTATCTATAAATTTATTATGGGGTGTTATGTATGAAACCGAAATATAAAAGAATTTTGTTAAAGCTTTCAGGTGAAGCACTTGCAGGAAAGCAAACGAGCGGTATTGATTTCGATACGGTGTTGGAATTCTGCAAGCCAATTAAGAAATGTGTAGAAGCAGGAATACAAGTAGGAATCGTTGTAGGCGGAGGTAACTTTTGGAGAGGAAGAAGTTCGGGTAATATGGACAGAACAAGAGCGGACCATATGGGGATGCTTGCAACTGCAATAAATGCTTTAGGTGTTGCAGACGCACTTGAGCAGGTTGGAGTAAATGTACGAGTTCAGACGGCAATTTCAATGCGAACCGTTGCAGAGCCTTATATCAGAGGTAAAGCAATAAGACATTTAGAAAAGGGAAGAGTTGTAATATTCGGCTGTGGAACAGGCAACCCGTTTTTCAGTACGGATACAGCAGCATCACTGCGTGCGGCAGAGATTGAAGCTGAAATCATTTTAAAAGCAACATTGGTTGACGGCGTTTACGATTCCGACCCCAAGAAAAATCCGAATGCAAAGAAATTTGACTCGCTTTCATTCCATGAAGTACTTAATAAAGACTTAGCCGTAATGGACAGTACCGCAGCATCACTTTGTAAAGATAACGATATTCCGATTTTGGTATTCAGCATTGACGATCCCGATAATATATATAAGGCCGCTATGGGCGAAAATATCGGCACATTAGTAAATACAGAGGACTAAATCAACATACATTTTATTTAGGAGGAACAGATTATGCAAGAACAGCTAAAAAAAGCAGAAGAACGTATGCAAAGAAGAATAGATCATCTTCTTGATGAATATTCTCAGATTAGAGCAGGTCGTGCAAATCCTGCTGTACTTGATAAAATCAAGATCAATTATTACGGAACCCCCACACCAATCAGTCAGGTTGCGTCAGTTTCTGTTACTGAAGCAAGAACCTTAACAATTCAGCCATGGGATGCATCAATAATTAAGGATATTGAAAGAGCAATTCTCACATCTGATTTAGGAATCAACCCTCAGAACGACGGAAAAATAATCCGTATCATATTCCCGCCGCTTACCGAAGACAGAAGAAAAGAGCTTGTTAAGGAAATATCAAAGCTTTCGGAAGATACAAAGGTACAAATCAGAAATGTCCGCAGAGAAGCAATAGAAAAATTAAAGGCTATGAAAAAAAGCGGAGACATTACTGAGGACGATTTAAAACAGGCTGAGAAGAAAACTCAGGACTTGACTGATAAATTTGTAAAGAAATCAGATGAAGTATCGGCTTCAAAGCAGAAAGAAATTATGGAGATTTAAGATGTCTCTTTTTAACAAAAAAAGCGATGAAAAAAGTCTTCAGGTAAAAATTCCTCTGCATTTAGGAATTATAATGGACGGAAATGGAAGATGGGCGCAAAAGCGAATGTTGCCACGCAGTGCAGGACATAAAGCTGGTGCTCAGACCTTCCGAAAAATCACAAGATATTGCAGTAATATCGGCGTGAAATACTTAACGGTTTATGCCTTTTCAACTGAAAACTGGAAACGTCCCAATGAAGAGGTTTCAGCACTCATGAATTTGTTCAAATCATATCTTGAAGAAGCGCTTGCTGACTTTAAGGATGACAGCATTGTTGTAAGATTTATAGGCGATAAGTCTCAGTTTTCAGACGAATTACAAAATTTGATGGTTAAAAACGAAGAAAGTTCAAAAGACAGAGACGGAATGGTGCTTAATATAGCTATGAACTATGGCAGCAGAGACGAAATAGTAAGAGCGGTTAAAATCATTTCTTCAAAAGTAAAATCTGGAGAACTTAATGAAGATGACATTACGGAAGATATAATCTCATCTTATTTATATACATCAGGACAGCCTGACCCCGATTTAATAATCCGTCCCAGCGGAGAGTACAGAATTTCCAACTTTCTGCTTTGGCAGTGTGCTTATTCCGAATTTGTAATAATGAATAAGCTCTGGCCTGATTTTACGACAGATGATTTAGACGAAGCGTTAGAAATTTTTTCAAAAAGAAACCGTCGTTTCGGCGGTGTTTAGTAAAGGTTTGAACATATATGGCATCAATGAAAACAAGAATTATTACAGCAGTAATTGCAATACCGCTGGTTGTGTTGATTTTGCTTATAGGAACAAGTAATTTTTGGGTAATAACTTTTTTGGTTTCTGCTGTTACAGTTTTAATGACAACAGAAATTCTTACTGCAAAAAATATTTTAAAGAAGTACGGTATTTCCATACCCTGTTTACTTTTTTCATTTGCATTGCCTATTTTTGCACATACTGATTTTTTACTGCTGATTGTATTTGCATTTATTGTTGTGATTTTTTTATCACTAATGCTTAACTTTACAAAGTTTTCATTTGATGAATTATCCTTTGCCTTTACGGGAACTTTTTTAATTACTTCGGGAATGACGTGCCTTAATTATTTAATGGCAGCAAATCAGTCATATATGGCTCTTTTCTTAACTATAGTTTTGGCTGTACCTTGGATGGCTGATTCAGGTGCGTATTTTGCAGGCACGTTTTTTGGAAAACATAAGCTTTGTCCGAAAATAAGTCCTAAAAAAACAGTAGAAGGCTTTTTCGGGGGAGTAGTTTTCTGCATTATTGCTTCACTTTTAGTCGGTGTAATATTTCAAAATTTAATTTATAGAAACATAAAGGTAAATTATATATCTTTACTTATCATAGGTATTTTAGACTCGTTAATTTCCGTAATAGGTGATTTGAGCTTTTCCCTGATAAAACGTCATTGTCAAATAAAAGATTACGGTTCAATTTTTCCCGGTCACGGCGGAATGTTAGACAGACTGGACAGTGTAATTTTTACAGCACCTCTTGTACTTTTAGTACATAAGTTTTTGCCAATTATAATGTGAGGTAGAAATGATAAGTACAATTTCAATTTTAGGCTCAACAGGCTCAATAGGTACGCAGGCTCTTGACGTTATTTCAAAATTAAATATTAAAGTTATCGCTTTGACTGCTCATTCAAATATAAAGCTTTTAGAACAGCAAATCAGAAAATTTAATCCTCAGCTTGCAGTAGTATTTGATGAAAAAAAAGCAAAGCAGCTTTGTGATAATATAAAAGATACAAATACAAAAGTTTTATCAGGTATGGAAGGTTTAATTGAAGCCGCAACCCAAGAAGACTGCGACCTTGTTTTAAACGCTCTTGTGGGAATGGTAGGCTTAAAGCCTACACTTTCTGCAATAAAAGCAAAAAAAGATGTTGCCCTTGCAAATAAAGAGACTCTTGTTGCAGGGGGGTCTCTTGTAATGGACGCAGTTAAAAGAAACTGCGTAAAATTATATCCCGTAGACAGCGAACATTCTGCAATTTTTCAGTGTTTACAAGGAGCCCCTGATAATAAATCACTTAAAAAAATAATTTTAACAGCCTCAGGCGGACCTTTTTTTGGAAAAACAAAAAAAGAATTGAGAAATGTAACAAAAGCGCAGGCACTTAATCATCCAAACTGGAGTATGGGAGCAAAAATAACAATAGATTCAGCTACAATGATGAATAAAGGGCTTGAAATTATAGAAGCATATTGGCTTTTTAATGTCCCGGTTGAAAATATTGATGTAGTAATTCATAGAGAAAGTATAATCCATTCTTTAATTATGTATAATGATAATTCGGTTATTGCGCAGCTTGGCGTTCCCGATATGCGAATCCCCATTCAGTATGCAATAACTTATCCGAATAGATTTAAATCGCCTGTTAAAGAGCTTGATTTAGCAGATGTTGGTATGATGACCTTTGCAAAACCTGATGAAAAAACATTCAGATGTCTGTCAGCCTGCAAAAAAGCACTGAAAATCGGAAAAACTGCTCCTGCAATCGTAAACGGAGCAAATGAGGCGGCAAATCAACTTTTCAGAGATGATAAAATCACATTTTTACAAATCGGAGAGCTGGTAGAAAAATCAGTTGAAAATGTAAAAATTGTTGAACCTAAAACGCTTGATGATGTATTAAAGGCAGATTTACTCGCCAGAGAGTTTGTAATAAATTCAATAAATATGTAATAATTTTAAATTAGGTATGTGAAAAACAGAAAAAACGGAGTTGAGTATCAATTTGGCAAATGTTTTATCAATAGCCGGTTTGATCATAATCGGCGTGCTTCTTTTTGAACTGATAATCTTTTTTCATGAAGGCGGTCATTATTTAACTGCAAAGAAAAGCGGAATCAAGGTCAATGAATTTGCTCTCGGAATGGGTCCTAAAATATTCAGTTTTACAAAAGGAGAAACAACATATTCTTTAAGACTTTTTCCAATAGGCGGTTACTGCTCTATGGAGGGAGAAGACGAGGACAGCGATAATCCCAGAGCGTTTAATAATGCAAAAATTTGGAAAAGAATGATAGTTATAATTGCTGGTGCAGTTATGAATATGGTTCTGGGTATTATTTTAATGTTCGTAATAGTTGTTCAGCAGCCTGCCTACAGTTCATTAACGGTTGACGATTTTCAGGTCAATTCTTTCTCAGCTAATTCAGGTTTGCAGTCAGGCGACCAAATTATAAAGTTAAATAATTATGATATTTGGAATTCCCGTGATTTGTCCTTTGCAATCGGTACAATGAAGGTACGGGAGACTGATGGACATTCACTTAAAATATATAAAGAAGACTGTACAAATGAGCTTACAATACTTTATCAAACCTTAACAAACGATGAAAAAAATGATATTACAGAAGCTCAGGTAAAAAATTTATATGATGTAATTACAGAAGGCTGTAAAAAAATTAATCAGGCTGAGAGTAAGATAGACGCCTATAAATTAATGTCTGATACGTATACTCAGATGAATAATCAAGTAGGAGTAAAAGAATTTACAGTTCCTAATATTGAAGAACAAGACACACGTAAGAGATATGTGACAGATATTAACGTAATAAGAGACGGAGAGCAGACAGAACTTAAAGATGTAGACTTTTTCACATATAAAAACCCTGAAACAGATGACCCCTCAATAGCAATTGATTTTTATGTAAAACCAATAGAAAAAACTTTTACGTCCGTAATATCCGAAACATTCGGTCAGACAGTATCTGTTATAAGAATGACATGGGCTTCCCTTGCAGGATTGGTTACAGGTCAGTTCGGCATACAAGATGTTTCAGGTCCTGTAGGTATAACATCTGCAATTTCACAGGTTGCCTCAGCAGGGCTTGAAAAAAGTTTTTTGGATGCTGTAAACAATATAATTTTGGTTATGGTAATTATTACTATTAACTTAGGCATAGTTAATATGCTTCCTTTCCCTGCACTTGACGGCGGAAGATTTGTATTACTGCTGATAGAAGGCATTTTCAGAAAACCTATACCGAGAAAAGTAGAGTCATATATAAACGCCGCAGGTCTTGTTATATTGTTGTTATTTATGGTGTTAGTATCAGTTAAGGATATATGGCAGTTGTTCGGAGGCTAATATGTCAAGTAAAAAGCAAGTAATTGCTGGAAATGTTAAAATTGGCGGCGGAGCAAAGGTATCTGTTCAGTCTATGCTTAATGTTCCTGCCGACGATATAGAAAACAGCGTTAAACAGTCAAAAAAGCTTGAAAATGCAGGCTGTGATATTATACGTGCGGCAATTCCTAATATGGAGGCAATTAAACTTATTCCTGCTATTAAAAAAGAAGTATCTGTTCCTCTCGTAGCAGATATACATTTTGATTACAGACTTGCGCTTGAAGCAGTAAATGCAGGAATAGATAAAATCAGAATAAACCCGGGAAATATCGGAGATGACAGCCGTGTTAAAGCTGTGGCGGACGCTTGTAAAGCACATAATATTCCAATCAGAATAGGAGTGAACTCAGGTTCTCTCGAAAAACACATTCTTGCAAAATACGGCCACCCGACACCTCAGGCGCTTTGTGAAAGCGCATTGTATCACGCTTCACTCTTAGAAAAATTTGATTTTGATAATATTGTACTCTCAATGAAATCATCATCAGTAGGAATAATGATAAAAGCCTATGAACTGGCGGCAGAAAAATGCGATTATCCTCTTCATTTAGGAGTAACAGAAGCAGGAACAGAGCGTATGGGGATCATAAAATCCTCCGCAGGAATCGGCGCATTGCTTGTAAAGGGAATAGGCGATACAATTCGAGTCAGCTTAACAGCCGACCCTGTACGAGAAATTTATGCGGCCCATGATATTTTAAAAGCCTTAGATATAGAAACAGATGGAATACAGTTTGTATCCTGCCCGACTTGCGGAAGAACAAAAATTGATTTGATCAATCTTGCAAATGAGGCACAAGATAGGCTTAAAGACTGTAAAAAGAATATAAAAGTTGCCATAATGGGCTGTGCGGTAAACGGACCCGGAGAAGCAAAAGAGGCAGATATAGGCATAGCAGGAGGCAACGGTATGGGTCTTGTGTTTAAAAAAGGAGAAATAATAAAAAAAGTGCCCGAGGAAAACTTAATCAGTGCACTTATTGAAGAAGTAGAAAAGTTGTAATTACTGTAATTTAGAAAGGAAAGTTATGAGTACAATAGGCGAAATCTTTGAGGAAAATTTAAGTTTAAAACTAAATAAAGATGTAGCTGACGGTACAATTCTGGGCATTTCAGTAAATAAATCAGCACGAACAATGACAATTACTGCATCATTTAATACTTTAATTTCGGGAAAAGAATTACTTTCTCTTGAAGAAAGTATAAGAAAATCAAATCTTTCATTAACAAAAGTAATTGTTATGCCAAAATATAATAAAGAGCTTTTTGAACCGTCTTATTTTCAGGATTTAGTTTTACAGGTAAAGAAAAAAATCCCCAGCATTAACGGAACTTTAAAAGATGCAGACGTTAATGTATACGGAAATAACCTTACTATTTCTCTTAAAAATGGGGGTAAGGCTATTTTAGACGAAAAGTGTTTTGATACTTATCTTGTGAATTTAATAAAAGAAGAATTTGGAATAGAATTTAATATAATATACGACGGCGTAACTCAAATAGATTTAAATAATGCAAGCTATCAGGAATCGCAAAAAAATATAGAAGAAAAAATACACCGTGAAAATACAGAAAGGCTCAATCATTTCTTTACGGAGGAAAAAGAAAACGCAGAAGAAATTAAAGAAAAGAAAGAGGAAAATTCCCGAACACAAATTGAAATACGTCAGGGGGAATTTCTGAAACCTCAAATAGTAAAATCTTCAGTCAGAC
Source organism: uncultured Clostridia bacterium (assembly GCA_947584595.1). GTDB lineage: Bacteria > Bacillota > Clostridia > Oscillospirales > Acutalibacteraceae > Ruminococcoides. The sequence continues at coordinate 95,305 of CANPWP010000002.1, read as the reverse complement.
CGTTTTTCGGTCCTGTTATCAAAGGTACAATTGAACCAATCAGCACGGTATCTTTAGATACCGGACGTGCAGTAGTATGGGGCGATGTTTTTTCATCAGAGAAAAAGGTCACAAAACGTGGGGATAAAAATATATATAATTTTGATATTACTGATTATACAGGCTCAATTACGGTAAAAGTATTCGGTCTTATTAAAGACACCCAAATTCTTGATGAACTGAAAAACGGCGCCACCGTTGTAGTTTCAGGTGATATAGAATATGACCGTTACGCTAACGAAATCGTATTGACAGCAAAATCAATAGGTAAGGCAAGTAAAGTAGATGTAGTAGATAATGCGCCTAAAAAACGTGTAGAGCTTCATATGCATACAAATATGTCTCAAATGGACGGCGTATCATCAGCGTCAGATTTAATAAAACGTGCCGCAAAATGGGGATATCCTGCCGTGGCAGTTACAGACCACGGCGTAGCACAGGCATATCCTGAGGCAATGAATACGGCAGAAGCGATAAATAAAGACGAAGAAAAAATAAAAGTTATATACGGTACAGAAGCCTATTTTATGGACGATTTGGTGGAATCAGTTTCGGGAGATTCAGAGGAAAAACTGGACGGAACATTTATCTGCTTTGATATTGAAACAACAGGACTTTCTGCATCAAAGGATAAAATAACCGAAATCGGCGCAGTAAAGGTTGTGAACGGAGTTATAACCGAAACATTCTCAACCTTTGCAAATCCTGAAATACCTATTCCTGCAAGAATAACAGAACTTACCGGAATAACAGACGCAATGGTAAAGGACGCACCATCCCAGTTTGAAGCAGTAAAAGCATTTCTTGATTTTGCAGGGGACAGCGTGCTTGTTGCTCATAATGCTCCCTTTGATACTTCGTTTATTCGCAAGGCCTGTGAAAATATGGGTGTACCTTATAATTACACTTCAATAGATACGGTTGCCATTTCCAGGGCAATATTGCCTGATATAAAAAACTGCAAGCTTGATACCGTTGCAAAATATTTAAGACTTGGAAATTTTAATCATCACCGTGCAACGGATGATGCAACAATACTTGCAAATATATTCATTAATTTTATAGGTCGTTTAAAAGACGATTATAAAATTACAAAAACAAATGAAATCAATACAAAAATTATAGGCGGAGATTTTAAAAAACTTCCAACATATCATCAAATAATTCTCGTGAAGAATAAAACGGGCCTTAAAAATCTTTACAAGCTGATTTCTTATTCTCACTTAAATTATTTTTATAAAAAACCACGTATTCCCAAATCAGAACTTATTAAACACAGGGAAGGCCTTATTTTAGGTTCAGCCTGCTATGCAGGACAGGTTATGCAGGCAATTATTCAGGGAAAGCCCTGGCAGGAAATTAAACGTATAGCCTCATTTTACGATTATCTTGAAATTCAGCCCGACGGCAATAATATGTTTCTGTTAAGAGAGGGCAAATGTAAATCAATAGAAGAATTGAGAGATTTAAACAGGCAGGTTATCCGCCTTGGAAAAGAATTAAAAAAACCTGTTGTTGCTACCTGCGACGTACATTTTATGGACCCGCATGACTCTGAATTCAGAAAAATTCTTATGGCAGGTCAGGGCTTTAAAGATGCAGAAGATCAGGCACCTCTTTATTTGCGTACAACTGCCGAAATGCTTTCTGAATTTGAATACTTAGGCAAAGATAAGGCATATGAAGTTGTAGTTGAAAATACAAACAAAATTGCAGATTCCATAGAATCTATCCGACCGATTCCCCCGGGAAACTTTCCGCCGTTTATTGACGGAGCAGAGGAACAGCTTAATTCAATTACATGGAAAAGAGCAAAAGAAAAATACGGTGACCCTTTGCCTGCAATAGTAAAAGAAAGGCTTGATAAGGAGCTTAATGCAATAAATAAATACGGATATTCAGTGCTTTATATGACTGCCCAAAAGCTTGTAGCAGACAGTGAGGCTCATGGTTATTTAGTAGGTTCTCGAGGCAGTGTAGGCTCGTCGTTTGTAGCAACAATGTCTGGTATTTCAGAAGTAAATCCTCTTTGCCCTCACTATATTTGTTCAAACTGCAAGCACAGTGAGTTTATAGAAGACGGAAGCTACGGCTCAGGCTTTGACTTGCCGCCTAAAAAATGTCCGGAATGCGGTAATGATATGGACAGGGACGGTCACGAAATTCCCTTTGAAACATTCCTCGGCTTTAAAGGAGATAAGGTTCCTGATATCGACCTTAATTTCAGCGGTGAATACCAATCATCTTCACATAGATATACAGAAGAACTTTTCGGACACGATAATGTGTTTAAAGCAGGAACGATTGCGACTGTAGCCGATAAAACTGCATTTGGATTTGTCAAGAAATATTGTCAGGAAAAAGGAAAAGTTCTTCATAAGGCGGAAGAAAAACGTCTTTCAATCGGCTGTACAGGCATTAAGCGTACAACAGGACAGCACCCGGGAGGAATGGTTGTAGTTCCCAGAGGTATGGAGATTTACGATTTCTGTCCTGTTCAGCATCCTGCGAATGATGTTGATTCAGATAATATAACGACTCACTTCGATTTCCACTCAATTCATGATACTATTTGTAAACTCGATGAGCTTGGTCATGATGTTCCTACAATTTATCACTACCTTGAAGAATTTACAGGAAAACCGGTAATGGACGTTTCAATGAGCGACCCTGAGGTTATGTCATTATTTACATCAACAAAGGCTTTAGGTGTTGAACCTGAGGATATTGATTCTCTGACAGGAACGTTTTCACTTCCAGAGGTAGGAACAAATTTTGTACGCCAGATGCTTATTGAATCCCAGCCTAAGACCTTTGCAGATTTACTGCAAATTTCAGGACTTTCCCACGGTACAGATGTTTGGAACGGCAACGCTGCAGACTTAATTAAAGATGGAACCTGTACGATTTCAGAGGTTATCGGTACTCGTGACTCAATTATGACCTACCTGATTCATAAGGGAATGGATCCCGGAATGTCCTTTAAAATTATGGAAATTGTCCGTAAGGGAAAAGCTACAAAATTGCTCACAGACGAGCATTTTAAAGCTATGAAAGAGCATAACGTTCCTCAGTGGTATATAGATTCCTGTATGAAAATAAAATATATGTTCCCAAAGGCACACGCTGCCGCATATATGATTTCAACTTTGCGCCTGGGATGGTATAAGGTTCATACACCTGTTGAATACTATGCCGCATATTTTACTGTTCGTGCTGATAATTTTGACGGAGCAACCGTGTTAAAAGGAAAAGCGGCTGTAGTTGATAAAATGAATACAATCAAGCAAAAGGGCTTTGAAGCAACTGCAAAGGATAATGCAGAGTATTCAACGCTTCAAATAGTAAACGAAATGCTTGCAAGGAAAATAGAGGTTCTTCCGATTGATCTTCATAAGTCGGAAGCTAAAATGTTTAAGGTTGAAGATAAAAAAATCAGGCTTCCGTTTTCATCGTTGTCAGGACTTGGCGAATCCGCCGCAGAAAGTCTTGCGGATGCAGGAAAAAAATATGAATCATATATGTCTGTAGAAGATTTACAGCAAAAAACAAAAGTTACAAAAGCAGTAATAGAAACATTAAGAGAAATCGGTGCTCTTAAGGGTTTGTCTGAAACCTCTCAAATGTCATTATTTTAAATTGGAGGGTAAAATGTGAGAAAATTTAAGCTGAAAGGACCAATAATATGTATAGCAGTAGCAGTAGGCCTATTGTTCATAAAGGACAACTTTGGAGCAGTATGGGGAATTATCTGCAATTTAGCGTCTGCTTTAACACCAATCATTTACGGTTTTATAATTGCATATATTCTTAATATTCCATATAAAGCATTAAAGGAAAAGGTTTTTGTTAAAATAGGAAAAGACAATAAGAGATGGCAAAAATGTATCAATCCTCTTTCCCTTGTATGTACCTATCTTCTGGTAATAGGAATCATATCCCTTTTAATCGGATTTATTGTTCCTGAGCTTTCAGACAGTATAGTAGGACTTGCAAAAAACATTCCGGGCTATTTTGAGCAGTTTGAGCTTAATGTTAATATGTTTATTGACTGGCTAAAAAATACTTTTGGCATTCAATTGAGCGGAATAACTTCGTTTAACGATGTTATGTCTCATATTTTTGTTAATTTTACAAACAATGATTTGTCCAAGGTAGCGCAAAATGTAATTAACGCAATATTCCCCGCCGCATTAAGTACTGCATCTGTAATATACAACCTTGTCATGGGAATAATTATTTCAATTTATATGCTTATAAGCAAGGATTTTCTTTGCAGACAAGTCAAACGTCTTGCCGTGGCATTTATTCCAATTAAATATCTGCCAAAAGTATACGAAACAGTTGATGTAATGGATACAAAATGCGGTCGTTTCCTTGTGGGAAAGGTTTTAGACTCTACTATAATAGGAATACTTTGCTTTATTGCTATGTCGGTTCTCCAATTGGATTATGCACTTTTAATTAGTGTTCTTGTAGCTGTTTGCAATATTATTCCGTTCTTCGGACCGTTTATCAGTGCAATTCCGGCAGGATTTTTGCTGTTGATTATTGACCCTCTCCAATGCTTGATTTTCATAGTTATGATAATTGTTCTCCAGCAAATAGACGGCAACCTTATTGGTCCGAAGATTGTAGGAGATAAAGTAGGCTTGATTGGATTCTGGACATTGTTCAGCGTTATTGTTGCAGGAGCGATCTTCGGTTTCCCGGGACTTATTTTAGGAACTCCGGTGTTTGCCGCAATTTATACACTTCTCGGAAAGCGTGTCAGAAATAAAATTGAAGAAAAAGGCTCAATTGCACAACAGGCTCTTGATTTTGAAGTATTAAAATATACTGAAATTGCAGAGGAGCAAAAACGGCTGCGAAAGAAGAAAGAAAACGGCAGTCATAAAAATCTTTCTAAATTTTTACAAAAAGAATTGGATAAGAAAAAAAATAATACCGGTAAGGAATCGGAAATAAACGAAACTGATGAGATAAAAGAAGTAATTAAAAATGTTTTCTCAGAAGAAAATTCTGATGATAATGACACTGATAACTAAATCAAATTTAATATTGACAATATCTGTTTAGCGTGTTAATATATTAGCACGCTAAAGTGCTGTATAAACAAAACAAGGAGCAACTATGAGAAAAAATATAAAAATTACTCCTGAGGGAGCAAAAGATTATTTATTTAAAGAATGTGCCGCCTGTAAGCAAATTTGTGCAAGTGTAGAAAAAATATTTAAGATGCACGAATTTAAACAGGTTATGACTCCAGGAATTGAATTTTATGATTTGTTTACAATGGAGTCCTGCGGACTTGACCAGGAAACTATGTTTAAGTCAGTAGATAATAAAGGCAGACTTTTAGTATATCGTCCCGATTCCACTCTGCCTATCGCAAGACTTGTCGCAACAAGATTAAAAAACAAAATTTTGCCTGCAAGACTTTACTATAACCAGTCTATATTTGTTAATAATAAGTCATTGAGCGGCAGAAGTAATGAAATAATGCAAATGGGAATTGAACTTTTAGGAGCTACAGGAAAGAGAGCAGACCTTGAGGTTTTAACAACTGCCGTTCAAAGCTTGGAAAGTACAACAGATGATTTCAGAATTGAATTAGGACATTCGGATTTCTTTAACTCCCTCTCTAATCAACTTGATATAAGTGATGATGAAAAAGAAAAGCTTCGCCTTTCAATTGAAAGCAAAAACTATTCGGCGCTTAATAACCAGCTTGATAAATTAGAAGAAACCCCTGCCGTAAATGCCATAAGAAAGCTTCCTGCATTGTTCGGAGGAGAAGAAGTATTTGATAAGGCGGCGGATTTATTTAAGGACACCAAAGCTATCAATGCGCTCGAATATTTAAAGGACATTTATCATGAGCTTTCAAAATTAAATCTCAAACATAAACTTACAATCGACTTAGGTCTTGTTCAAAGAAACGATTATTATAACGGAATCGTATTCTCAGGTTATGTAGAGGGGTTTGGAGACGCTGTAATATCAGGAGGAAGATATGATTCACTGCTTGATAAATTTAATGCGCCAATGGGAGCAGCCGGATTTGCAATAAATGTAAATGCTTTGGCAAAAATTTATCTTAATGATAAAAAGGTGGATTATGATGAAACACCCGACGTGCTTGTTTTTGCAAATAACGGAAATGAAATGGAAGCGATAAAATTCACAGCCGATTTAAGAGAACAAGGGAAAAAAGCACAGTTTTGTGTTTTGGAAACTATTGAAGAAGCAAAAGATTACGCCGAAAAACGAGGCATTAAAAATATTGAAATAATTTAACTTACGGAGTTTAAAAAATGAAACCACTTAGAATAGCATTAACAAAGGGAAGACTTGAAAAAGATACGGTAGAATTGTTTGAAAAAATAGGTTACAACTGTGAGCAGGTTCATAATAAAGGCAGAAAACTGATTCTTCCTGTAGGTAACGGGGAAATAGAAGTGGTACTTGCAAAAGCTGCCGATGTTATTACATATGTTGAAAACGGAGTTTGTGACTTGGGAGTTGTAGGAAAAGATACAATTCTTGAAAACGGAACCTCTTTTTATGAGCTTCTTGATTTAGGGTTTGGAAAATGCAAGTTTGCTCTTGCCTGTAAAAAGGGTTACGATTTTTACAGCGGATATAAAGAAAAAACAATAGCAACAAAGTATCCGAATGTTACAAGAGCCTTTTTTGAAGAAAAGGGAATGGACGTAAGGGTTATTAAAATTGAAGGTTCTGTGGAGCTTGCACCGTTGGTAGGTCTTGCCGACGGTATTGTTGATATTGTAGAAACAGGTTCAACGTTAAAGGCAAATAATCTTGAAGTAATAGAATGGGTAACAGATATATCGGCAAGGCTTATTGCAAATATTGCAAGCCTAAAACTCAGAAAACAGGAAATTGAACAGCTTCAAAAGAAAATGCAGGAAGAAATTTCTAAAAATTAATATATTTTTTAATATTTTTTAAATCTCTTTTATAAAACGCCAAAAAAATATTGTATCAAATAATAAAAAGCAGTATAATGTTTAATATTGGATATGTGTTTTAGATGTTTAGAGCAGATTCATCTGTATTAAACTTGTTTTTAATAAGGAGTAATTATAATGTTTGTAATACCTGCAATAGATATAAAAGACGGAAACTGCGTAAGACTGTTTAAAGGCGACTATGCAACTGCCGAGAAAGTAGCAGAAAGTCCCTATGAGACTGCAAACTATTTTAAAGAGTGCGGTGCGCAATGGATACATATGGTTGATCTTGACGGAGCAAAAGATGCAAAACTTATTAACAGTGATTTAATTATAGACGTTGCCAAGAACAGCGGCCTTAATGTTGAAGTAGGCGGAGGGATCAGGGATATTAAAGCAATTGAATATTACCTGAAAAACGGTATAAAGCGTGTGATTTTAGGTTCGGCTGCTGTTAAAAATCCTCAGTTTGTAATTGATGCCGTTAAAAGTTACGGCGATCGGATCATTGTTGGAATAGATGCAAAAAAAGAAATGGTTTGTGCCGAAGGCTGGCTTGATAAATCGGAAATCAACTATATTGACCTTGCAAAAGAAATGGAACAGATAGGCGTAAAGACAATTGTATTTACCGATATTGAGCAGGACGGAACTCTTGCAGGACCTAATTTACAACAGCTTGATGAGCTTGTGCACAGCGTTTCCTGCAATATTGTGGCAAGCGGCGGCGTATCTGTTCTAAAAGATATTATTAATCTTTCAGAGCTTAATGTTTACGGCGCAATTTGCGGAAAAGCTATATATACAGGAAATCTTGATTTAAAAATGGCAATACAGGTTGCACAAAAAGTAACGGAGTAATAAAGTATGAATTTGGATAAATATTTTAAAAGGGCAGAGCTGATTCCTGCGATAGTTCAAGAGGCTTCCACAGGAGAAGTCCTGATGCTTGCATATATGAATAAAGAATCTCTTGCTAAAACATTTGAAACAGGCTATACATGGTTTTATTCAAGAAGCAGACAGGAGTTGTGGAATAAGGGTGCTACATCAGGTCATCTGCAAAAGGTACTTGAAATCCATTCGGATTGCGATGACGATACGCTTTTAGTAAAGGTAGAGCAGACAGGGGCTGCCTGCCATACAGGCAATCACTCCTGCTTTTTCACAAAAATATACTAAAAAGGAATGTAAAATTATGACAGACAGTGTTTTAAATGCTCTTTATCAGACAGTAATCAACAGAAAGAATAACCCGCAGGAAGGCTCATATACCTGCTATCTGTTTGAACAGGGATTAGATAAAATCTTAAAAAAAGTAGGAGAAGAGTGCAGTGAAACAATTATTGCCGCAAAGAACGGCGATAATAAAGAGACTGTTCTTGAAATTTCCGACTTACTATATCATTTAACGGTTATGATGGTTGAACAGGGAATAAAAATTGATGAAATTTACGCAGAACTTGAAAAAAGAAGCGAAAAAACAGGAAATTTAAAGAAATTTCATCAAGTAGATAAAAATACATAATACTAATTCGTAAATTAAATTCCTATGAATCACAAAAAAATATCCCCCTAACAAGGTTAGGGGGTAAATTTATATATTTATGTAGTTTTAAATTTAATTATTTTTCTACAATAAAGGGCGTTACTTCTTTAATAAATTCTTCCGGGGGATCGGTTTCAATAATCAGTTCTGTTTTCTGTGTTACATCAAGTGATAAAAGCCCCATAATTGAGTGACCGTCAATAAGATAATCACCGTTTTTTAAACTAATTGTAAAATCATGATATTTATTAGCTATATCAACAAATTTCTTAGCTTCTTCAGGAGAAGAAACAACAATTTCCTTTGCAAACATCAATAATTTCTCCTTTATTTTGACTTTTCATAAATAAATGTTATCATTATATTTGAAAATAATCAATAATAAAAAATTAACAAAAAATAAAAACAGCAAAATATACATAGCTTAGGTGGAATGTTAATGAATTTTAATATAATTACACTTGGTTGTAAAGTCAATCAATATGAATCTCAGGCAATGAAAGAAACGCTTTTAAAAAAAGGTTTTACAATTTCTGAGAATAGAGAAAAAGCAGATATAACAATAATCAACACCTGTACCGTTACATCTGTAAGCGATGCAAAAAACAGAAAAATCATTCATAAAACACGCAGGAACAATCCGGACGGGATCATAGTTTTGACCGGCTGTATGCCACAAGCATTTCCCGAAGATTTTGACACATTTAAGGATTGCGATATTGTACTTGGAAATTATGCAAGAAACGATTTAATTCCTGCACTTGAAAAGTATTTTAACTTTCCGCATCAGCTTGTAATAATTAAAGAAAATCAGCAAAAAAATCCTGAATATGAAAAGCTTTCTGTCACGGATTTTGGAGAGCATACAAGAGCATTTGTAAAAATTGAAGACGGCTGTAACAGGTTTTGTTCATATTGTATAATTCCTTATGCAAGGGGAAGAGTGCGCTCAAAAACAATAGAAGATTTAAAGCAGGAAGTAGAAAATCTTGCGCAAAACGGATATAAAGAAATTGTACTTGTAGGCATAAATCTTTCTGCATACGGTCAGGATATAGAAAAAAATTTATGCGACGCAGTGGAAGCAGTTTGTGAAAATGAAAAAATTCTTAGAGTAAGGCTCGGTTCATTAGAGCCTGAACAAATGGACGAAGATGTAATTAACCGCTTATCCAAGCAGGAAAAGCTATGCCCTCAGTTTCATCTATCGCTTCAAAGCGGCTGTGATGAAACCTTAAGGAGAATGAACAGACATTATGACACAAAAATATATGAAAAAATCGTTTCAAATTTAAGAAAAACCTTTAAAAACTGTGCAATTACAACTGATGTAATGGTAGGTTTTGCAGGCGAAACTGAAGAAGAATTTAAGAAATCTCTGAAGTTTGTAAAACATATAGCTTTTTCAAAAGTACACGTTTTCCCATATTCACGCAGAAAGGGAACGGTCGCAGACAAAGCGCCTAATCAGGTAAATGAAAAAATTAAAGGCAATAGAGCAAAAGAGATGATAGCTTTAACCGATGGACTAAGACAAGAATTTTTAAAAACCCAAATAGGTTTAATGGAATCGGTTCTTTTTGAGACAATGAAAAATAATGATTTTTGTGTTGGCTATACAAAAAACTATACTCCTGTTCGTGTTTATACAAAAAATAATCTCTGTGGCCAGGTGCTGAATGTAAAAATCATAGACGTTCAAAAAGATTATTGTATTGGCAAATTAGTTTAATATACTCATAACATTTTTGATTTCTTCTTTAGACTGATCGTTTATAAGGCTGTCATATGCATACAGCATAAATCCTCGGATTTTACTGTTTTGCCGTATAAGCTCAATTTCTGTTTTAAGTATATCGTTTTTATCTTTCCATGTTCCGCTGTCGCTGTCATCACTGCCTGCTTTGTATCCTGCAAGTCCTATATATAAATCGCAAAACCCGCTGTATTCTATGTCAAGCCAGTCATTTATGGCTTTTTCAAATTCAAGTGCAGGATTATCAAGACTGAAATATACCTGAGGACAGATGTAATCAATATATCCGACCTCTTTACACCAAGTTCTGACGTCTGCGCTTAAGCCTTCGTTATTACTGAGATTTCCCTGCGGAGAAATTCCAAAGGCAATGTCGTTATCTATATTATGTAATGCCATATAGCATTGTGCTACCATAATATTTACATTTGCTTTTCGCCATTCGTTTAAATCCATAGGATTTTCGGCAGAACTTTTGTATTCCTCATATTGAGTTTTATCAAAGCTTTCATCTTCGGTTGGATAAAAATAATCATCGAATTGAATGCCGTCAACATCATAATTTTCGGCAATTTCACATACTCCATTGACTATTAAATCCCTTACTTCCTGTAAGGCAGGATTTAAGTAAACTCCACTTTCAGTTTCAACAGCTAAATCCTTGTTTTTTATATAAGGGTTATCGTCACTTAAGTCCTTTGGAGTTTCATTGGTTTTAACTCTGTAGGGATTTACCCAAGCATGAATTCTAAGATTTTTTTCTTCGCAGATATTACACATTATTTCAAGAGGGTCGTAGTCAGGGATTTCTCCCTGAACACCTGAAATTATGTGAGAAAAGGGGAAATATTCAGATTTATATAAAGCGTCGCAAAATGGTCTTACCTGAACAATGAGAGTGTTAAACCCGCTGTCTTTACAGGTCTCTGCAATTTCAGTGAACTTATCAGTAAAATCCTTTTCGCTCCTTTTGTCGTCATCTAAATTTAAATCCATATATGTGATCCACACGCCTCTTAATTCCTCATCATCATTGTTATTTGTATCAAGATTTATAACAGGAACTGCCGCACTGTCATCTGTACTTTTTGCAATATCTTTTTTTATTTCAGACTTGCTGTTTTCAGGTTGATTAAAGGCAGATATTCCTAAGACAGATAAAAATAAAAATATACAAATAGTAATGGGTAAAAATCTTAAAGCTTTCATAATAGTCCTTTCAGGAGGTCAAAAATTGAACATCCTATTTTATCTTTTAATCATATATTTACTTGTTATAAATCTCATAGCTGTAATTCTTACTGTTTATGATAAACATTCAGCACAAAAGCATAAATGGCGAGTAAAGGAGAGTACACTTCTTATAGTTTCAGCCTTAGGCGGAAGTCCTGCAATGTATATTACAATGCAAATAATCCGCCATAAAACAAAACATCTTAAATTTATGCTGGGCATTCCGCTTATTTTCTTTGCAGAACTGACAGCTATAATTGCGGTGGTGTATTTTTATGGAAAATAAGCTGACCTTTTTTGTTTCTGAAAAATCTAACGGTATTTTGGCAGGAACATTTTTAAAAAGAGAATGTAATGTATCATCAAGAATGATAACACGCCTTAAACGGGAAAAAAACGGTATTTTGCGTAACGGAAAACTTTTAAGAACTATTGATATTCTTCAAGCAGGAGATAAAATAGTTTTAAATCTGCCGAAGGATAAAAACGAAATTAAGCCCGTACAGGGAAAACTTGAAATTCTTTTTGAAGATGACTGTATTTTGGCTGTAAATAAACCCGGCAATATGCCTGTACATCCTACAAAAATTCATCAGGAAGATACTCTTGCAAATATCGTAAAATATTATTCATATAAAAGGGGAGAGGACTATACCTTTCGTGCAATAAATCGCCTTGATAAAGATACATCAGGGATAGTAATGATTGCAAAAAACTCATACTCCGCAACAAAACTTTCAAAAACTTTAAATAAAATATATTATGCAGTTTGTTCAGGCATTATTTCAAAATCGGGAACTGTAAATGCTCCGATAAAGGTAAAAGAGGGACATACTATTGAGCGTTGTGTATCTCCTGACGGAAAACCTTGTGTAACTCACTATAAGCCCTTAAAGCACGGTAATGATCATACTCTTCTTGAAATCAAACTTGAAACAGGAAGAACACATCAGATAAGATGTCATTTATCAAGTGTTTTACATCCTCTTGCCGGTGATGATATGTACGGCGGAAGTTTGAAATTTATTAATCGTCAGGCATTGCATTGCGGAAAAATAAGTTTTATTCATCCATTGACGAATCAAAAAATAGAAGTAGTTTCAAAAATCCCCGAAGAGTTTTATGATATTTTAAATATACGGAATCTATAGAAGTCAGCACTTTACATTTTGTAAAGTGCTTTTGTTTAATTCTGCATTTTAATCTGCTGACCTTTTATCAAGGGAAAGGTTATTAAATTAATGCTTTCTAAGTTTTCGTGATGCATATTAACTGCGGATATTTGATTGTTTTCGTAGGTGGTGTAATAAAAAATTCCCTTATCAGTATTACAGCAGGTAGTGCAGACTGTGTGTTCATAGTGGTCTTTTTCAACAACTACACAGCCTTTTTGTTGGCATACAGAACCTAATATATGAAAAAACTGACTTACGCTTTCAGATTCCGATGAACCGCAAAGTGAGTTCAACTTTACAAACGACGCTCTTACAAATCGTGAGGGAGATGAAAGATCTCCCGGAAGACCTAAACCGCCCATACCAAAGCTGAAAGGTTCAAGATTTATTTTATTTGAAAATCTGTTTTCAGGAGCGTTTGGGGATAATCCCATATACATATTAAGGTTAAACATCTGCATATCAAAGGGAGGATTATTTGTTAATACTCCGATTGGATTATCATATACTTTTAAACCCTCTTTTACACATTCAACGGTAATTGACTGATTGCGATCAGCAATAAGCCAATGAAGCGGTGTTAAGGGAAACTTAGGACTAAAGCTTACGTTTATTAAGTTTAATTTATTAAGTAAAAACTTAACTTCTGAAATATTTGCACATTGACATAATATATATGGAATAAATTCAAATGGTGTTACATTGTTAGCGCCGTGTTTCATCTGTTTATAGCTTGCATTATCAGGAAAATTAAGTCCCGCCATACTTAATCCTTTTTCATTAGTTGCATCAAAATAAAGAGGATAGTCGTTAATTACAGTCGCCATACCGATTATTGCATAGTGACATTTAAGTTCTCTCACCATTTTAAATTTAAATGGATAATTACGAGGAGTAATAGTTAAGGTTTCATCATAAGAAGTATATATATCTAAAGTACGTCCAAAATAATGGTCATTTGTTTTATAACTGACTGCAGTACACATTGCAAATCCTCCATAAATAATTTACATTAATAATATACTTAAATTCATTAATTTATATTCATAAATATTATGTGAAAATAACTGCATTTAAAAAACTTATAATACAAAAAAGGTCATTGCCCTTCAGGACAATGACCTTATAAGAAAAATTAGTATATACTTTTTATTAAAGAAATTTTATGGAATTTTATAACAATTAGTCACGCTCTTTGTCGGAATGAATAATTTCTCCTGTTAATGCATTGATCTCGTAGTCGTACTCATAGCCGTTTGAATCAAAGCTGATTTCATATATAACGGTTCCGTTTTCTCGGTCAAGTTCTGCTTCAAGTTCTCTTGCATCGTTTTCAGAAACTCCTGCGTGGTTAAGTGCAATTTCCTTCGCTTTTTGCTCGCCAATGTATGATGTTGATGTTTTGGAAGAAGCCAAAGAAGAGGTCTTTGATGATGGAGTTTTTGATGAGGTGATTTTAGAAGCGGTTTTGGAGGATGATGAAACAGTGCGGTAATCATCGTCAGCCTCTTTATCCGAACGCTCTACTTTTCCGGTTACTGCATTAATTTCGTAGTCGTACTCATAGTCGTTAGCGTCAAAGCTGATTTCATATATAACGGTTCCGTTTTCTCGGTCTAAATCTACTTCAAGTTCTCTTGTACTGCTTTCTGAAACTCCTGCATGATTAAGTGCAATTTCCTTTGCTTTCTGTTCTCCAATATAAGAGGTAGTTTTGGAGTTAGTTGTGGTTGTATTTTTAGATGTATTTGATGTAGAGGAAGTTTTAGATGAGGTATTTGAAGAAGTCTTAGATGAAGTTTTAGAATTTGTATCAGAAGTAGTTTTTGAAGAAGTTTTTTCAGATGATTTGTAATCGTCATCAACCTCTTTGTCGAAATTGATTATATCACCGGTAATTGCGTCAATTTCATACTCATACTCAAATTTTGATACGTTGAACTCAATTTCATATACCATTTTGCCGTCCTCAATGTCAAGTTTAACTTTACCGGGTACTGATGAAATATCAAAGTCATTTCCATTAGGAATAAGACTTAAAATTTTATCTTTTATCTCATTGTTGTCGGTGTTATCTGCGGCATGTTGAACAGCAGTTGTCCAAGCCTTTTGCTCACCGATATAACTTTCTGTGCTGGGAGTTCCAGTAACCTGTAAGTTGTCGTTTTTAATTCCGTCGCTTTGACGAAGTACGTTAAGCTCATTTATAGATGTGCCTGCAAGATCCTCAAATGTAAGAAGTGAATTTTTCTCTAAAATATCCGAAATAAGCTGTGCTTTTGAGTAGGAAATACCGTACTGTTCGGCAAGTGACGATATTTTGCTGTCATGAGAAATGGTTTGACTTAAAATAGAACCATCAATGGACGATCCACCGATTATGTCGTTAATTTCTTCAACAAGTCTCTGTTGAAGTTCGGATGCTTTTTGAGGGTCGCCATTATCAACGGATACGAGAATAGAGTTTGCGATTTCGCTTAAATATCCGTTTTTTAGCATTGAACCTATAAGTGCATTAACTGAAACTTCAAGATCTGCGCCTTGAAAATCCATATCTCCGATAATTATTTCTCCGTCGGAATTAAGTGCGTTTACTTCGAGAACTCTTTCGTCACGGTTGAGAAGTATTTCAACACTTGGGTTTACATCTAAGAATACAGTTGTTTCAACACTGTTGTTTCCAATTATATTCAGTGCTGCGGCGGTGCCTCCCAAAAGAACCACGAACGCTGCCGCAATGGCTGCTATTTTATAAACTAAAGTTTTTTTCTTTTTATTTTCTGTCATTTCTATCACGGTTCCTTTCTGCTCTGAACACTGCTGCAAAACGGAGTCCAAAACATCAGGTACGGTTTTTGAAAAAGCGTTTTTTATTTTGCGCTCTATGTCTTTATTTGCCATGGTATCCTCCATTCCTTAATCGCTGCTTAGTGTTTTTCGCAATTTTTTTATTGACCTGTTATATTTCGATAGAACCGTGGACAACGGCAATTTGAGTATTTCTGCAATCTCACGATGTTTAAGTCCCGATACTGCGTGCAGAATAACGATTTCCCGTTCATCATTGCCGAGAGTTTGAATACAGCTTTGTATCACAATTTTATCATCGCTTGTGAGACCTTCGTTTTCAGGCATATAAACCGATGTTTCAAGGGGTTCGTCGGAAAATCTGCTTTTTTTGCGTAGATTCATAAGACAAAAATTGCGCGTTATCGTTATAATCCACGCCATAGGTTTTCCCATTTGCTGATATTTCGGCGCTGAATTCCACACTTCAAGCAAAGTATCCTGTAACACATCTTCCGCATCCGAGCGGTTCTTTAAAACAGAAAGAGCGTATGAATATACCGAAGCGCTCACACAGTTGTACAAAGCGGCGAGAGCGCTCTTGTCGCCGTTTGCAATTTTTGTTATATGTTCGTCAAGCGCTACTAAATTAATATTATTAACATTCGACATATTCACTGCTCCTTTCATTAAGTAAATGCAGAAGAATACAATTTTATTGCATAATATTAGAAAAATTTTAATATTTTAAATTTAAAAAGGCATTAACATACCCTTTGAAATCTAATTTTAGTATATCATAAAATTAACAAAACCGCAAGATTAATACACATTGTATCAACTTGCGGTTTATTCTTATGGCGGAGATGGAGGGATTTGAACCCTCGCGTCGGCGCTACCGACCTACTGGTGTTCGAAGCCAGACCCTTCAGCCGCTTGGGTACATCTCCTAGTATGCTTTATAATTTTACTTTTTAATTAGAGAAATGTCAAGTTTTAATGTAACATAAAAAACCTAAAAACATAAAATGTACTGTATATACAAAGCAGGTGATTAAATGGCGTTAGATACAAGAGAGTTATTTGCAAGATTAATTAAATGTGAAGCCGGTGGAGAAGGATACAACGGAATGCAGGCTGTTGCGTCAGTAATTGTAAACAGAGCCCAAATAGAAACAGGAGAGTTTGCTCGAGTAAGCAACGGCGGAGACTTCAGAGCGATAATTGAGCAGCCGGGTCAGTTTACATGCTTAAAAACATCTGTTGGCGGCGTATACAACCCGCAAAATGTTTATAACATCACTCCCGAGGAAATTCATTATGAGATAGCAGATTGGGCATTGGCAGGAAATACTGCAAGCTCAGTGGGCAATTCAATATTTTTCTTTAACCCATACTCCGATACATGTCCAAATTACTTTCCCACAAAGATAGGAATTATATATAACAGGATAGGAGACCATTGTTTTTACGCTCCCACAAATGCATACGATGACACTTAATAAAAAATTAAATACATTTACAGGAGGAACATATGCCAGTTAATAACAACAATAACGGACAAATAGACTTAGGAGCAATATACGGTTTTACCTCTATGAATGAAATAAGCGACAGTATTAATGATATTACTGCATTGGGGTATCCTGTTCCTTCGCTTGAACAAATCGCAGCATATAATCAGGCGTCCCGTACACCTGGGTTCAGCGAAGAAGAATTTATTGAAAGTTTTGGAGCAAATCAGCCGATTCAGAACATCCCTCAACCGTCATTTAGAAACAGTGCAGCAGCAACAACAGCACCCCAGAATAATGAATTATTATCAAACGCTATGACTCCGGATTTATCACAAATGTATTCTCCAATAACACAGCAGGATATTGAAGAAACCCCAACACCGGCCAACACAATTGGACCGGCAGATGTAGCAATTCCATTGACATCAAATCAAAATAACAATCAGGATATCACTTCTCAATCCTTAGGAATTGCAATAAGCGATTTTTCAAACCCTTATCCCGTAACACCGGAAAGTATTCAGTTTATGAACGGATTTATAAGAACTCAGGTAGGAAGAAGAGTAAGCGTTGATTTCCTCATAGGTTCAAATAATATGGTAACAAAAACAGGATTTTTGTTGGGAGTGGCTACAAACTATATACTAATTAACGAATTAGATACAGATGACATAACCGTCTGTGATTTCTACAATATTAAATTTATCAGAATTTTCTATTAAATTAAATCCGCAATGATGTAATTTGATACTAAAAAGCCTTTTGGTGTCAGATTAAACCCCTCTTTCGAAAAATTTATAAATCCACTTTTTTCATAAATTTTCGCTTTATTTATAATACTTCTGCTGATATTTTTAAAAAACCTTTTTTTAAAATCTGCAAAATTAATTCCTTTAGTAAGCCTTAAATTCAGCATAATATATTCTTCTTCATCACCGCCGAATCCGTCTTTAAGAATGTTATTATTATAAAAATTATTAAAGCTTCTTGGATAATAAAATCTTTTTCCGTTAAAAAAAGAATGTGCAGAAGGTCCGATACCGATGTATTCTTCACATTGCCAGTAGGTGAGATTATGTTTACTCTCAAAGCCAGTTTTTGAGAAGTTTGATATTTCATATTGATGATATCCTGCATCTTCCAGCTTCTTACAGGCAAAAAGATATAAATCAGCCTGTGTATCATTATCGGGAATATTAAGGAAAGCCTGATTTTTATAAAATGGAGTATTTTCTTCAACCTTTAAAATATAAGCGGAAATATGTTCAACATTGCAGTCTCTACAGAATTCTATTGATTTTGTAAGACTGCTTTTTGTTTGTTTTGGGATACCCAGCATTAAATCAAGAGATATATTTTTAAAGCCGCTGTTTTGGGCTTTTTTTATAACGTTTTTAACATCATCACTTGTATGCTCTCTGTTGAGAACTTTAAGTTCTTCATCATTTGCGGACTGCATACCGAAGGACAGTCTGTTAAAGCCTGCTTTAAGCAGTTTTTGAAAATTAATTGACTGCAAATATGAAGGATTAAGCTCTGTAGTAATTTCAGCATTTTTATCAACTGAAAAATTTTTATAAACCTCTGAAAGTACTTTGCACAGATTATCTGTTCCCAGCATATTTGGTGTTCCGCCGCCGAAATAAACCGATGTTATAGGTCTGCTTGCTTTTTCACTCCAGTATTTTATTGATTTTAAAAGTGCATTAGTATAAACATCAATTTCCTTATCATCTTTACATTTGCTGAAAAAGTCACAATAGGGACATTTTTTACTGCAAAAAGGTATGTGAATATATAATCCAAGTTTTTTATTCATAAAATTCTCCTTATAAAGGGGTGGGGCAGAAACCACTAAGTTTCTGCCCCGAAATTTGGAAGGTATATGAAAAAATAGAAAAAATCAACTAAATAATATATTAATAGATTACAATATATTTACAATGTTGTCAATAGTTTTTTATAAAAAATAAAATAAAAAAGTTAAAAATTAGAATTTTTATAGCAATTTATTGACTATAAAACTTCAAAATAGTAAAATATAAAAATGTGACATAGTATATTGGAGGATATTTATGAGTGATTTAATACAGGAAATCAACAAGCGCCGTACCTTTGCTATAATTTCTCACCCGGACGCAGGTAAAACAACACTTACCGAAAAGCTCCTTTTATACGGTGGAGCAATCAATCTTGCAGGTTCTGTAAAAGGCAAGCGAACATCAAAGCATGCGGTATCAGACTGGATGGAAATTGAGAAGCAAAGAGGAATTTCCGTAACATCATCTGTTCTTCAGTTTAAGTATAACGGATATTGTATAAATATACTTGATACGCCGGGGCACCAGGACTTTTCCGAAGATACTTACCGTACATTAATGGCGGCAGATTCAGCAGTAATGGTTATTGACGGTTCAAAAGGTGTTGAAAACCAAACAATCAAGCTTTTTAAAGTTTGTGTTATGAGACATATTCCCATTATTACATTTATTAATAAGATGGACAGAGATTCAAAAAACCCTTTTGATTTGCTTGAGGACATTGAAAATGTATTGGGTATTCATACTTGTCCGATGAACTGGCCTATAGGCTCGGGCAAAGAGTTTAAAGGAGTTTATGAAAGAAAATCAAAATCAGTTTTGGCATTTACTGCAAATAACGGTCAAAAAGAAGTTGATAAAAAAGTAATTGATGTTACTTCACCCGAGCTAAAGGATATTGTGGGAGAATATAAATATCAGGATTTAATTGATGAAATTGAGCTTTTGGATGGTGCAGGAGATGATTTTGATTTAGAGGCTGTTCAAAAGGGTGAATTAACGCCTGTATTTTTCGGTTCAGCATTAACAAACTTTGGTGTAGAACCGTTTCTGGATGAGTTTTTAAATTTAACAACTCCTCCGCTTGCAAGAGAAACGGTTGAGGGGGAGGTTGACCCCACATCAAGTGATTTTTCTGCTTTTGTATTTAAAATTCAGGCTAATATGAATAAAGCCCATAGGGACAGAATAGCATTTATGCGTATTTGTTCGGGAAAGTTTGAAAAAGATATGGAAGTATTCCATTTACAGGGGAATAAGAAAATGCGTCTTTCACAGCCTCAGCAAATTATGGCACAGGAGAGAGAAGTAATTGATGAAGCCTACGCAGGAGATATTATCGGTGTATTTGACCCGGGTATTTTCTCAATCGGTGATACTATCTGCACAGCAAGAAATAAAGTTCAGTTTAGAGGAATTCCGACCTTTGCACCTGAACATTTCTGTCGAGTCCGCCAAAAAGATACTATGAAAAGAAAACAGTTTATTAAAGGTACAAGTCAGATTGCTCAGGAAGGTGCAATTCAGATATTTCAGGAGCTTGATGCAGGTATGGAAGAAGTTATTGTAGGCGTTGTAGGCGTTTTGCAGTTTGATGTTTTAAAATACCGTCTTGAAAACGAGTACAATGTAGATATTATTATGGAAAACCTGCCGTTCCAGTTTATAAGATGGATTGTAAATGATGATATAGATGTAAAAGCACTGAATCTTGCTTCTGATACTAAGCGTATTCAGGATTTAAAGGGGAATCATTTGCTCTTGTTTACAAGTGAATGGAGTATTACCTGGGCATTGGAGCATAACGAAGGACTTAAACTTCAGGAATTCGGAAATAATTAATATAATTTTGTAAGGAGGATAAACATTGTTTAATAAGTTAAAAAATTATACAAACGGCAGTGTTTATCCTTTTCATATGCCGGGACATAAAAGAAATTCAGAATTGCTTGACGGCAGTCTGCCTTATTCTCTTGATATTACGGAAGTAAACGGTTTTGACTATCTTCACGATGCAAAGGGTATTATTTCAGAAGTCCAGCACAAGGCAGAAAAGCTGTATAACTGCGATAATTCATTTATGCTTGTAAACGGCAGTACCTGCGGAATTTTAGCAGGTATAAGAGCAATTACAAGCTATGGAGATAAAATATTAGTTGCAAGAAACTGTCATAAATCGGTTTATAACGCAATAGAATTAAACGGCTTAACTCCCATTTATATTCTGCCTGAATATGATAATGAGTTTAATATTTATACTGTTATAAATCCAAGAGATGTTGAAAAAGCTTTAATTCAAAACAAGGATATTAAGGCAGTGGTGATAACTTCACCTACTTATGAGGGCTTTGTAAGTGAAATCAAAGAAATTGCAAGTGTTTCTCATAAGTTTAATGTTCCGCTTTTTGTTGATGAGGCACACGGCGCTCACTTCGGATTATCAAAGTATTTTCCTCAGGAATCAATTTCTTTAGGTGCAGATATTGCGGTATTGGGATTACATAAAACTCTGCCTGCATTAACTCAGTGTGCTTTGCTTAATGTAAAAAGCAAGCTTATAAATATATGTGAGCTTAAAGAACAGCTTTCTGTTTTTGAAACCAGCAGTCCATCATATATTCTTATGAGCTCAATGGATAAATGTTTTGACCTTTTGCTTAAAGAAAAAAATAAACTTTTTGAAAATTATTATAATAATCTTATAAAATTTTATAATGATGTAAAAAATTTAAAGCATTTAAAGGTTTTTTTAAAAAAAGATGAATTTTTTGATTTTGGAAAAATTATTATCAGCACATCAAATACTGATATTTCAGGTACGGAACTATCCGAAATTTTAAGAAAAAAATATAATATAGAGCTTGAAATGGCTTATGACTGTTACTGTATCGCAATGACTTCAATCTGTGATAAAGAAATCGGTTTTAAAATGCTTTCAGATGCACT
The DNA here is from genome assembly GCA_947584595.1 of uncultured Clostridia bacterium. Classification (GTDB taxonomy): domain Bacteria; phylum Bacillota; class Clostridia; order Oscillospirales; family Acutalibacteraceae; genus Ruminococcoides. The sequence goes on along the minus strand of CANPWP010000002.1, from coordinate 73,506 downwards.
GATAAAAACAGATGAAGGTCTTACGTCAAGTAAAAATTGTGCAATCTCAAAAAAAGACTTAATTATTCCTGAAAAGAAATATACTTCTTCACAAACAAGAAATATTAAAGGGGAGACCGTGTCTTTAGACGATTCAAGGGGAAGAATTTCGCTTGAATATATATTTGCTTATCCTCCCGGAATACCTCTGATCGTTCCCGGAGAGATTATATCAGATGAAGTTATAAATGAAATTAAAAGTCTGAAAAAATTCCATATTGATTTAAAAACCTCCAAAATTCCGGTTAATGAAGGAATATATGTAACTTCTTTTCTGCTTTAATTGACAAAATATATAATATATGTTAAAATAATCTAAAATATTTCAAGGAGAATGATTTTTATGAAAAGAATTAAAACTATTGATACACGTGATTTAAAATACAGCAAAAAAACAGGCGGCTGCGGCGAATGCCAGACATCTTGCCAGTCAGCTTGTAAAACATCTTGTGGAGTTGCTAATCAACAGTGTGAAAAATGCTTAGGAAATAATAAATAATATAATTATGGATTATTTAGCCGTTTCACATTAGAAACGGCTTTCCTTTTACGGAGATAAATATGTTACATCAATATAAATTAAACGGATATAATATTGTTCTTGATGTTTTCAGCGGCTCGGTTCATACCGTTGACGACCTTGCCTATGATGTTATTTCCCTTTACGAAAAAAAATCAAAAGATGAAATTATATCGGAAATGCTTGATAAATATAAAGATGATGATACTGTTACCCAAAATGAAATTTCCGATGTAATTTCTGATATTAAGGAACTTGAAACAGCAGGAAAGCTCTTTACGGAAGATGAATATAAGGACCTTGCCTTTGATTTTAAGAAGAATAATACAGTTATTAAAGCGCTGTGCCTGCATGTTGCCCATACCTGTAACCTTAATTGTGAATATTGTTTTGCAAGTCAGGGAAAATATCATGGTGACAGAGCTTTAATGAGCCTTGAAGTAGGTAAAAGAGCAATTGATTTTCTTGTTGAAAATTCAGGTAACCGCAAAAATTTAGAAGTTGATTTTTTCGGCGGAGAGCCATTAATGAACTGGGATGTTGTAAAACAGATAGTATCGTATGCCCGCTCAATTGAAAAAGAAAAGAAAAAGAATTTCAGATTTACTCTTACTACAAACGGTGTTTTAATTGACGATGATGTTATAGACTTTGCCAATAAAGAAATGCATAATGTAGTGTTAAGCCTTGACGGCAGGAAAGAAGTTCACGACCATCTTCGCAAAAATATAAACGGTAAGGGGAGTTATGATACTATAGTTCCTAAATTTCAGGAGTTTATAAAGCGCAGGGGAGATAGGGGCTATTATATAAGAGGAACTTTTACACATAATAATACAGATTTTACAAATGATATTTTACATATGGCAGATTTAGGTTTTACGGAGCTTTCAATGGAACCTGTGGTCTGTTCACCGGATGACCCTTACGCATTGACATATGATGACTTGCCAATATTGTATGAACAGTATGAAATTCTTGCAAAGGAAATGTTAGAGCGAGAGAAAAGCGGTAAACCCATTACGTTTTATCACTATATGATAGATTTAACAGCCGGTCCCTGTATTTATAAAAGAATTTCAGGATGTGGTTCGGGAACGGAATATATGGCGGTTACCCCTTGGGGCGAGCTTTTCCCTTGTCATCAGTTTGTAGGCGACCCGAAATATTCCCTGGGAAATATTTTCGACGGTGTTCAAAACAGAGAATTACAAAACGAATTTAAACTCTGTAATGCTTATGCGAGACCTGAATGTAAAGACTGTTGGGCAAAGCTTTATTGCAGCGGAGGCTGTGCTGCAAACGCTTATCATGCAACAGGCTCGGTAACAGGTGTATATAAATACGGATGTGAGCTTTTTAAAAAACGTATGGAATGTGCAATTATGATGAAGGTTGCAGAGCAAGCAAATACAAAATAATTATACTTAAAGGAAAGTGATTTAATGACAAAGCTATATTTGGCGATTCCTTGCTATAATGAAGAGGAAGTTTTAAATGATACTGCGGCAGCACTCTTTAATAAATATAAAGAACTTAAAGAAAAATCATTGATAACATACGACAGCAGAATATGCTTTATTGATGACGGTTCAAAGGATAAGACATGGGAAATAATTAAAGAACTGTGCAGTAAAAATGAAATTTTCTGCGGCATTAAGCTAAGCAGAAATAAAGGTCATCAGAATGCACTTTTATCGGGTTTATTAACGCTTAAAGATTATGCAGACGCAGTCATATCCATAGATGCTGATTTGCAGGACGATATTAATGCAATTGATAAAATGCTGATTGCTCATGAAAACGGAGCAGACGTTGTATACGGAGTGAGAAACAAAAGAACATCAGATACCTTTTTTAAAAGATTCACAGCAGAGGCATATTATAAGATTTTGGAGAAGATGGGTGCAAAAATTATTTTTAATCACGCAGATTTCCGATTAATGAGTAAAAGAGCATTAGAGGCATTTGCAGAATTTAAAGAAGTGAATGTTTTTCTGAGAGGAATTGTGCCTATGGTAGGCTTTAAAAGCGAAATAGTTACTTATGAACGCTTTGAACGCACTGCTGGAGAAAGTAAATATCCTTTAAAAAAGATGCTGGCACTTGCTTGGGAAGGTATTACTTCATTAAGTATCAGACCAATTCGTTTAATACTGGCATTAGGAATCATATCTTTGCTGATAAGTTTCGGAATACTTATATACACAATAATAAGCTTAATATCGGGAGTAGCCGTAGCAGGCTGGACGAGTTTGATGCTTTCTATTTGGTTGTTAGGAGGATTACAGCTTCTGGCAATGGGTATTTTAGGAGAATATATCGGAAAAATTTATCTTGAAACTAAAAAGCGACCTCGATATATTATAGAAGAATTTATAAATCAATAAAAATAAATATATAATGCTAAACAGCAATAAAATAAGTTATTAAATCCTTTTAATTTTGGACTTGCAAAATTTCAACATTCCCTGAATATTTATTATTAACAATGTTCAGGGAGTGTTTTTATGTTTGAAATTTTAAGTTTTTTAGGTCAGTATTTATGTTTTTTTCTTCTTCATGTATGTGGTAACGGAACATTTCCAAGACCTCTGTCAGCAAAGGAAGAACAGGAATATTTAATCAGAAGCAGAAACGGGGATTTGTCTGCCCGCAATAAGCTTGTTGAACATAATTTGAGATTAGTTGCACATATAATAAAAAAATATTATTCACATCAAAACGAACAGGATGATTTGGTTTCAATTGGAACGATAGGTCTTATAAAAGCGATAAATACGTATGATATGTCAAAAAATATAAAGCTTTCAAGCTACGCTTCCCGTTGTATAGAAAATGAAATTTTAATGCATTTTAGAAATCTTAAAAAAAGTGCCCAGGATATTTCTATGAATGAGGCAATAGACATTGATAAAGACGGAAATCCGCTTACTTTACTTGACATTATGGCAGTTGATGATAATATTGTAGAGGAACTTGACATAAAATTTAACAGTCAGAAGCTTGAAAAATTTATTAATGAAGAGCTTTCGCCAAGAGAGAGGAAAATTATTGTACTTCGCTACGGTCTTAACGGTAAAGACCCATTAACCCAGCGTGAGGTTGCCTCAATGCTTAATATAAGCCGTTCATATGTTTCACGCATTGAAAAAAAATCACTTCATTTACTGAAAAAAAGGTTTGATAAATCTTCAAAATTTTAAAATAAAGGAATTTTTTATGGAAGTTTATATAGATGCAGATGCTTGTCCTGTAGTACGTATTGCAGAAAAAGTTGCAAAAGAATATAACATACCTATAAAACTTTTTTGTGACACAAATCACATTCTAAAAAGTGATTATTCAAAGGTTTATATAATCGACCCGGGAGCAGACGCAGTTGATATTGCAGTAATAAATCGCTGTAAAAAGGGCGATATAATAATAACTCAGGACTATGGAGTTGCAGCACTTGCATTGGGAAAAGGTGCACATGCAATTCATCAAAGCGGTATGGTATATACCGACAAAAATATAGAGATACTTTTAATGCAAAGACACTTGTCTAAAAAAGATAGGATGTCAAAATCAAAAAATCATTTTATAGGTCATAAAAAACGAACAAAAAAAGACGATATAAATTTTGAAACATCATTTAGAAAGTTACTTGCAAATTTAACAAAAACGGGAGCATAACAAAAGCTCCCGTTTATTTATAGTAATAGAGAAATCATATTTATTATTAAACATAAAATTACACCGATAGCCGTTGGAATAAAAGCGGAAAGTAAAGTCCATTTAAAACTTTTTGTTTCTTTTTTTATTGTAATACAGGTTGTAGAGCACGGAAAATGAAATATACACATTATCATAGTGCAAATTGCAGTTGTAATTGTCCATCCGTTGTTTATAAGCAGTGTATAAAGCTCGGTAAGACTTGAATAATCAGTAAGAACTCCCGTGGCCATATAGCACATTAAAATAATTGGGACAACAATTTCATTTGCAGGAAATCCTAAAATAAATGCCATTACAATAACTCCGTCAAGACCTATCATCTTACCAAACGGTTCAAAAAAATCAGTACAATATTTTAGAAGTGTAATATCATTTATATGAACATTTGCAAGAATCCAGATTAAAGCACCGGCAGGAATTGCAACAATTACTGCTCTTCCTAAAACAAACAAAGTTCTGTCGAATATCGAACGTACAATAGTTTTAAGGATTTGCGGTCTTCTATAAGGGGGAAGTTCCAAAATAAAAGAAGAGGGGATACCCTTTAAAATTGTATTTGATAAAAACTTTGATACAATAAGGGTCATAAAAATACCGAGCAAAATAACTGCAAGCAATATTACTGTAGATACAATACCCTGCAATACTCCGAAAAATGACGCTGCAAAAAACATAGAAATAATTGCAATTAATGTCGGAAGCCTGCCGTTGCAGGGAACAAAGTTGTTAGTTAGTATAGCAATAAGTCTTTCTCTTGGAGAATCAATTATTCTGCAACCTATTACTCCGCATGCGTTACATCCGAATCCCATAGCCATAGTTAATGATTGCTTGCCGTGAGCGTTGCATTTTTTAAAACAGTTATCCATATTAAAAGCTATTCTCGGCAAGTAACCAGAATCCTCAAGTATTGAAAACAGCGGGAAGAAAATTGCCATTGGCGGAAGCATAACCGCTATAACCCAAGTCAGCGTTGTGTAAACTCCGTCAATTAAAAATCCGTAAAGCCAGTCGGGTGCATTTAAATATTCAATAAATGCAGATAAATAAGTTTTAATTTGTTCAAAAAGCCAGCTTAGCCATTGACTTGGATAGTTTGCGCCTGTTATGGTGATCCAAAAAATTACTCCAAACATTAAAAGCATTATTGGTATACCTGTAATTTTAGAGGTAAAGAGCTTGTCAAACCGTCGGTCTTTTAAAGTGTAGTCATTTTTTGTATTAGTTACGCATAGATTGTAAATTCTTTCACATCTTTTATTTATATTTGTTAAAATTTCATCTCGTTCATTTTGAGGTATTTCGCTGTTGATTTTTATACCCTGAATAAGCTCTTTGACTGTATGACATTTTCTTTCTCCAATGCAAATTTTTTCAATTGCATCTAAAAGCTTATCAAGTCCCTTTTTGCTTCTTGCGGCAGTGCCTATTACAGGTACGCCTAATTGAAGAGAAAGTTCGTCTAAATCTATAACAATACCTTTTTTCTTAGCTTCATCAAGCAAATTTACACAAACAATCACTTTGTTTGTAATGGAAAGTATCTGCACAACTAAATTAAGATTTCTCAACATACAGGTTGCATCTGTTACAATAACAACACAGTCGGCAGTATTATCTTTGAGATAATCTCTTGCGACCTCTTCTTCAGTGGAGGAAGCAAGCAGAGAATAAGTACCTGGCAAATCAATAATAGCATATTTATTGTCATTATATCTGCAATAGCCCTCTGCATTGGTAACCGTTTTACCCGGCCAGTTGCCTGTATGTTGATTTAGTCCGGTTAAAGCATTAAATACAGTACTTTTTCCGACATTTGGATTTCCGGCTAATGCAATTTTATATTGATTTTTAAAATTAACTTCCTTGGATTTAGACTTCGACAGTTTAAATCGTGTCAGTCCCATTGTTTCCTCCAAGCAAACTAAATTTCTCTAACTAAAATATTTTCAGCGTCTTCACTCCTTAATGCAATCACACATCCCTTTACAAAATAGGCAACAGGATCTCCCGAAGGGCTTTTTTGCAATACTTCAATAATTGAATTTTTTACAAATCCTAAATCTAATAATCGATTTCTTGCTTTGCCTTTTGAAAGCAGGTCTTCAACTTTACATTTTTCGCCGGATTTAATTTCCCGAAGCGTAAGAGTATTACTGTTCATTTTACCAGTCCGTTTCGTTTTATTATTAGATTATTCAAACTAATAGGATTTGTTAAAAATATAGCTTTAATTAACTTGTACATATTTAATAAATTTTTAAGATAATTTGACTTAGAATTTTTTAATGTTATAATAATATTGAAAAACAAATAAAGAATTTAGTTATTACACAATTTACCCAAGCATATTTATGTTGTGGAGGTGTAGTAATGAAAAAAGCATCATTATTTTATTACATATTCAGTTTTGTTCTTCTCGTAGTATTTATATTTCTGATAATAAACGCTTATAATAATTTGTCTTCATCAGCAAACACTATCGCTTCTGATAAAAATAAATATACAATTATAATAGATGCCGGTCACGGCGGAGAAGATGGGGGAGCGGTAGCAAATAATTTAACGGAAAAAGATATAAATTTAAATATCTCTAAAATACTTTCGGATATATTTGTATCTAACGGTTATAAAGTTGTAATGACACGCAGTAATGACAATTCAATAGAAAGTTCGGGGACGACATTGAGAGAACGCAAAGTTTCTGATATGAAAAACAGACTTGAAATTTATAATTCTCATGAAAACAATATTGTTATAAGTATACATCAAAATAAATTTGAAATTGAAAAATACAGCGGTGCACAAATATTTTATTCTCCTAATAATGAAGAAAGCTCATTATTGGCCGAAAGCATTAAGTCAAGTATAGTAAACTTAATTCAGCCTGATAATACCAGAGAGTGTAAAAAGGCTACCAAGGATATATATTTATTATTTAACTCAAAGGTACCGTCTGTAATAGTTGAGTGTGGCTTTTTATCAAACAATGAAGAAGCACAAAAATTAAATACAGAAACTTATCAAAGACAAATGGCGTATTCAATATTTTTAGGTATGACAAATTATTTAAATTCTTGAAGTCTGAAATGAAACGGACTTATTATTTTCAATAAGTCCAATACTTTTACATGAAATTATTTTAAACAGATAAAATCGGAGGATATATGGCAGGAAAAATCAAAAGTGTATATATTTGTTCTGAATGTGGTCACGAATCTCCAAAATGGTACGGAAAATGTCCCGGATGCGGCGAATGGAACACAATGAATGAAGAAATAAAGGATACATCAAAAAATTCCGGAAAATTAAATTCAGGAGCAATTTCAACGCTTCATCATATTAAGCCTGTTGAAATCAGTAAGGTGACTTCCGAAGACGAAGAAAGGTTTGATACAGGTTTAAAAGAACTTAACCGTGTTCTCGGTGGCGGAATAGTCAAGGGCAGTTTAGTACTTTTAGGCGGAGATCCCGGTATCGGAAAATCAACGATTTTGATGCAAATCTGTCAATATTTAGGTAATACTTTAAAGATTCTTTATGTATCCGGAGAAGAATCAAAAAGACAGCTTAAACTTCGTGCGGACAGGCTTAATGTAAATTCATCTAATTTGTTTGTAATGACAGAAACAAATATTGAAATTGTTGTATCGGAAATTAAGGATTTTAAGCCTGATTTAGTTATGATAGACTCGATCCAGACTATGAATTTAACTGAGCTTTCATCATCTCCGGGAAGTATTACTCAAATAAGAGAATGTACAAATCTTTTAATGCGTACTGCAAAAGATTTGGATGTCCCTATAATGGTTGTCGGTCATGTTAATAAAGAAGGCTCAATCGCCGGACCGAAGGTGTTAGAACATATTGTAGATACGGTTTTATATTTTGAGGGCGATAAACAAATGTCGTGCAGAATTTTAAGGGCAGTTAAAAACAGATTTGGCTCAACAAATGAAATCGGAGTTTTTGAAATGTCTGATAAGGGATTAAATGAAGTTGAAAACCCCTCAAAAATGCTCCTATCAGGCAGACCCAAAAATGTTTCGGGAACCTGCGTAACCTGTACATTAGAAGGCTCCAGACCGATTTTAGCGGAAGTTCAAGGGTTGGCGACTCAGTCTATGTACGGTAATCCACGTCGTATGTCAACAGGCTTCGACTATAACAGAATGTCGTTGATATTGGCTGTCCTTGAAAAAAGAGCAGGATATTATTGCTCAAATTTTGATGTGTATATTAATATTGTAGGAGGATTGAGAATAGATGAGCCTGCAATTGATTTATCGGTAGCAATGGCAATTATAAGCAGTTTAAAGGATACTCCTATATCTGATACAGCTATTGCGTTTGGTGAAATCGGACTGGCGGGGGAAATCCGCTCGGTTTCACAAGCTCAAATGAGAGTAAATGAAGCCGAAAGGCTTGGCTTTACTAAAATAGTTTTACCTATACATAATTTAAAGGGTATAACATCAAACAGTGCAGAGCTTATTGGCGTAAGAAATATAAGAGAAGCATTTGAATCGATAATTTAAAATTAAAAAATTATAATAGGGAAGAGCAGAGGTGAAAAAATCACTTTTGCTCTTTTTTTGTGCGTCTTTTCAGACCTAATAATTCATCTACAGAGACATCATAAAGAATTGATAGAGTAATTAAATGATGTACAGGAATTTCTCGTTTTCCAAGTTCATATTTGCTGTACTGTTCTTGTCTGGTTTGAAGAATATGAGCAATATCCGCCTGCGTTAGTCCCGCATTTTCTCTAAATTTTTTAAAATTTTTAAAGTATGAGTTCATAAAATCACCGTAATAAAATTATACTAAATGTATTATAACACAAAATGTTGATAGTTGCAAATGCACCTAAATTTTATGTTGATTTTATGTTAAAAGTTAATTTATGAATTATACAAAACTTTTTAAGTTTCAACAATTGAGATGTCTTTTAAATTAAATAACAGGAGTTATCAACATCAGTATTAACATTCTAAATGAATATTAAATTGTAGTTGCATTAATAGTTCGATAATAAAAAAGCTTTAATTAGATTTAAAAAAGAATCTGAAATAAATATTACAATAATAAACTACTGGTTTAATAAAAATAAACGGAGATATAATTAACCTCCGTCTAATAAAGAATTAATTTTTAAAAACATTAATCATTTTATTTATCTTTAAAAAATTGCCGTAATAATGTTTTTACTTGTAACTATGTAACTATAAATTCTGCTAATTGTTCAATTTCAGAAAAATAGAAATCACGTAAAACTCATTAAAAATAAAATTAAGTAGTGCCAGCTAGCTAAGGATTAAACGACATTATGGCCTAATTCTATTTTTATTTACTTCCCCGAATTATACAAAATATTAATTTTGTATAATTTCTATATTAGAATATACACTCCTCTTTATTTTGCTATAATGATATTATTATCAAATTATGGTGTTAAAACTATTTATTTTTAATCTATAAAAAAATGCAAATTATTTTTAATAAATTTAATATTAGTGGTGATATTGTGAAAAGTGATTTTTATCAAGGTTCTCCGCCCCTTATTAAGGATTATCTTATTTATTTGCAGACAGTCAAAGGAAAATCTCAAAAAACTGTTGATGAATATTATTCAGACTTAAGAACCTTTTTCAGATTTATCAAGGTATCTCGAGGACTTGTCCCCCAAAATATTGATTTTACAGATATTAATATTGATGATGTGGATTTAACTCTGATTAAATCAATCAATCTTACGGATATATATGAATTTATGAACTATGCTCTTCGTGAACGCAGTAATAATAATTCTACAAGAGCAAGAAAAACTTCAAGCATTCGTGGATTTTTCAGCTATTTGACGGTAAAAAAAAGGTTGCTTGATTCTGACCCTTCAAAGGAACTTGAAGCTCCTAAAAAGCGGAAATCTATGCCTAAATATTTAACTTTAGAGCAAAGTATTGAGCTTTTAAACGCTGTTGAAGGAAAATACTATCAAAGAGATTACTGTATACTTACCCTCCTCCTCAACTGCGGGCTTCGTCTTTCTGAACTTGTCGGGCTTAATTTTTCTGACATAAGAACAGACAATACAATGCGTGTTTTAGGAAAAGGCAACAAGGAGCGTGTTATTTATCTTAATGAAGCGTGCATAAATGCAATTAATGAATATAAAAAGGTTCGGCCTGTTGACGGCGTTAAAGATAAGAATGCTCTTTTTATAAGCAGAAACAATAACCGTATAAGTCCTAAAACCGTTCAGGCTATTGTCTATAAATATCTCGAAAAAATAGGTCTTGATGCACAGGGTTATTCCTGTCATAAATTAAGACATACTGCAGCTACATTAATGTATCAGCAAGGCGGAGTTGATATAAGGGTTTTAAAAGAAATTTTAGGACATGAAAATTTGGGAACAACAGAAATTTATACTCATTTGGGAAGCGAACAGCTTGAAGAGGCTTCAAAGAGAAATCCGCTTGCAAATATAAAAATTAAAAAAAATGACAAATAGAGAAATCACCTCATTTTTGAATTTAATCAATTAATGAGGTGATTTTTTTATCTGTTTTCTATTGATTTATAATCTTTGTCTGTGATCAGACTTTTATATGCAGGACGAATTATTTTATCCATATTAACTAATTCTTCAAGTCTGTGAGCACTCCAGCCAACAACTCTTGCCATGGCAAAAATTGAAGTATAAAGCTCCAAAGGAATATCAAGCATACTGTAAACAAAGCCGCTGTAGAAGTCAACATTAGCACTGACTCCCTTGTAAATGTGTCTCTTCTCTCCTATTACCTGCGGAGCAAGATTAGCAATTGCAGAATAGAGTGCATAATCGTCTTCCCTGCCCTTGTCAGAAGCTAGTTTTTCAACAAATCCTTTGAAAATCTGTGCTCTGGGGTCTGATATTGAATATACAGCATGACCCATACCGTAAATTAACCCGCTTTTGTCAAATGCCTCTTTATCAACTATTTTTTCAAGATAAAATTTAATTTCATCATTGTCATAAACATCCTTAACATTTTCCTTAATATTCTTCATCATTTCTACAACCTTAATATTTGCACCGCCGTGCTTAGGTCCTTTTAATGAGGCAAGAGCCGCAGAAATTACGGAATATGTATCAGAACCGGAAGAACTTACAACTCTTGTAGTAAAGGTTGAGTTATTTCCTCCGCCGTGTTCCATATGAAGGACCAAAGCAATATCAAGAACTCTTGCTTCAAGCTCGGTATATTTCATATCAGGTCTTAGCATTCTTAAAATGTTTTCTGCAGTTGACAAATTTTTATTAGGAAAATGAATATATAAACTGTCGTTGCATACATAGTGATTATAAGCATGATAACCGTAAACAGCAAGCATTGGAAATACACTTATCAACTGCAAGCACTGCCTTAAAACATTGTCAATAGACAAATCATCGATGTTTTTATCATAAGATGCAAGCGTCAGAACGCTCCTTGCCATACTGTTCATAATATCTTTACTCGGAGCCTTCATTATTACATCACGGGCAAAATTAATAGGCAATTTTCTGAAAAGAAAAAGCATTTCTTTAAAAGTGTTTAATTCTTCCTCAGAAGGCAATTTATCAAAAAGCAAAAGATAAGTTACTTCTTCAAAACCAAAATAGTCATTTTTAATAAAACCGTCAACCAAATCGTTAATATTATAGCCTCTGTATAACAGCTTACCCTCACAAGGGACTAATTCACCGTTGACTTCTTTTTTAGACTGAATAAGCGAAATATTTGTAAGTCCGGTAAGAACGCCGTTACCGTTAATATCTCTCAGGCCTCTGTTTACACCGTATTCTTTGAATAATGCTGTTGGAATTTTTTGCTTTATAAGAACTTCTCCCATTGTCTCTGTGTAGCTTTTAATGTTCTTTCTGATAAGTTCTTTGTTCATAAATTCATCTCCGTTTCTGTGTATTAATTTTGTTAAAGAATTCATTATTCATATTGTCAGCTACTTTTTTTAATACTCTTTCAAGTGAATTTTTCTCTTCATCGCTTATTCCGTCAAACATAATTTTTATCATATGTTGATAAAATAACTGTATTTCTTTAATTATATCAGTAGCCTTATCAGTAAGTTTTAACCTTATACATCTTTTATCGTTTGAATCGTGAATACAAATAAGATAACCGTTTTTAGATAAATTTTCTACTGCGTTAGATATATGAGCTTTAGAGAAATATGTATTTTTAGCAATATCCTTTGCCCTGTTCAGGCAAGTAGTGTAAATAAAATAAAGTATTTCAAATTCAATTTTATGTAACCCGTATTTTTTTGTAATGACTTCACTTTTTAAATTATAAAGCTTATTTATCTGTTGATTATATAAAACTATATCCAGACTTTCTGTTGTCATAATAACCTAACCTCAATAATAGTTTATTTGTGAACTAATTAAATAATACCAGTTTTACAATGCTTTGTCAATGGAATAAAAATCAAATGTCTAAATAAAAACATTAATAGTATTACAGTTAAAATTAATGGCATTTCAAAAGTGAAATGCCATTAAGAAGTTCTTTAGTTTTTTACTATATTATAATAGATTTTAGAAGTTAATATATAAACTATACTGTAAAGCAAAATAAATACAGCAACGGTAATCATAGTTACAATTAAAAACAAATTTGGATTTGTTAATCCCAAAAGTGAAATCATTTTGTTTATTAACTGAAAAGAAAATGATACATGAATAACTGCAACTATTATAGGTAAAAAGAATACCATTAAAATTTGAGAATTAACAGAGGATTTTATTTCTTTTTTACTTAGTCCTACCTTTTGCATAATATTGTATCTTTCTTTATCTTCATATCCTTCGGAAATCTGCTTGTAGTAAATAATTAGTATTGCAGCCATCATAAATAATAATCCCAGAAAAACGCCTAAAAAGAGCAATCCGCCGAATAAATCATATAATTCTTTTTCTAATTCCGGTTTAAAGTTACTGTTAAATGATAAAAAATTATTATTTTCCAAAGAATTATAATCCATTGAGGAAATTGAACTGCTGTAAATCCCGTCATTGTAAGCAGATTTTTCTTCAGCTGTACCGCTTATGTTGTAGCAAACTCTGGTAGTTAAGTAGCTTTGATCCTCACCGTAATAATCGGACTGTAAAACATATAAATCATTAAGGACATTTATATCTTTTACAACAACCGTAAAGATTGTGCCATAAAATTCAGCATATAATTTATTAGTTAAATATCGTTTTTGATTATATCATCAAATGTTTCTCTTTTTACAATTATTCGGGCTTGTCCGTCTTTAACCATAACAACAGCCGGTCTTGGAATCCTGTTGTAGTTTGACGCCATTGAGTAGTTATAAGCTCCTGTTGAAAGAACTGCTAAAATATCTCCTGCCTCAGTTTCGGCAACTTTTACATTCTCCTGAATTAAGTCGCCGCTTTCACAGCATTTGCCTGCAACTGTAACTGTTTTTGTACACTCCTTGTCAGCTTTTGAAGCATTAACTACCGTATAATCAGACTGATAAAGAGCATATCGGATATTATCTGTCATACCGCCATCAACAGAAACATATGTTCTTACATTTGGTATAGTTTTTTTAGCGCCGACTGTATAAAGAGTAATTCCTGCTTCTCCTACAATTGACCTGCCGGGCTCGATAAATATAAACGGAACAGGAATACCATATTCTTTTGCCTTTGCCTTTACTTTTTCGGATACCTTTTCCATATAATTTTCATAAGGAACAGGTGTATCTGAATCTACATACATAATTCCGAATCCGCCGCCTAAATTAAGGTGAGAAATAACGAAATTCAGCTCATTTTTGATTTTTCCGATAAAGTCCATCATTATTTCAGCCGCAGTAACAAACGGCTCTATATCGAAAATTTGGGAGCCTATGTGGCAATGCAGTTCTTTTAGACAAATATTATCATAAGAAATCGCCTTTTTTACGGCTTCATACGCTTCGCCTGTTTCAAGAGCAAAACCGAACTTTGAATCAATCTGACCTGTTCTTATAAAGTTATGAGTATGAGCGTCAACACCCGGTTTGATTCTGAAAGAAATGTCAGCAATTTTATTTTTAGATTCTGCCATTGAATTTAATCTTTCAAGCTCCTCAAGGTTATCAACAACAATTTTTCCAACATTATTATCAAGTGCCATTTCAAGCTCTTCATCAGTTTTATTATTTCCGTGGAAATGAATATTTTCCATAGGAAAACCTGCTTTAAGTGCAGTGTAAAGCTCTCCGCCTGATACAACATCAAGACCTAAATTCTCATCTTTTGCAATTCTGCACAATTCAAGGCAGGATAAAGCCTTGCTTGCATACAGCGGCATACCGTTTCCTTCATAAAATTTTTTAAAAGAATTAACATATGCCCTGCACGTATTTCTGATAACATTTTCATCTAATACATACAAAGGAGTACCGTATTCTTTTGCAAGCTTTGTAGTGTCACAGCCTCCAATAGTTAAATGTCCCATCTCATTTACATTCAAACAATCATTTGTAAACATTGTTGTTTTCACCTTTTTCCTTATGTATTTTTAATACTAAATGTATTTTATATATTCCTCAATTTTTCTTTGAATATTCTCTTTCCCCTCTCCTGTTACAGAGGAAAACGGCAAAATTTCAATACCTTTATATGGAGAAAATAATTCTTTAAAATAATCAAGCTGTACTGATATCTGAGATTTTTTCAGCTTATCAAGTTTCGTAAGCACAATTACAAACGGAAACTGAAAATGGTAAAGATAATCAAGCATTTGCATATCTTCTTTAGAGGGTGTATGTCGTATATCAATAATTTGAATAATAAGCCTTATGTTTCTTTCCTGAGCAAAATAACCTTCAACAAGGTCAGCCCATCTTCTTTTTTCTCCTTTGGAAACCTTTGCATATCCGTATCCGGGCAAATCCACAAGTCTGAACTCTTGTAGCTTAAAAAAGTTAATGGTTGCGGTTTTTCCCGGCGTTGCACTTACTCTTGCCAAAGTTTTTCTTTGAACAAGTTTATTTATAAGAGAAGATTTGCCAACATTTGATTTGCCTGAAAAAACAATTTCAGGCATATTGCTTTGGGGTAACTGTGAAACATCACCAGCGGCAAATTCAAAGCTAACCTCGTTAAAATTCATAAAAATCTCCTTAAAGTCTTACACTATGAGCAATGTCACTGCCGTTATCATTAAGCAATCTCTCTTCATAATTCATATCACTGCCTGAAGTTACGGAAGCTAATGCAATATTAAACACTTCTTCAATATGTTCAACAGGAACAAAGTTTATATTTGATTTTATAACATCATCAAATTCCGAAATATCTTTATAATTTTCTTGCGGAATAATAACGGTTTTTGCACCAGCTTTATATGCCGCCATACTCTTTTCTTTTAATCCGCCTATCGGCAGGACCTTACCTCTTAAGGTTATTTCACCTGTCATAGCAACATCTCTTTTAACAGGAATACCCGATAAAGCAGAATAAATTGCAGTCGCCATTGTTATACCTGCGGACGGACCGTCTTTAGGAACAGCACCTTCGGGAGCGTGGATATGTATATCGTAATTTTTGTAAAAATCAGAATTAATTTTTAAAAATTCCGCCTTGCTTCTTATACAGCTTACAGCAGTTTTTGCAGACTCTTTCATTACGTCACCTAAAGAGCCTGTAAGTTCAATTTTACCTGTACCGGGCATAACTGCAACCTCAATAGGAAGCAAAGTACCGCCTACAGAAGTCCATGCAAGACCGTTTACTGTACCTATTTCATCATTTTCAGACAGCTTTTCTTCAGTATATTTATTCGGTCCTAAAAATTCTTCTATATTTTTAGAAGTAATTGTAATAGATTCAAATTCATTGTCTAAATATTTAACTATACATTTTCTGATAACTGAAGCAATAATTCTCTCTAAATTTCTTACTCCTGCTTCGCTTGTATAATAATCAATTATAGCATATATTCCTGTTTTTGAAAACTTAATATTTTTAGCTGAAACACCGCACTCTTTATACTGCTTTGGAATAAGGTGTTTTTTGGCAATATTAAACTTTTCTTCTCTTGTATATGAATCAAGCTGAATTATCTCCATTCTGTCCCTTAAAGGTGAAGGTACGGCGGATAAATCATTAGCGGTTGTAATAAAGAATACTTTTGATAAATCAAAAGGAATTTCAATATAATGGTCGCAGAATTTATTGTTTTGTTCCGAATCAAGAACCTCTAACAAAGCAGAAGTGGGATCACCTTTATAATCATTAGACAGCTTGTCAATTTCATCAAGAACAATTACAGGGTTAGAGCTTCCTGCCTGAATCATTCCCTTAATAATTCTTCCGGGCATTGATCCTAAATAAGTTCTTCTGTGACCTCTTATTTCGGCTTCATCTTTAACACCGCCCAAGGCAATTCTTGCAGAATTTCTGTTAATGGCAGAGGCTACTGACTGAGCAATAGAAGTTTTGCCGACCCCCGGAGGTCCTGCAAGGCAAAGAATCTGTCCTTTTGCATCAGGATTAAGCTTTTTTACAGCAAGCTGTTCAATAATTCTTTTTTTTACTTTATCTAAACCGAAATGGTTTTTATCGAGGACTGTCCTGATTTTAGGCAAATCAATAACGTCCTTTGTATATTTATTCCATGGAAGTTCCAAAACAGTATCAAGATAAGTTCTTATAACGCTTGCTTCCTGAGAGCCGTATGGCATTTTTGAAATTTTCCTGCATTCTTTAAGCAACGCTGTTTCTGAGCTTTCATCTAAAAAAAGATCTTCTATTTTTTCTGCATAGTCCTCTGCTTCATCTAAAGGACTTTGCTCTTCCCCAAGCTCTTCTTCAATAATGTTAAGCTGTTCACGGAGAAAATAGCGTCTTTGATTTTCATCAATATTGACTTTAGCTTTTTCGCAAATTTCAGACTGGATACTTAAAATTTCAACTTCTTCCAATATTATTTGAAAAAGTCTTTCAAGTCTGTCTGTAACATCAAAACAATTAAGAATTTTTTGTTTAATCTGATAATCAAGCAACAGGTTGTTTGCAATCGTATCGCAAAGCTCTCCGCCTTTTTTGCACATTGCTATTTTAAATATAATATCAGGCGGCATTTTAGGAACTAAATGTATGTATGTTTCAAAGGTTTCCTTTACAGACCTCATCAGAGCCTTTGTGTGCGGAGTAATTTGTTCTTCTTCAAAATCTGAAACAGTTCTGACTTCTGCTGTCATGATCCTGCTTTCATTATCGAAAGAAACAACCTCTGCTCTGCATAATCCTTCGACAACAATTCTTGTAATGTCATCAGGCTGTTTTAAAACCTGAACAATTTTTGCTACTACGCCAACATCGTATAAATCTTCAACATCAGGCACTTTTTTAGACGCATCTTTTTGTGCTGAAATAAATATAAGTTGATTGCCGCGCATAGCATCCTTAATTGAAGCTATTGACCTTTTTCTTACAACATCAAAATTCAATAATGTTTTCGGAAAAATCACAAGTCCCCTCAAAGGCAAAACAGGTAATTTATAAATTGTATCATATTTTATATCCATAATAATTTTATCCTTAAAATATCTAATAGCTGTATATTGTTAAACAATGATACAGCTATTGAAAATCATATTAGTGATGCAGTATTTTTATCTGAACTCTTTTTCTTTAATCCATTTTTTTTAGACTTAGTAACATTCTTTCTGATGATTTCAGGTTCAGCACCATTGTTAATTACATCATCGTTGATAATAATTTTTTTAATTGTAGAATCAGATGGAGTTTCAAACATCAGCTCATTTAGAGTACCTTCCAAAATTCCTCTTAATCCTCTTGCACCGGTGTGTTGTTCCTGTGCTTTTTTTGCAATCGCTTCAAGAGCCGATATATCGAACTCAAGTTCAACATCATCTAAAGCAAATAATTTTGTATATTGCTTAACTATTGAATTTTTAGGAACAGTTAGAATTTGAATAAGAGCGTCAACGTCTAATCCTCTTAAAGCCGTTATAACAGGAAGTCTGCCTACAAGCTCGGGGATAATTCCGAATTTAACTAAGTCATGAGCGATAACATCTGACATCCAATTGGTTTCATTAAGCTTTTGTTTTTCCTTAACATCAGCTTCAAATCCAAGAACAGATTTGCCTTTGCGTTTTTCAACGATTTTTTCAAGTCCGTCAAAAGCTCCTCCGCAAATAAACAAAATATTTCTTGTATCGATTTGCAAAAATTCCTGCTGTGGGTGTTTTCTTCCTCCCTGAGGGGGAACGTTTGCAACAGTACCCTCTACAATTTTAAGAAGAGCCTGCTGTACTCCCTCACCGCTTACATCACGGGTAATTGAGGGGTTTTCTGATTTTCTTGAAATTTTATCAATTTCATCAATGTAAATAATGCCTTTTTCTGCTTTTTTAATATCATAATCTGCGTTTTGTATCAATTTAAGCAAAATATTTTCTACATCTTCTCCAACATATCCTGCCTCTGTTAAAGTTGTAGCGTCTGCAATCGCAAAAGGAACATCGAGAGCTTTAGCCAATGTTTGAGCCAATAGAGTTTTGCCTACGCCTGTCGGGCCAAGCAAAAGCACATTACTTTTTGAGAACTCAACATCGTTATCATCATTAAAGACTCTTTTGTAATGGTTGTAAACAGCAACACTTAAAGTTTTTTTAGCATCATCCTGACCCACAACATATTCGTCTAATATTGCTTTTATTTGACGTGGCTTTAAAAGTGTCACCATATCATTTGCGGATTCGTTCCTTTCAGAATAGTTAAGACCGTCAAACCCTTCGGTATCATCAAGAATATTCATACAAAGTTCAACGCAACGGTCACAAATATAACCGTTTTGTCCTGCAATAAGTCTTCCTACAAGTTCCTGAGGTTTTCCGCAAAATGAACAGTATAAATCATTATCCTTGGTTTTATTAGGCATATATTATACCTCTCTCTTATCTTTTATCTATTACTTTATCAATAAGGCCGTATTCCAATGCCTGTTGTGCAGTCATAAAGTTATCTCTGTTTGTATCTCTTGCAATAACATCAATCGGCTGTCCTGTGTTGGCTGCAAGAATTTCATTAAGACGCTGTTTTGTATTCAAAATATGCCTTGTATGAATTTCCATATCTGTTGCCTGTCCCTGGGCACCACCGCTTGGCTGGTGAATCATAATATCGCTGTTAGGCAAAGCATATCTTTTTCCTTTTGCACCTGCTGCAAGCAAAAATGCTCCCATACTTGCCGCCATACCCATACAAATTGTTGATACATCGCATTTTATATAATTCATTGTATCAAAAATTGCAAAGCCGTCAGTAACTGAACCGCCGGGACTGTTAATATATAAGCTTATGTCTTTTGTCGGATCCTGACCTTCAAGGTACAAAAGCTGTGCAACTACAACGCTTGCGCTTGCATTGTTTACTTCCTCATTAAGCATAATGATTCTGTCCTCTAAAAGTCTTGAATAAATATCATATGAACGTTCGCCTCGATTTGTTTGCTCTACAACGTAAGGAACTAATGCCATAGTAATCATATCCTTTCTAATTAATCATCGGCAAAAAATTAATAGATATACAAATTATTTTGTTTTTGCATTATCTCTTACAAACTTCATAGCCTTATCAACTTTGATGTCTTCTGCAAGACCGTCTGATGAAATAGCTTCTTTAACTTTTTCAACATCCATTTTATAAGCCTCTGCAAGTCTGTTATATTCTTCTTCAATATCTTTATCATTTGCTTCAAGGTTTTCATTTTTAGCAATAGCCTGAAGAGCAAGTCTTAATTTGACTCTCTTCTCAGCCTCAGGCTTATACATGGCAGTAACGCTTTCTGCATCCATACCTGTATATTTAAGGTATGTATCAAGGTCCATACCCTGTGAATGTAAACGCATATCAAATTCTCTCATCATATCGTTTACCTGATTGTTATACATTGCTTCAGGAATTTCTCCCTTTGTATTTTCAATGATTTTATCAATAAGCTGATTATCAAAGTCTCTGTCTGCTTCATTTTCAAGACGTAATTTAATCTGCTCTGAAAGTTCTTGTTTATATTCTTCAAGAGTCTCTTTTTCGCTGACATCTTTAACAAATTCGTCGTCAACTTCAGGAAGTTCTTTAACTTTGATTTCGTGAAGCTTAATCTTAAATTCAGCGTCTTTGCCTTTAAGTTCCTCAGCCTGATAATCTTCAGGAAAAGTTACGTTAATTGAAAATTCTTCGTCTGTTTTATGACCTATAATTTGTTCTTCAAATCCGGGAATAAACTGACCGTCACCTAATTTAAGGTTGTAGTTTTCAGCCTTTCCGCCCTCAAAAGCTTCACCGTCAACAAAGCCTTCAAAATCAATAACAACAATGTCGCCGTTTTCAGCAGTTCTGTCCTCTACAGTAATCATTCTGCTGTTTCTGTCTCTTACTTTTTCAATTTCTTCATTAATTAATTCATCGGTTACTTCCGTAGATTTCTTTTCTACTTCTATTCCCTTGTAATCAGTTACTTCAACCTCAGGTTCAACAATAACAACAGCCTTAAAAGTAAAACCGTCGTCACCGGCTTCAATTGCTTCTAATGTGTCAACAGCAACAATTTTAACTTCTGCTTCCTTTGAAGCGTCTGCAAGAGCTTCGGGATAGCAGTCCTGCATAGCGTCATCATAAAATACTTCTTTGCCATACATTCTTTCAACAATTTGCTTTGGCGCTTTGCCTTTTCTGAAACCTGGAATATTAATTTTTTTAACTTGCTTTTTATAAACCTTATTTACAGCACTTTTAAAAACTTCGCCGTCTACAGCTACCTCTAATTCAAATTTATTTGCCTCTTCCAATTTTTTAGATGATTTTAAACTCATTTAACTTTCCTCCGTAAATAAAAATCAATAAATTATATCATAAATATAACATATTTGCAAGAGATAATACTAAACTTCAGTTAAAAATGAGATAAAATTGCAGAGCAGATTTTGTGCCAGACGAGTGCCATACCGCAGAAGGGCTGGCGCCTTTCGTGGACAGGGCGCAATGTATGGCGCAAAAAATGCTTAAAAGAAATCCACTTTTTAATTGGAGTTCAGTATTTACAATATTATCTCACAAGATATGGCATAAAACCCAACTTATCACAGGATACCAAGTGAAAATTAATGCCCTTATATATTCCCTCAACTGCATTTTTAGCATTTTTAGAACCGTGAATATGTCCGTAATAGCAATTCTTAATATTATATTCATTCAGCATTTCAATTATTTCACAACATTCCTGATTGCCGTATACAGGCGGATAATGTAAAAATACCGTGGAAGTTCCTCCTGATTTAACTGCACTGTCAAGCGAAGTTTTAAGTCTGCCAAGTTCCCTGTTAAGAATTTTTATGTCTTCATTGCTTTCAGATTCGATAAACCAACCTCTTGTACCGCAGATTGAAATGTTATCTACAAGATATGAATTATTAAATAAAACAGATATAGTATCAAAATTATTTTCTTTTAGAAAATTTTCTATTTTACTTTTAGTTGTCCACCAGTAATCGTGATTTCCTTTACAAAAAATCTTTTTACCCGGCAATTTATTAATAAATTCAAAATCTTTGTAGCATTCATCAAGCTTCATTGCCCAAGATATATCTCCGGGAATAACAACGGTATCTTTATCGGTTACAAGTTTTCTCCAGTTGTTTTCCAGTCTTTCAACATAATTATCCCAGCCTGAAAAAACATCCATTGGTTTATCTGTACCTAACGACAAATGTAAGTCCGCTATTGCGTATAAAGACATTATTTTATCTCCAATGCATTAAGTACATAATCAGGCATTGAATTAATTTCTGTAGTATTATTAAATCTTACTTTTTTATCTTTTAAAGCTGCAAGAGGAACAGGAATTTTTGCGTTTGTAATTTGATTTAGCATATCAACCATTTCAAACTCCGTTTCAGGAAGTTCAACATCAGGCTTAACAGCTTCTAAAACAGCCTTAGAGAACTTATAGGGACTTGCAGTAGACGCAATAATTACAGGTGTTTTATCATTTGTTTTTTCTACATACTGATCATATACATTAACGGCAACTGCCGTGTGTGTATCACAGAGATAGCCTTCCTGCTCAAACATATTTTTAATAGTTTGTTTTGTGTTATCATCATCACAAAAACCGCCAAAAAACAGACTGTTGATTGTTTTTTTAACTTCATCGGTTACTTCATATGTGCTTTCCGTTTTAAGTTTAGTCATCCAGTCTTTTGTAACAACATCATTGTTTCCTGATAATTTATAAAGCAATCTTTCAAGATTACTTGAAACAAGAATATCCATTGACGGGGAGATTGTTGTAAAAAATTCTCTGTTTTTATTATACACGCCTGTATTGATAAAATCTGTAAGCACGTTATTTGAATTGGATGCACAGATAAATTTATTGATTGGAAGTCCCATACAGCTTGCATAATATGCGGCAAGAATATTACCGAAGTTGCCTGTTGGTACAACAACATTAATTTTATCGCCTAAAGCTATTTTTCCTGCATTAACCATATCGCAATAAGCAGAAATATAATAAACGACCTGTGGTAAAAGTCTGCCCCAGTTAATTGAATTTGCGGAGCTGAACAGCATATTGTTTTCTGCAAGCTTTGTTGATATTTCAGGTGTTGTAAAAATTTTCTTGACGCCTGTCTGAGCATCGTCAAAGTTACCTTTAATTGCGCAAACATTAACATTATTGCCTGCCTGGGTTGTCATCTGGTGCTTTTGCATAGGGCTGACGCCGTCAACAGGATAGAATACGATTATTTTAGTATGTTCAACATCTTTGAAACCTTCAAGAGCCGCTTTGCCTGTATCCCCTGATGTTGCAACAAGGATAACGGCATCCTTACCGTCATAAGTTTTTTTAAGAGATTTAGTAAGAAGATGAGGTAAAATCTGTAAAGCCATATCCTTAAAAGCACAGGTCGGACCGTGCCATAATTCAAGAATATTAACGTCATTTCCGTTATATTTTTTAGAGACAATAGGCGCAGGATTTTTGCTTTCAAATTTTTCTTCAGTATAAGCCTTATCCACGCAATCAGCAATTTCTTCGGCTGTAAAATCTGTTAAATAGTCTGCAAATACTTTCTTTGCTCTTCCCTGATAATCAAGGGACAAAAGCTCTTTAAAAGTATCAAGAGAGTACTGTGGAAACTCCTGCGGTACAAAAAGACCTCCGTCAGGAGAAATTCCCATGGCAATAGCCTGTGCAGATGATACAACTTCATTTGCGTTTTCTGTACTGTTGTATAGCATATAATCTTCCTTTCAAAGATGTTAATAATACTAATATAATTTTTATTAATAAGAATCTTTCTATTTAATCGTCAATTAGCATCAACAATAAGTTATTTTACAACATAATTTATAAATTGTCAAAGTTTCGGCAAAAATTAAACGCATTATAAAAAAACAGCTTATTAAGCAGACTTTCGCTGTAATTTTCTTTTAAAAAAAGTTCATAGATTTCGCCTGTAGATTTTATATCTTTTATATCATTTGTCAAGTCACAGCCGTCAAAATCAGAACCTATCGCAACAGTGTTTTCTCCGCCTAAAGACAAAAAATGTTCTGTATGCTTTAAAATATCGTACATACAGGCTTCTTTTTCATTATTATTTAAAAATTCTTTGTAGAAATTAATTCCTACAATGCCTCCCCTGTCCTTAATAATAGAAAACTGCTCGTCTGTAAGGTTTCTCTTATGTTTTGTGACAGTATAGGAATTTGAATGAGTTGCTATAAAGGGCTTTTCGCTA
Source organism: uncultured Clostridia bacterium (assembly GCA_947584595.1). Classification (GTDB taxonomy): domain Bacteria; phylum Bacillota; class Clostridia; order Oscillospirales; family Acutalibacteraceae; genus Ruminococcoides. The sequence goes on along the minus strand of CANPWP010000002.1, from coordinate 49,397 downwards.
ATATAGGCGACATCATAAAAAGTACTTTTGCTTGCGTGAGATACATCAACAACGATACCGCTTTCTTCAAGCCTTTTTACAGCTTTGAAACCAAAATCGGTCAGACCTGATTTTTTATGGGTTAAAGCACCTGTTCCGATTTCATTATCACCGTTCCATGTTAAGGTTATCATTTTTACATTATATTTACTTAATTTATCAATATTTTCTAATTTACCGTGTAAAAGCTTTCCATTTTCAACTGTCAGAAAACAGCATTTATTACAATTATTTATAGATGTTTTAAGCTTATTAAAGTTATTAAGTAAGCTGATTCCGTATTTTTCACAATTTTCTTTCAATATTTTATATCCCTTATCAAAAAGAAAATCTGCATATTCGTCAGTAACATCATCAGGTATCCAGACAGCGAAACATTGTATCCATTTTTCTAAAAAATCGGTTTTGTTTACGGATATATGACAATCATCAGAGCTTAAATCTTTATTCTCTGTTACTGCCTTATACAATGTATCACAATGCAAGTCAAAAAGCTGCATAATCACCCTCCTGAATGAAAGCGTTTTCAATATAGTTGATTTTATAGCTTTTATTTTCCGAAATGTAAACTTCTGCAACATCAAATCTTGGCTGTAATTCACATGGATTATACATTAAATAAAGTGATGCAGTTTTTATGATTTTCTTCTGTTTTGACTTAGTAACCGATTCAGACGGCAAGATGAGCGAATGTTCTCCCCTTGTTTTAACCTCAACAAAAATAATATTGTTTTTATTTGCAGCAATTATGTCTATTTCGCCAAGTTTGCAGCTAAAATTTTTTTCTAAAATTTTATATTTCTTCTTTACAAGATATTTTTGAGTAACCTCTTCGCCAAAGTTGCCTGTTAATTTTGTGTTTGTATTCATAACTATTTATTTAAAATCTTAGTAAGAAAGCTCATTCTGTGAATTTCACATGGTCCGTATTCTTTGATTTTTTCCATATGCAGTTTAGTTCCATAGCCTTTATGCTTATCAAACATATACTGAGGATATTTTTCAGCATATTCATAACATAACCTGTCTCTTGAAACTTTTGCAAGAATAGATGCAGCAGCTATTGATATTGAATTTGCATCGCCTTTAACAATGCTTTTGCAGGGGATTTTTAAATCAGGTGTTTTATTTCCGTCTATAATTGCATAGTCTGCTTTAACATTTAGCCTCTCCACTGCTCTTTTCATTGCAAGCATAGTTGCGTTTAAAATATTAAATTTTTCAATTTCTTCAACAGAAGAAAAAGCAATACTATATGATATTGCTTCTTTTTTTATAATATCAAAAAGTATTTCTCTCTTTTTTTCAGAAAGTTTTTTTGAATCGTTTACACCATCAATTATTTTATTTTCCGGCAAAATAACTGCCGCCGCACAAACTGGTCCCGCCAACGGACCTCTGCCTGCTTCATCAACTCCGCAAATGTATTTATATCCATTTGCTAAAAGTTCGTTTTCATATTTTAACCAATCTTTTTCCATTTCACACCTTACCTAAAAACTCTGAGGGAAACTCTAATGTAATTTGACCAAGTTTTGCTGCTCTGAATTCATCGAGTATCATAGTTGAGGCACGCTCCGTATCTATTTCTCCGCCTGAGAGCAACATTCCTCTTTTTTTACCGATAATTTTTAATATTTCATAGCTGTTCTCAGCAGTATTAAAAACATCATCGGTAAGCTTGAATCTTTCCATAAATTTTTGCGGTTTAATATCAGACAATACTTCAATAAGCCTCATAGCAAGCAATTCAACATCCATAATTTGGTCCTTTATTGCACCTGTAAAAGCTAAATGCTCGGCAGTCATCTGATCATCAAATTTAGGCCATAAAACTCCCGGAGTATCAAGCAGTTCAAAATTTTTAGAAATTGTATACCACTGATTTCCTCTTGTAACACCCGGTCTGTCCTCAACTTTTGCTTTAGTTTGTTTTGCAATTCTGTTAATAAAAGAGGATTTTCCTACATTTGGAATACCTACGATCATAACTCTTAAAATAGGATTAATCATTCCTTTGCTTTTAAGTGAGTTTAATTTTTGGTTCAAAACATTATTTAATGCGGGAACAAACCTGTTAATTCCCTTGCCGCTTCTGCAATCAACGGCAATAGCAGATATATTATTTTGATTAAAATAATCAATCCACTTTTGAGTTGAATTACTATCAGCCATATCACATTTGTTAAGCAGAACAATTCTTGGTTTATTCTGTATTAAATTTGCAATATCGGGATTTCTGCTGCTTATTGGAATTCTTGCATCTAAAATTTCAACTACTGCGTCAACAAGCTTTAAAGACGCCTGTATTTTTCTTTTGGTTTTGGTCATATGACCCGGAAACCATTGAATATTTTGTACTTCTGACATAATTTCACCTTTAATATAGATATGTAATTCTGTTAATGGGAGATACAATAAATTCAGCCTTACCTACAATATCTTCAAGAGCAATCAGCTGTAATCTTGAATCCCTGCTGTCTAAAGAATTTGGTCTGTTATCGCCCATTACAAAAACATATCCCTTTGGTATAACGCTTGGAATTTCCCAATAATCAGTCGGTTTAGTTGTTTTTACCGAAAGATAAGGTTCATCAATAATAATATTGTCAACGACAACCTGATTATTTTCATAATCAATTTTAATAGTTTGACCTTCTGTTGCAATTACTCTTTTTACAATTATTTTACCAATTTCTTCTTCCTCATTTGCAATTATAATATCACCGCATTTAGGTTCTGAAAAAAGTGCGCTGACGATAAGTTTGTCTCCATTTAAAAGCGTACCTTTCATTGAACTGCCTGTAACAGTAACTATTCGGAACATAAACGTAAAAATAAGAACAAAAACAATAAATGCGCACAATAAATAATAAAATATATAAAAAACATTGAAATAAACTAAATTATTTTTTATTTTATATCTCATATACAAAATCACCTTGCAAAAAAAAGAACTCATATTCATTATAAAACGAATAGGAGTTCAAATCAATAATTTTTCAATTATTTTTCAACAAATCCAAAATGCTCGAATGGAAGAAAAACAAATTCAGCTTTACCTATAATATCTGTTTCATTTATAAGACCAATTTCCTCAAAGCGGCTGTCGAGAGATACCGATCTGTTATCACCCATAACAAAAACTTTACCTTCAGGAATTACGCTTGGAATTTCAGCGTTGCCTCTTTTTGTTTCCCCGATTATATAATCTTCATTAATGACTATACCGTCTACAACAACTTCCCCTGTTTCAAAATTAATATCGAGCGTCTGACCAGCTGTTGCGATAACTCTTTTTATAATAGGCTTTGGAAATTGGGCGCCATGGCTTATAACAACAACATCGTTATCTTTCGGAGTATAAAACAATTCAGATACAAGTACTTTGTCAGAATTAAACAAAGTATCCATCATAGAATCGCCGTCAACATTAATAACTCTGAAAGCAAAGGTCAATAAAATGGCAACAGCAATAAAAGCAATTAAAATGCATTGAACCCAATCATAAATAATTGACATGCTTTTTGAGCTATTAGCTTCAACTTTAATTTTAGAAGATTTTGAAAGTTCAGAATCTTTGTTGTCTTCCATTAACTTGTTAAGTAATTCCATTTTTTCTTCGTCCATTTTTTTACCTCATATGAATATAGGAAAAAAGGGACTTCTATAAGTCCCTCAATATTATTTTGAAATTTGCTCTTTAACCTTAGCAGCTTTACCAACTCTGTCACGAAGATAATAAAGTTTGCTTCTTCTTACTTTACCGTAACGAACAACCTGAACATCTTTAACATTTGGCGAATGAAGCGGAAATACTCTTTCAACACCAACGCCGTAAGATATTCTTCTTACAGTAAATGTTTCAGCAATACCGCTGCCTCTTTTAGCGATAACTGTACCTTCAAACATTTGGATTCTTTCTCTTTCACCTTCACGAATGTTTACGGAAACCTTAACTGTATCACCAACGCTGAATTTTGGTGTTTCAGGTTTCAAACATTCTGAAGAAATTGTTTTTAATGCGTCCATTAATTTTCCTCCTATTATTTTCAGACATTCGTACACTAATGTGCAGAGGACTATCCGTTTCAAAATTACGGTTAAACCGTTATTTGAACCCCATCAGCATAGCCAACGGTTTCCAAATGCCTATTAATAATAACATAACTATGCAGAAATTGCAAGGCTTTTTTATAAAAAAGAAATATTATTTAACTGATTTTTTCTAATTTTTCAATATATTCCTTAAAATAATCAGGAAGCTTTGAATCAAAAAACAGAAATTCGTTGCTTCTCGGGTGAATAAAACCTATTTTTTTAGCGTGAAGACATTGACCTTCAAAATTAAATTTTTCTTTTGTTTTATAGCCATAAACCTCATCACCGCAAACAGGATGTCCCAAATATGCCATATGGACTCTGATCTGATGAGTTCTGCCTGTTTCCAGTATGCATTTGATATGAGTATGTCCTGAATAGCGCTTAATTACTTCATAATGGGTAACGGCGTTTTTTGAATTTTTCTCTGTAACGCACATTTTCTTTCTGTTATTGGGATTTCTGCCGATAGGAGCGTTTACAGTTCCTTTTTCATCCTTTAAATTTCCCATTACAACTGCTTCATATTCTCTTGTAAAGCTATGCTCTTTAATTTGTTTTGCTAAAGATTTATGTGCAAAGTCATTTTTGGCAACTATTAAAAGTCCGCTTGTGTTTTTATCGATCCGATGAACTATTCCCGGTCTTAAAACTCCGTTTATTCCCGATAGACTGCCCTTGCAGTGATATAATAATGCATTAACAAGCGTACCGCTGTAATTCCCAGCCGCAGGATGAACAACCATTCCTTTTGGCTTATTTACGACCAGCAAATCTTCATCTTCATAAACGATATCTAACGGAATATTTTCGGCTTCTGCTTTGTATGGGACGGGTTCAGGAATTTCAACGGTTATTAAGTCATCAGAACATACCTTGTATTTTTTATTAATTAAAATGTTATTAACAAGCACGTTTCCGTTATCAATAAGCTGTGTCATCATTGACCTTGAGCAGTTTTCGATTTTGAGAGATAAAAACTTGTCGATTCTCTCTCCTGCTTCTGTTTCCGTTACTTTAATTTCTATTTTATTCATCAGCCTTTACCTTTTTATTATCTTTAAAAAAGTTTGAAAAGAAAATAAGGTATATAACGAGTATTACAGAACCGAATGTAATACAGTAATCTGCAAAGTTGCAGACAGGCGGAAAAAATGACAGACTTAAATAGTCGATAACATACCCATTAAAAATTCTGTCTATTAAATTGCCTATTCCTCCGCCTATTAAAAGTATTGCAGACACAATAAACAATTTACTTTTTATTTCATTTTTTATAACTATGTAAATAAGTATTGCAACTATTATTAAGGTGAATACAATAAATACCCATCTCATATTTGACATAATTCCGAAGGCTGCGCCCTTGTTTTCTACATAAGTTAAAGAAAAAAGTCCCGGTATAACATTAACAGAACTTACCGGCTTTAAATATTCTGCAACTAAAAATTTAAGAAGTTGGTCTATACCTGCAACAGTTATTGCAGATATCAATACAATAAACGGCATTTTATCCTCCTGTAAAAAGCAGCCGGTGGCTAGCCATATCCGAGCAGACAGTATCCATATATAAACACGCTTTTTTTGCCCGACTGTTTACGAACAGTTTGTTACAAGGCAAAAATCGGTGTAACAAACAGCTACACCGATTTGTACTAATTTCAGTTTAAATTAGTATAATTACTTTAAGATTTCGCAACAGCGTGAACAGAGCGTAGGATGTTCGCTATTCTCTCCTACTGTCTCGCTGATACTCCAGCATCTTTCGCATTTTCCGCCATTTGCTTTTTCTATTTCAATTTTAATTTCATCAGTATCGCCCTGAGCGATATTAACAGATGAAACAATAAATGCAGCGGCTAATTCATCTTTTACACCTGAAAGAAATTCAAACGTTTTACCGCTTGCAGAAAGATTGACGACTGCTTCAAGAGAAGATTTAATTGTTTTATCTTTAATAAATGATTCAAGAGTTTTCTTGACATTATCTCTTAACTCGTGAATTCTGTCCCATTTATCCATAAATCCGTCTTCAACAGTAATATTAGCCTGTTCGGGCATATTTGTAAATACAACATTTTCGGTGTTGTCATCTTTGCTATGAGGCATATATCCCCAGATTTCATCGGAGGTATAAGCAAGAATTGGACTTATCATTCTTGTCATAGCGTCAACAATAGTGTAAATTGCTGTCTGAGCGGCTCTTCTTGATAAGCTGTCTGCTTTTTCTGTGTAAAGTCTGTCCTTTAAAACATCAAGATAGAAGTTTGACATATCAACAACACAGAAGTTATGAATACTATGATAAACCTGATGAAATTCATATTTATCGTAAGCCGTTTTAACCATTTCAATAAGCTCATTAAGCTTAACAAGCGCCCATTTATCAATAGGATAAAGGTCGTTTGTATTAACTTTGTCTGTGTCAGGGTCAAAGTCATAAAGGTTGCCTAAAATATATCTTGCAGTATTTCTGATTTTTCTGTAGGACTCTGATAACTGCTTTAAAATATCTTTGGAAATCCTAATATCAGCGTGATAGTCGGAAGATGCAACCCAAAGTCTTAAAATATCTGCACCATACTGGTCAATGATTTCTTGGGGTTCAATGCCGTTTCCTAAAGATTTGCTCATCTTTCTGCCTTCTCCGTCAACAACCCAGCCGTGTGTCAAAACAGTTTTATATGGGGCTGTGCCCTGAGTTGCTACAGAAGTCAAAAGTGATGACTGGAACCAGCCTCTGTACTGGTCAGCACCCTCTAAATATAAATCAGCAGGGAAATGCAGGTTCGGTCTTTTCTGTATAACAGCAGCATATGAAGAACCGCTGTCAAACCATACATCCATAATATCTTTTTCTTTTGCGAAATGGTTACATCCGCATTTAGGGCATTTTGTACCGTTTGGTAAAATTTCGTCAGCTTCGTGAGTATACCAAGCGTTTGAGCCTTCTTTTTCAAATAAATCGGCAACGGCATTCATTGCGTCTTTATCAATTAAAGCTTCGCCGCATTCTTCACAGTAGAAAATAGGAATCGGTACTCCCCATTTTCTCTGTCTTGAAATGCACCAATCTTTGCGCTCTTTAACCATAGATGTAATTCTGTCTTTGCCCCAGCCAGGAATCCACTCAACGTCCTGGATAGCTTTTACGGCTTCGTCCTTAAAATCATCAACAGAGCAGAACCACTGGTCAGTAGCTCTGAATAATACGGGGTTTTTACATCTCCAGCAATGGGGATACTGGTGGATAATCTTTTTAAGTGCAAATAAAGCACCTGTTTTTTCAAGATACAGGGCAATCGGTTTATTAGCGTCTTCGGTTTTCAATCCTGCAAACTGACCTGCCTCTTCAGTAAGAACGCCGTCAGCGTCAACAGGAACTATGATAGGAATTTCAGGATAATTTCTGCAAACTATATAGTCGTCAACACCGTGTCCCGGAGCAGTATGAACACAGCCTGTACCGCTTTCAAGAGTTACATGGTCACCTACAATTACAAGCGACTGTCTGTCAAGGAACGGGTGTTGAGTTTTCATATATTCAAGTTCGCTGCCCTTAATTGTAGCAACTACTTCGTAATCTGTTAATTCAGCGGCTTCCATAGCTGATTTATACAGTTCTTCAGCCATAATGTAATACTCGTCATTACATTTAATTACTGCATAGTTATACTGAGGACCAACGCAAATTGCAACATTTGCAGGCAAAGTCCATGTAGTTGTTGTCCATATTACAAAATAAGCCTTTGTAGGGTCAATACCAAGTGCAGATAATTTTCCCAAATCGTCTGTAACATTAAATTTAACGTAAATTGAATGGCAGGGGTCTTCTGCATATTCGATTTCTGCTTCTGCAAGAGCAGTTTTGCAGTCAGAACACCAATAAACAGGCTTTAATCCTTTATAAATGTAGCCTTTGCAAGCCATTTCCGAAAAAATTCTGGTTTGAGTAGCTTCAAATTCAGGTAAAAGGGTGATATAAGGATTATCCCATTCTCCCAAACCGCCTAAGCGTTTAAACTGATTTCTCTGGTCATCAATATAGCCCGAAGCAAATTCGCTGCATATTTTACGAAGTTCCAAGTCGTCAATTGTTGCAGAATTGCCTACTCCCGCCTTAGCTCTCGCCTTAAGCTCGGTAGGAAGACCGTGGGTATCCCAACCGGGAACATAAGGAGCCTTAAAGCCTGCCATATTTTTGTATCTGACAATAATATCCTTTAAAACTTTATTAAGCGCAGTTCCAAGGTGAATATTACCGTTAGCATACGGAGGACCGTCGTGAAGTACAAACAAAGGTTTTCCTTCGTTCTTCTCCATTAATTTTTCATAAACCTTGTTGTCTTCCCACTTCTTCAAAGTAACAGGCTCACTTTTAGGTAAGCCTGCTCTCATTGGAAATTCAGTTTTGGGAAGATTAAGTGTGGAATTGTAATCCTGGGACATAAACCTAACCCTCTCTAATTAAAATTTTGCAAATTATTCTTCGCCAACATCATAGTTGTCGCCAAATTTAAGGTTATCAAACTTTTTGGGACGATTTACTTTTACATCATCATTATCTTTATCATCTGTTTTTTCAGCAGTATTTTCAGGCTCTGATTTAACTTCTTCAGCTTTTTCTTCAGAAGCCGGTGCATCTTCGGTTACTTCTAACTTATTAACTGATTTAGTAGGAAATTTTTTATTAAGTTCCTGTTTTTTGTCATAAAGCTCGACAGCCGTAGGTAAATCATCAATATTTTTAAGATGTTTTTCATAAAGAGACTTTAATTCTTCTCTTAACTGAACTGCATCGGTTTTTAACTGTAAATAATTATCCTTTTCTTTAGCAGTTACACCATTAGTTTCAATTAAAAGTTTTTGAGCTTTAGCTTCTGCTTCTCTTAAAATAGCAGCAGATTTTTCTTTTGCTTCTTTGATTGAAGCATCAGCCACCTTTTGTGATGCAAGCAAGGCATTTCTTACTGTTTCTTCGTCAGCTCTGTATTGCTCGACCCTTGTAGCAAGTATATCCATTTTTCTTACTAAGTCAGCCTTTTCCTTTTTAATTTGCTCAAAAGAAATGACTACTTCATCAATAAAATCATTTACGTCTTCCGGATTGTAACCGCCGACTTTTGCCTTTCTGAAAGTGGCATTTCTAATTTCATCAATTGTTAACATTCCAAACACTCCTATCTTATAAATTGAACCGCTAATTTAAGGCGACCCTTTTTTGTTTCGCCAATTAAATTCTTAATAATACATTTTCCGTGCTTTCTTACTGATATTATATCGTTCTCTTTAACTTTTCTGCTTAATGAAGTACACGGGGAGTAATTTATCATAACTAATCCCTGTGAAATTAATCTTTGAGCCTTTTCTCTGCTTACCCCAGCAAAAACAGCCACTAAGGCATCAAGTCTGAGAGATGATAAAGTAACGGTTTGGTCCTTAAACTTTTCTTTATCAGGAAGATTTTCCAAATCTGCATCTGATATTTTAACTCCAACACCGCCGATTTTATCTATTTGTGAAATTATGTAATCTTTAATTTCGGTTTTTACAAAAACAACAGCTCTTCCCTCTTCTATTAAAATATCACCCACAGTGTCTCTTTCAATTCCAAGAGACATTATTGTACCTAAAAAGTCCCTGTGAGAGAGTTTGTCTGTTTTTCTGTAAGAAAACTCAATTGCAGAAACGGGAACATCATCACTTACAAAATCGTTATATAAAGCACAGAGTATTTTTCTTTCGGAGTCTTCATACCCGCCCCAAAAGCAAAAATCATAATTTGATTTTTTTAAATATTCCTCAGCAAAATATATTTCTGCTTCATTAAGAAACCCCAAATAACAGTTTTTATGTCTTACAAAAGACAATTTAAAAGTATCATCAAGCTTTGAAATAAATAAGCTGTTATCTGTTTTATCAGAAGTATACACCGCTGTTTTCAAGCTCATCAAGTAAATCGTCGCCGGTTAAATCAACATTATTAGGAATAATGATAAATGTACTTGTAGCAACCTTTTTGATTTTTCCGTTATGAGCATAAGCAACACCGCTTAAAAAGTCGATAATTCTTCTTGACATATCTTTATTTGTATCTTCAAGGTTTAATACAACAGTATGAGTATTTATAAGTTCATCAGCAATGGTACGGGTTTCTTCTCCAAACCTTTCAGGCTTAAAAATAGCAACCTGTAATTTTGCAGTAGCATTTATGTTTACAACCTTGCTTCTTCCTCTTGATGTATAATCAACAGCTTCATTTCTTCTGCCCGATCTTTCTTCATATTCTTCAGGTTCTTCTGCTCCATCGTCAGCATAGCCGTACTCATCATACTCATACTCATCATCAGGAGCGTCCCACATACGTTTAAACTTATCTACAAATCCAGCCATTTTTAAATATTCCTCCTTATTTTGCGTAGTTTCTTGCACCAAATAGTGAAGATCCTATTCTAACCATTGTTGCGCCTTCCAAAATTGCCTCATAATAATCGGAAGACATACCCATAGACAATATTTCCATAGATATATTATCTAATTTTTTGCTCGAGATGTCAATAAATATATTATGCATTTTATTAAAATATTTACAAATTTTCTGTTTATTTTCACAAATTGGCGGTATTGTCATTAATCCTTTGACGGAAATGTTATCCATTGTTGATATTTCACAAAGCAATTCTTCCGCCATTTCAGGCATTACACCCGATTTATTTTCTTCTTTTCCGATATTAACTTCAACTAAAACATTAGATACTATATTTCTTGCAGCAGATTGTTTTGAAATTTCTTTAGCAAGCTTAACAGAATCTACGGATTGAATCAAATCGACCTTATCAACTATCTGTTTTACTTTATTTGTCTGCAAATGACCGATAAATTGCAGAGAGGCATTATCTAAATCATAATCATCATACTTTTGCAAAAGCTCTTGTACCTTGTTTTCCCCTATATATTTAAGACCTAATGAAATTGCGTAATTTATAATGTCGGCAGAAACTGTTTTTGTGGCGGATAAAAATATTATATCTTCTCTTTTTCTGCCTGATTTAACAGCCGCCTCTGCAATTCTTTCTTCTATTTTTTTGTAATTGTACTCTACATCAGTTAACAATTTTTCCATCGTATAATTTATCTCCTTGTGTTACGACCTTATCATAAAGCTGTACGGTTTCACCGTTAAATAATACTCCGTCCTCAGGATCAGGGTCACAAATAACATAATCGCTTCCGGAATACATTACAGAAACTTCTTTAAACTGAATTTCACTTCCGTGAAGCACATAAACGCCCTGAACCTTTTTAGTTTCTTTTTTGCTGTTGCCGTTTTCATCTTCTGAATGTTTTATTACAACATCATCATGAAGCGCCTGTTTGCTTACCCTGAGACCGGTAAACTCCTGAATACCTATTTCAACAGATTCTTTTCTTGCGTCAGCCAAATCGCTGTTCATATAATTACATTTAAAAATAACAACGGCATCAGATTCAGAATCTGTCTGATTTATTTTAACAATTGTAGCGGGAATACTTTCTGTCGAAGAAAAAGGCATTTCAATTGTAACGCCGTCCTCATTTTCAAAAAAAGATAAGTTGAGAGCGTCATCAGCAGGAACCTTGCATACAACATACCAATTAGGGCTTTCAACTACTTTTCCTATTACATTTTCAGGAACGGTACTTGCTTTAATATTATCGTAATCCTCAACAGAAATTTCTGCTATTTTAGAATAATCAACAGATTTTTCAAAACCGTCGCAGGCAGAAACGAAATATCCTGCTTTAGGACTTTTAATTAAACCGGTACTTTCACTGCTTGAATTTTCAATGCTCTGTTTTTTTGAAGTAAGCTCAGTTATTTTAGTGGAAAAGTCTGTTACCTGACCTGTGATGAGCTGTCTTTTGTTAATTGAGCTTAAAAGATTATTGAGATCGCTTTCTGCCGTTGTAAACCTGCATTTGTTTATATTTCCCAGAAAGCTGATTATCTGATTGTTGAGCTCATTATCAACAACATCAAGACCTGTACTCTGCGAATAATAAGAGGTTGTCAATGCTGTTAAATTGTTAATCTTCTCTTCAATTGATTCTATTTCCTGTCTTGCAACAGCGTCGGAAGAACTGTTATAAATTTTTGCAACAATTCCGTCAGCCTCTATATCCCCACCGTCGCCAAGCTCATAGGCTATATAACCTTTAGAATCATTTTTTATATATTCTTCATTTCTTACAATAAAGCCTTCGGAATATATTTTATCTGTAATGGTTATCTTGGTTGCATTTTCTGTTTGAATAACATTAAAATTTGCGCTGAATAACAAATAAATTACATATATAAGCATTAATGCCGTCAGTGTGCCGATCAATATTCTTTTAAAAAGAAGTTTGTCCATTTTCAAAATCCTTTTTTATTATTTTTAAAGCTTTATTAAATAAATCTTCAAAATTTTCATATTCATCAATATAAAGCCATTTAATATCATTGTCCTTTCTAAACCAGGTAAGCTGTCTTTTAGCGTATCTTCTTGTATTCATTTTTAAAGTTTCAATACATTCTTCAAGACTTCGCTCACCGCTGAAATACGGAATCAGTTCTTTATATCCGATTGCTTTTTTTGCAGTTTCGCTTAAATCTGAATTTAAGACTCTTTCTGCTTCTTTAAGCAAACCATTTTCAAGCATTATATCAATTCTTTCGTTAATTCTGTTATATAATAACTCTCTGTCTTTGCAAGTAAGACCGATTTTAATTACATTATAAGGAGAATCCTGCTTTGAATTAATATTTTGCTCAGTTATTGTTTTTCCCGTTATTTCATAAAATTCCAAAGCTCTTATAATTCGCTTTGCATTAACTTCTCTTGAAAGCTTGTTGTAGGAAACTATATCAATTTCTTTTAATTTATCTAAAAGATAAGAAACTCCGTATTGTTCAAGTAAATTTGTGTATTTTTCTCTTACCTTAATATCATAGCTGTTATCGGTAAATTTAATATTATTTAAAAGTGAGTCAACATAGAGCCCCGTTCCCCCGACAACAATGGGCAGTTTGTCTGCTTTGTAAATATCATAAATTGCTTTATGAGCAAGCACAACATAATCTGCAACGGAAAAGCTCTTGTCGGAAGATAAAAACTCCATTAAGTGGTGTTTTATTCCCTGTTTTTCATCATTGGTGGGTGCGGCGGTGGCAATCGTCATTCCCTTGTAAATCTGCATTGAATCGGCTGAAATAATTTCGCCGTTTAAATTTTTTGCAATTTCAACAGATAAGCGTGTTTTCCCTGTTGCTGTCGGTCCGACAATAGAAATCACCTTTATCGTTTTATTCAAAAAATCACACCCTGCCGAATTGCTTTTCTATTTCATGTTTTGAAATTACAATGCTTGTAGGTCTACCGTGAGGACAATATCTTATATTCGGGTCTGTTACCACAAGTTTTGCAATTTCTATTAACTCTTTGTCTATACTTTTATTTCCTGCTTTAATAGCGGCTCTGCAAGCTACATTATGGTATATCCAATCCATTTTTTCACTGCGGATATCTTTTTTATTTTCAGCGATATGCTGAGCCATTTCTTCAACAGCGTCAACAATATCGGATTCGTCTAAATATTGAGGAGCGCTTCTTACAAGCAAAACACCGTTGCCGAAATCATCAACGTCAAAAGCACATTCCCTGAACATATCAAGGTTATTAACTGATGCGTCATAATCGGTCTTGCTTAATGTAACGGGAATGGGTTTTAACAGTAATTGGGAAAATCCAGCACCTTTTTCTTTTTTTAACCTCTCATATATTATTCTTTCATGAGCGGCGTGCTTATCTATTAAAATCAGCTCTTTGTCTTTTTCGATTATAATGTATGTTTTAAATGCCTCTCCGATATATCTGAAAGTTGGTTCTTGAGTTTCAATTAAAGGCTTAATTTCATCATCTATTCGTTGAGAATCATTATTAATATTTTTATTTTCCGATAAATTTTTTGTACTCTCGGCTGATATGTTATCATTATTTTGTGACAGCAATGTGTCAGATTTTGAAGATTCATTTAAGAAATCCAAATAATTTTTTATTTGTTCCTTCTTTGCAGGTTCTTCGGTTACAGGTGAGCTTACATAACTTTTTTTCTGTACAGTTGAAAAGTTTCTTTTATTGTTTTGTACGTTTTCGGAAAAATTATTTTTTTTGTCACTTATCTTTTCAGGTGCAGATGAAATATAATTCAGTTCAACAAAAGGATTATATTCTTTTTTTTCCTTATTTTCGGGTTTAATACTATCAGAATTTTGATTTTTAATAATAGATTTAGCCATATTAAAAGGACTTGGAGTTTTAATATCATTAAAAGCAGAAGGATTTTTAAAAGTAACATTTTTACTTTCATCAGAACTTAAAAGGGCAGACTTAACAGCGTGATATACAGCGTCAAATACAGGTTTTTCGTTAATAAATCTTACCTCTACTTTTGCAGGGTGGACATTTACATCTATTGCTTCATAGGAAATTTCAATATGCAATACACAAGACGGAAACTTTCCCACCATAATGCTCCCCTTGAAGGCTTCTTCCAAAGCAATTGACGCAGTTCTTGTTTTTACATATCTTCCGTTAATAAAAAAGTTCTGCATATTTCTGTTGGGACGAGACTCAACAGGTTTGGAAATATAACCGTAAACTTTAACTCCGTTTAATTCATAATTGACAGGAATAAGTCCTAAAGCAAATTCTCTGCCGTAAACCGAATATATGGCAGATTTAAGTTTTCCGTCACCTGAGGTTTTAAGCATCTGTCTGCCGTCTCTTATATATGTAAATGAAATCTCAGGATGTGATAAAGCCACCTTATCAACAAACGCAGAAACTGCATTGCCCTCAGAAACATCCTTTTTTAAAAACTTCATTCTTGCAGGAACGTTATAAAATAAATCCCTTATAATGAAGGTTGTACCCACAGGACAGCCTGCATCAAAAAAGGATATTTCTTCTCCGCCGAAAATTTCATAAGATGAGCCGATTTTTTCAAATTTATTTCTTGTAATAAGCTGTAATTTTGAAACGGCGCTGATTGACGCCAAAGCCTCTCCTCTAAAACCGAGTGTAGAAATTTTATCAAGGTCATTTTCAAATTTCACCTTGCTTGTAGCGTGACGTAAAAAAGCATTTTTTACGTCATCTTTCATAATGCCGCAGCCGTCGTCGTTGACACGAATGAAAGTTGTACCGCCGTTTTTTATTTCAATTGTAATATTTTTTGCACCTGCATCAACTGAGTTTTCAACAAGCTCTTTAATAACAGAAGATGGTCGCTCTACTACTTCGCCAGCGGCAATAAGTTCTGCAACGTGTTTATCAAGTATGTTTATAACTCCCATTAGCGTCACCGCCTTTCAGATTTAATAAATTAAACTAAATTTTTAAGTTCATAAAGTAAATTCATAGCTTCAATAGGCGTTAATGTGTTTAAATCAACGTTTTTCAGCTTTTCCGTAATGGCATTGGCTGAATTTGGAATTAAGCTCAACTGCATATCTTCAGGAGATTCGTTTTCAGGTACATTTAAAAGTTTTTCAGAATTATTGTTTTTATTGCCTGCTTCAAGCTCTTTTAAAATTTGTTTAGCTCTTTTTATAATCCATTCAGGCAAGCCAGCTAATTTTGCAACTTCAATACCGTAGCTGTCATCAGCTCCGCCGGGGACTATCCTTCTTAGAAAAGTAATATCGTCTCCCCTCTTTTTAACTGCAATATTATAGTTTTTAACTCCGTCCAGCAGTTGTTCCATAACAGTAAGCTCATGGTAATGAGTTGCAAATAATGCTTTTGAACCAAGCGTTTTCTTATCCGCAACATATTCAAGCACAGCTCTTGCAATACTCATACCGTCAAAAGTAGATGTTCCTCTGCCGATTTCATCTAATATAAGCAAGCTTTTATCTGTTGCATTTTTTACGATATGGGCTACTTCGCTCATTTCTACCATAAATGTAGACTGGCCTGACGCTAAATCGTCAGATGCACCGACTCTTGTAAAAATACTGTCGACAATACCTATCTGAGCGGAAGATGCCGGAACAAACGAACCAATCTGAGCCATAAGTACAATAAGGGCAATTTGTCTCATATATGTAGATTTACCCGCCATATTAGGACCTGTAATTATCGCAACTCTGTTACATTCGTTGTCGAGGTAAACGTCATTTGGAACAAAAGGAATATCTGAAAGCAAATTTTCCACAACTGGGTGTCTGCTGTCCTTAAGTATAATGGTATTAGACAAATTAACCTCAGGACGTGTATATCTGTTATCAGATGCAACATTTGCAAGCGAACATAAAACATCTAAGTTTGCAATAGCCTGAGCTGATTTCTGGATTCTGTCAAGGTTTTCTGCAACCTTTTTCCTTATACCGTCAAACAGTGAGTACTCAAGAGCCATAGCCCTGTCTTTTGCACCGAGGATTCTTCCCTCAAGCCTTTTTAAATCATCGATAATATATCTTTCACAATTAGTCAGGGTTTGCTTTCTGACATAATTATCGGGAACCTTGTCTTTAAATGAATTAGATACCTCTATAAAATAACCGAATACTCTGTTATAGCCGACTTTAAGCTTTGGTATGCCTGTTAATTCACGCTGTTGGTTCTCAATTTCTGCAAGCAAGTCTGTTGAATTGTTCATATCATTGCTTACATTATCAAGCTCTTCGTTATATCCTTCTTTAATCATTCCGCCTTCTCTTACGGAAAAAGGAGGTTCTTCAACTATTGCTTCATCAATTAAAGAATAAATATCTTCCAAGGTATCTAAATTGTTATAATAAGAGTTTAAAAGCTTTGATTTTACACCGCTTAATTGCTGAGAAATACGAGGTAATCTTTCTAATGCGCCTGCAAGTGACCTTAGTTCTCTTGCATTTGCAGAACCGTAAACAATTTTCGTCATCAGTCTCTCAATATCAAAAACGCCTACTAATGAAGTAGTAAGCTCTAATCTTAAAACTGTATCATTAACTAATTCAGACACTGCATTCTGTCGGTTCAAAATCATTGTTAAATTCATCAATGGCTGTTCAATCCATGAACGGATCAACCTTTTACCCATAGCAGTTTTAGTCTGGTCTAAAACCCAAAGCAGTGAACCTCTTTTTTCTTTGCTTCTCATTGTAGAAGTCAGTTCCAGGTTTCTTTGAGTATTATAATCAAGCTTCATATATTGGCTTTCTGAAAAAATTTCAATATGTGAAATTCTCTCTAAACCTGTTTTTTGAGTGTATTTTAAATAGTTAATTAATGCACCCAATGCAGAAACAAGCTCATTATCGTCTATTATCTTTTTGCTTTCGTCACCAAACTGCTTTACAACAGTATCTTTACAGGTAAGCAGAGCAAATTCATCGTCGGACAGCATTTCAACTCCTGATGACAATTTATCCTTGATAAAAACATCAAGACCTTTTATTTTAACAATATCTCCGCCGACAAGAATTTCTTTGGGATTATAGCTTGTTAAAAAGTTTTTGAGTTTATCCTCTGTTTCCTTGCCCGAAAGATATGTGCAGTAAAGCTGACCTGTGGAAATATCACAAAAGCATAAACCTATTTTATTATTATCCGAATAAGCACAGCAAATATAATTGTTTTGGCTTTCATCAAGCATATTGCCCTCAATAACAGTTCCGGGCGTAATTACACGGATTATATCTCTTTTAACAATACCTTTGGCGGTTGCAGGGTCTTCAACCTGTTCGCAAATTGCGACCTTATATCCTTTTGAAACAAGCTTAGCAATATATCCCTCACAGCTGTGAAAAGGGACGCCGCACATAGGCGCTCTTTCATCCTGACCGCAGTCCTTGCCCGTAAGTGTTAATTCAAGCTCTTTTGATGCAATTTTTGCGTCCTCATAGAACATTTCATAAAAATCTCCAAGACGGAAAAACAATATACTGTCTTTATTTTCATTTTTTATATTAAAATATTGCTTCATCATCGGAGATAATTCCGCCATATTTTCCACTTCCCATTTAATTAAATATCTTATTGGTTATCAGTGACATCCTCCGCAGGTTGAACAGCTTCCGCTGCATCCTGCGCTAAAATCTGTTGTTTCGGGGTCTTCTCCGTTTATGGAGTTATTAACGATAGCAGTAACTCTGTTTGCAATTATGTCAAATTTATCTTTTGCTTCGTTGTAAGCTATCATATTTTCATTTTGCATAATTTTTGCATACACGGCTCTCATTTCCTGATTTAAAGCCTGCAATTTTTCCTGGTCTTTTTCGGTTTTTGAAGCCTCATTGTTAATAGAAATTCTTTTAAGATTAAATTCGCCAATTAAATCCTGAAGTTCTGTATCAGCGTCAGCCTTTTCCTGAGCTTCGTGAAGCTTAATATATGTTTCTTCCTGCTGAATAAGTTTACCTAATTCTCTTGCTTTCTCTATAATATCCATTTTTAATACTCCTTTGTTGTTATAGTAATTTTCGATTAATGTTATACCAATTTCCCTTTTAAAATCCAATTTCTTGCTTTTGTTATTTCAACATTTTGGAAAGTTCCGATTAAATCTTCACTTCCGTCAAGTTCTACAATTATATTGCCTGAGGTTCTGCCGTTTAATTCGTTTGATTTTTCTTTTTTACCTTCAATTAATACCTTTTGAGTTGTTCCGACCATTGAAGCACAGCGTTTTGCCGCAATTTCTTCCTGAACGGCAAGAAGTTCTTTGAACCATTTTGATTTTTCTTCATAAGGAACAGGGTCATCCATTTTGGCAGCAGGAGTTCCCACTCTTGGTGAGTAAATAAAAGTAAACAATGATGTAAATTCTACTTCTTTTATAAGCGAAATTGTTTCTTTGAAATCTTCGTAGGTTTCTCCGGGAAAACCGACAATTATATCACTTGTAAGAGATAATCCGGGTATTTTTTCTTTTGCATAATTCACAATTTCAAGATACTTTTTTCTGTCATAATGACGGTTCATTTGTTTTAGAATTCTGTCTGAACCTGACTGAAAAGGCAAATGCAGATGCGTACTGATATGTTTACCGTTTGCAATGGTATCAATAAGCTCTTTTGAACAGTCCTTTGGATGAGATGTCATAAACCTAAGCCAATATTCACCGTCGATTGAATCAATTTCTTTTAAAAGTTCTGCAAAGGTTATTTTATTTTCAAGGTTTTTACCGTAAGAGTTTACATTCTGTCCTAAAAGTGTAATATCCTTATATCCGTTTAATATCATCTCTTTTGCTTCACGAATAATAAGTTCTTTTTCTCTGCTTCTCTCCCGTCCTCTTACATATGGAACAATACAGTATGTACAGAAATTATCACAGCCGTACATAATCGGAAGCCAGCCTTTAAAGCTGCCGTCACGCTTTATGGGAATACCCTCATAAATCTTTTTATCGTCATATCCTCTTTCAAAAATTCTTTTGCCGCTTACTAAGCTGTTATATAAAAGTTCGGGAAAACTGTGCAAAGCGTGAGTTCCGAATACAAGACCTACAAACGGAAAACTCTTGTAAATTTTATTTGCAATATGCTCCTGTTCCATCATACAGCCGCAAAGAGCAATCATAATTTCTGGATGTTTTCTTTTTAAGGATTTTAAGGCTCCTACATTTCCAAAGACTCTGTCTTCGGCATGTTCTCTTACTGCACAGGTATTAAACAATATAAAGTCTGCTTCGTTTACATCATCGGTAAAATCAAAACCGGATTTTTTTAACATACCTTTGATTTTTTCGCTGTCCGAAACATTTTGCTGACAGCCGTATGTGTGAATAAATGCAAGAGGTTTATCCCCTCTTTTTCTGATTTCCATAATTTCGGAAATCAAATTCATATATTCAAACTGTTTAATTGAAATTTTATCAGTTGAATTTATTTTATCAGACAATATAGTATCCCCTTATAAATTATATAGAATATAATAACACAAAAAAACTTTATAATCAATACATATTGTGGTCAAAAAACAAAAATCAACTTAATTTTCCTATATTTGCGTATGTTGCCGGTATATCCCCTACAATTACAGATTGAGCAATTTCAAAATCTGTTGTGTATTCTATTGCATCAGAGTAATCGGGCGCTAATGTAATTATTTTGGCATTTACAATAAATTTAATGTGATGAATTGTCTGGTTAAGTCCTGCTGATTCAAATGTACTTTCTATTTCTGAATTAAAACTTCCTACAAATGTAAAGTCAAATTTTACTTTTGGTCCGAAATTACTGAGAAGTGAAAGATTTGTAAACAGACCTATATGAACTAAAACCTCAACATTAGTTTCTTTAAGTTTATCCTGAACAGCTTCATTCATGGCCGTCTTTAATACGTTGATATTTTTAGAGTTTGTATCAATTGAAATAACATTTCCGTCATCATCATAATTTATGTTTGAAATATCGTTGTAGGCAAAATTATATTCGGCAAGTACTTCATTAACGGCTTCCGATATAGAATTATTAGATATTATTTCAGCCTGAGTTTTTACATATTTTTCCTGAAAGGGCACTGCTTTAGACTCGAAGAAAACTATTATTGCCGTAAATAATAGAAATAAAATTATTATATATTTTCTGATTTTTCTTTGAAGTTTTGATTTTTTTCTTTTACATCGCAAAAAAACACCCCTCATTTATTTTATACGAGAGATGCTTATAAGTGAATAAAAAGCACCCGCTAAGGGTGCTTAAGTTTAAATTATAAAATATACCATATGTTAGCTTAAGACATTAAATCTTCTTCATCAGATGGGTCGCAGCAACCGCAGTCGCAGGCATCTTCATCAAATAAGTCTGAAAAATCAAACTCTAAAACCTCGCCGCAGTTTGGACATTTAATTTCTCCCTCAAGCAACACATCTTCAGATACGCAGATTGTCTTATTACATTTACCGCAGGTCACTTCATAGAAAGGCTCTTCTTCATCGTCAAAGTCATCTTCGTCATCACAGCAATCGCAATAATCGTCACCGTATAGTTCCTCTTCAACATTTCCTAAATCTTCGTCAATTTCATCAACCTGCATACTTAAATCATCATAAAGTTCTTCCATATCAGTTACAGATAAAGCCATATCGTCAAGCAAGTCAATAATTGCGTTAAGGACCTTAACTTCATCTTTATTTTCATCAAGCTTTAATCCTTCGCAAAGTCCTTTTAGATAAGCAACTCTTTCATTTAAATTCATAATTTACTCCTTATGCACGGCCCATATATTCGCCTGTGCGTGTGTCAATTTGAATAACCTCTCCCTCGTCAATAAAGAGAGGAACTTTAATTTCTGCACCTGTTTCGAGTATTGCAGGCTTTGTTGCATTAGTAGCAGTATCACCCTTAAATCCGGGATCGGTTTTTGTAACTGTTAATTCAACAAAGTTTGGCGGCTCAACGCCGAAAACATTTCCTTTATATGATAAAATTTTGCATACCATATTTTCTTTAACAAATTTAAAGCTGTCGCCTAAAATTGATTTGTTAATAGGGATCTGCTCCCATGTTTCAGTATCCATAAAGTAATACAAATCGCCGTCATTGTAGCTGTATTCCATATCTTTTCTTTCAATAAATGCGGTCGGATACTTATCGTTTGGGTTAAAAGTTTTTTCAACTACAGCGCCTGTAATAACATTTCTTATTTTTGTTCTTACAAACGCAGCACCTTTACCGGGTTTAACATGCTGAAATTCAATAATTGAAACAACCTGTCCGTCCATCTCGAAAGTAACGCCGTTTCTGAAATCACCTGCTGATATCATAAATAAACCTCCTGAAATATTAGTATAGCTTAATTTGCCATACAATCCTTATATAATTATACATATTATTTCCAAAAATGCAAGAACTTTATAAAACTAAGAGCTCTTTATCAAGTTTTGCAAAGTTATAGTATCCTTTATCAGTCACTGCAACCATATCTTCAATTCGTACACCGAACTGATTTTCAAGATAAATACCCGGCTCTATTGTAATAACCATCCCCTTGCTTAAAATTATGTCACCTTTTGGAGACACATTTGGTTTCTCGTGAATATCAAGTCCCACTCCGTGTCCTGTAGAATGGCCGAAACATTCTCCGTATCCTGCTTTTGATATTATATCTCTTGCCTTTTTGTCAATAACAGAACAAGATATTCCCGATTTAACCATTTCAAGTGCAGTTAATTGTGCATTTAAAACTATATTATAAATTTCTTTTTGCTTATCTGATACATTACCAACGGCTATGGTTCTTGTCATATCGCTGTGATAGCCTTTATAAATTGAACCGATATCTAAGGTAAAAAAGTCACCGCTTTTGATAACTTTATCACCTGCAACGCCGTGAGGAAGTGACGTCTTTTTGCCTGTTATGGTCATTAAATCAAAGGATACTCCCTCTCCGCCGTTTTTCTTGATTTTGTATTCAATCTCGTTTTTAATATCTATTTCTCTTGCGCCAGGTTTAATTAAAGGCAGTATTTCTTTATAAGAAATTTCAGTGATATCCTGTGCCTTTTGCATTAAATCAATCTCTTTTTTAGATTTAAGCATTCGCTGATTTTCTATTGCTGAGTCAAGAATATTATTGGTTGAAATTTTAATTTTTGATTTATTCAGTGAGTTTTTCAGCTTGTTATAAGTATAAAAGGTTAAACCTTTCGTTTCGGTATAAACAAGAGAAATATTATTGTCTTTTAATATTTCAGACAAAAGGTCATTTAATGAATTAAACATTACAACTTCACAGGAATTTACTGTTTTTTTGGCAGTTTCTATATATCTGAAATCTACTAATAAATAAGAATGTTTCTTTGTTATTACAACCGTTCCTTCGCTGTTATTAAAACCTGTGTAATAATATACATTAGAGTTTGAAGTAATAATCAAGGCTTCATTATCAATACTGATAATATCTCTTATCTTATTAATTCTTTTTTGTTGTTCGTTCAATTAAATCATATCCTTTAATGCCTCAATTGCAAGAAAATAGCTTGTTTTGCCGAATCCGCAAATTTGTCCTTTGCAAACAGGAGCTATAACAGACAAATGTCTGAATTCTTCCCTTGAATGAATATTGGACATATGAACTTCAATAAAAGGAAGACTAACTCCTGCAATTGCGTCTCTTAAAGCGTAGCTGTAATGAGTTAAAGCGCCTGCGTTAATAATTACGGCATCATACTGTTCTCTTGCGTTATGAATAGAATCAATCAAGTCACCCTCGTGATTAGACTGAAAAATTTCACATTCATATCCCTTACTATTAGCATACTCAATTATTTCTTTATTAATATCAGACGCACTGTCACTGCCGTATATTCCCTTTTCTCGAATACCAACCAAATTAAGGTTAGGACCTAATAAAACAAGTATTTTTTTCATAATAAACTCTCCTGATTTAATAACCTTATCAAATTGCAAAAAGCGGACAGTTGCTCTGTCCGCTTTTAATTTATTTATCTATATTTGCGTTTACGAGCTGCTTCGGATTTCTTCTTACGTTTAACAGAAGGTTTTTCGTAAGCTTCTCTTTTGCGTACCTCAGCTATAACGCCTGCTCTGGCACACTGCTTTTTAAATCTTCTTAAAGCACTTTCAAGAGATTCATTATCTTTTAATCTAATTTCTGCCATCTATTTTCCCTCCCATCTGCCAAGCGGCATGGGTAATTTGCATATAATAATATAATTGCAAAGGTAATTATACAATAAACATATTTATTTTGTCAAGAGATAAATAATAATTAGTTGAAATTTAGTAAAAAATAAAAAATTATGGTTTATACTAATCTCCGGTTTGATAGTCAAATTCTTTCCGACAGATTTTGTGCCGTACTGCGTCCTCTTAGTCTGGCGTCAGCCAGTCTGTGTCGTCGTTCTTGTACGACGCAAAATCTGCTTGAAATCTTTTCAGTTCTTCAATCATTGATTAGTATTAACAACTATATTTACTAATCTACCTTTAATATAAATTTCTTTAATTATATTCATATTTTCAATTGATTTTGCAACATTTTCATCTGCTTTTGCAATTTTTAATACTTCTTCCTGTTCAGTATCAGGAGAAATATTTAACTTTGTTTTTATTTTGCCGTTGACCTGAACGGCAATTTCAACAGTATCATCCCTGCATTTGCTTTCGTCATAGTCGGGCCATTTTTGCTCTGCAACAATGCCTTCTCCCAATTTGCATACTTCCCAGATTTCTTCTGTTACGTGAGGTGCAAAAGGATTTAATAAAATTGCAAATACAGCAAGCTCTTTTTTGCTGATTGAACCGAAGGCTGTTACATCGTTAATTAAAGCCATTAAAGCTGCAATTGCCGTATTAAATTTAATATTTTCAATATCTTCCGTTACTTTTTTTATCGCTTTATTAAATGAACTTTCAAGCTCAGTTCTTATTATATTATTATCAACAAGAATGTTTTGCAAATTCCAAAAACGTTCGACAAATCTTCTGCATCCTTTTATGCTTGTAGGACTCCACGGAGCAGATTTTTCAAAGTCCCCGATAAACATTTCATAAAGACGCATTGTGTCTGCGCCGTATTCATCAACGATCTCATCAGGATTAACTACATTTCCTCTTGATTTACTCATCTTTTCGCCGTTCTCGCCTAAAATCATACCATGGCTTGTGCGTTTCTTATACGGTTCTTTTGTGGGAACAACGCCGATGTCATATAAAAATTTATGCCAGAAACGGCTGTAAAGCAAGTGTAATGTAGTATGCTCCATTCCGCCGTTATACCAGTCAACTTGATTCCAGTAATCAAGAGCTTCCTTGCTTGCAAGAGCCTTATTGTTATTAGGGTCCATATACCTTAAATAATACCAGGATGAGCCTGCCCACTGAGGCATTGTATCTGTTTCTCTGTGTGCTTTTCCGCCGCAATGAGGGCAGGTTGTTTCAATCCAGTCCGTCATATTTGCAAGCGGAGATTCGCCGTTATCTGTAGGCTCATAAGATTCAACCATTGGAAGTTTAAGCGGTAATTCCTCCTCAGGAATTGCTACATAACCGCATTTATCACAATGAACAATAGGAATCGGTTCGCCCCAATAACGCTGACGGGAGAATACCCAGTCACGGAGTTTATAGTTTACTTTTGAATGACCTACACCCTTTTCGGTTAAAAACTCAATTATTTTTACTTTAGCTTCCTCAACTGACAAGTCATTGAGAAAATCTGAGTTTACCATTATGCCTGTTGCACAATCTGTAAAAGCTTCTTCCTGAACATTTCCTCCCTTAACAACTTCGATAATAGGCAAATCAAACTTTTTGGCAAATTCCCAGTCACGGGTGTCGTGTGCAGGGACTGCCATAATTGCACCAGTACCGTAAGATACAAGAACATAATCTGAAACAAAAATCGGTATTTCTTTGTTATTAACAGGGTTAACGGCTGTAACGCCCTGAATTTTAATACCTGTTTTATCTTTAACTACTTCTGTTCTTTCAAAATCAGATTTTTTGGATGCCTCAGTCTGATAAGCTCTGATTTCGTCTATATTTTCTATAATATCCGACCATTTTTCAATCATTGGGTGTTCAGGTGAAATAACCATATAAGTAGCGCCGAACAATGTATCGGGACGGGTCGTATAAATTGTTAATTTATCGCCTGTTGATGTAGTAAAATCTACTTCAGCTCCTGTACTTCTGCCTATCCAGTTTTTTTGCTGAGCCTTAACTCTGTCGGGATAATCAACTAAATCAAGGTCGTTTATAAGTCTGTCGGCATATTCTGTAATTTTAAGCATCCATTGAGACTTGACCTTATGTACAACTTCACTTCCGCAGCGTTCGCATACACCGTTTACAACCTCTTCATTTGCAAGAACGCATTTACAGGAAGTACACCAGTTTACAGCCATTTCCTTTTTATATGCAAGACCTTTTTTGAAAAGCTGAATAAAGATCCACTGAGTCCATTTATAATAATCAGGATCGGTCGTGTTGATCTCTCTGCTCCAGTCAAAGGAAATTCCCAAAGACTGAATCTGCTTTTTAAATCTTGCTATATTCTGAGCTGTTATAATTTCAGGGTGAATATGATTTTTAATAGCGTAGTTTTCCGTTGGAAGTCCGAATGCGTCCCAGCCGATTGGATAGAGTACGTTATATCCCTGAAGCCTTCTTTTTCTTGAAACAACATCTAAAGCTGTGTACGGTCTTGGGTGACCAACGTGAAGACCTTGTCCCGATGGATAAGGAAATTCAATTAAAGCATAGAATTTTTCTTTGTCAGAATTTTCTTCTGCATGGAATACTCCCTTTTCCTCCCAGATTTTCTGCCATTTTTCTTCTACATTTTTATGATTATATTTCAATGGTAACGCCTCCCAAATTATTTAAAATCAATCAACAACTGCTGAAATATCAATTACTTTTCCGTCCTGCCACAAACGTTCAAGGTCGTAAAATTCTCTTGCTTCGTCACTGAATATATGAACAATTATATCAACATAGTCAAGCAATATCCAGCTGTTTGAACGGTGACCTTCAATATGACTTACCGATATTCCCATCTCATCTAATTTCTCATCAACGGTATCTGCAAGAGCTTTTACCTGTGTACTGCTTGTACCTGTTGCAATCACCATATAATCAGCTAAAATTGAAACATCAGAAATTTCAATAACTTTAATATCTTTACCTTTTTTACTGCTTAAAATTTTTGCAGTTTCAAGTGCTTGTTCATAAGTTGTCATATAAAAATCCTTTCAAATTTATTCTATAACTATCTGATTGTATGCTTCAAGAGCATTTATATCAATAGGCAATCTTCTTTCTGCCAAGTCTTTTATTGTGAAAACCAGACCGTATTCCATTGCTTCTTCAAGACATCTGTCTGCCTTTTCACGCATTATTTCAACACCGTTATAATCTCTTTCAGCTCCTGTAAAGTCAGCGATAAATATAACCTTTTCAAGCAGTGACATATTTGCCCTGCCTGATGTGTGATACTTAATAGCATTTAAGATATCTTCGTCATCAATTCCTAAATTTTGCTTTACATATGCAGAACCTGATATTGAATGCCATAATTTCTTGGAATATTTCTGTACATTGTTTAAGATTATACCATTATCTTCTATTATTTTCAACTGTTCTTCCGGCGGAGTTTCTTTTGTAATATCGTGCAGAATTCCTGCAATCTTTGCCTTTTCCGGATCTGCACCGTATTTTTCTGCGAGTCTTACTGCTTCTTTTGCTACATTTACACTGTGAATGTAACGGGCTTTACTCATTCTTGATTTTATGATTTCTTTGTAATCATCATAATTCATAAGACTTCACTCCGTATAATTTATTATTTAAAATATATTTATAAACATTCAAATTAAGGTTTTTTTCCGCAAATTCTTTATTATGTATATTATTTCTGATTTCTGTGGAAGACAACATAAAAACAGGTTCGTTTAATATATGGGTAACTGCACCTAATGACTTAAACTTCTCGGAATAGTCTTTCAGTACCTGATAACCGTCGTTATCTCTGGGGAATGTAATGATTTCTGCAAATTTAAAAATTTCCAAAGGATTTTTCCACTGTGGCAGAGTAACATACATATCAGCGCCCATGACAAGATACAAATTATCGTCAGGATATAAGCCTTTAAGCTGTTTTAATGTATCACAGGTAAAGCTTTTTCCGCTTCTTTTAATTTCGATATCGGAAACAACGACTTTGCCGATATCTTTAAAGGCCATTTCACACATTTTCAGCCTGTCAGCAGGCTCTGCCATACTTTCTACCGTTTTATGAGGAGAACTGTAAGTAGGGACTATATAAAGCTTATCTAAATTAAAAGCCTTAATCACTTTATTTGCAAAATTAGTATGCGCATTATGTACGGGATTAAAGCTTCCGCCAAACATTGCTATTTTTCTGTTCATTATTTCTTTGGAAGCTTAATTACAGGCTCGTCTTTATTTTCTCTGTATAAAACAAATTTTGAGCCTATAACTTGTACAACATCTGAATTGGTGGCTTCTGCAATCATATCGGCGGCTTCTCTTGATGATAATTCGCAGTTTTCAAGAACTTTGCCTTTAATAATCTCTCTGGCAGTTAATGCTGTATCTGCCTGATTGATTACATTATCGTTTAATCCGCTTTTGCCTAATATTAAAATTGTATCTATCGGGTTTGCAAGACCTCTTAAATATGCTCTTTGTTTGCTGTTCAGCATTAATTTTCCTCCAAATATTTTTTTAACTCTTTCTGTAACATTTGCAAAGACTTTCCTCTATGGCTTACCTTGTCTTTTTCTTCCGCCGTCATTTGGGCAAATGTTTTTTCGTTGTTATAAATAAATATTGGGTCATAACCGAAATTATCTTCTCCTACAGATTCATAGCCGATTTTTCCGCTGCAAATACCTTCAACTGCTATTTTACTGCCGTCCGGTAATATACAGCAAACAGAAGAAGTAAAATGAGCTGTTCTTCTTTCATCAGGAATATTTTTCATTTCTTCCAACAACTTATTAATTCTGTCTTCATCAGTTGCGTTTTCTCCCGCATATCTTGCGGAATATACGCCGGGTTTTCCGCCCAAAGCGTCAACCGATAATCCTGAATCGTCTGCAATTGCAGGCATTCCCGTTTTTTCAAAGGCCGCATTTGCTTTTATAAAGGCATTTTCTGCAAAGCTCGAGCCTGTTTCTTCGACCTCGTCAAGTTTTACTCCCAAGTCTTTTGCAGAAACAGCTTCTATTCCCAACGGATTTAAAATTCTTTCAAGTTCTTTAAGCTTTTTAGGATTATTGGTAGCAATAATAAATTTCATTAATTTTCTCCTGTTTCAAATAACGCTTTTGCAAAGGATTTAGCGTCGAATGGCTGCAAATCATCAATTTGTTCGCCAACGCCAATAAATTTAACAGGGACATCAAGTCCTTGTTTTATGGCAAGTACTACACCGCCTTTTGCAGTACCGTCAAGTTTTGTTAAAACAATACCCGTAATTCCGGTTGCAAGTTTAAACTGTTCCGCCTGATTAACGGCGTTCTGTCCCGTTGTAGCGTCGAGCACCAAAAGTGCCTCTTTATCCGCATCGGGAAGCTCTCTGTCTATAACTCTGTTTATTTTTGCAAGCTCATCCATTAAATGTTTTTTGTTGTGAAGCCGTCCTGCTGTATCGCAGATAATTACATCTGCATTTCTTGATTTTGCGGCTGAAATTGCATCAAATACAACGGCCGCAGGGTCACTGCCCTCATTTTGTTTAACAATATCACATCCGCTTCTTTCTGCCCAAATCTGAAGCTGGTCAATAGCTGCGGCTCTGAATGTATCGGCGGCGGCAAGCAACACCTTTTTGCCGTTGTTTCTTAATTGATTTGCAAGTTTACCTATAGTTGTAGTTTTGCCCACACCGTTTACGCCTATTACTAAAATTATCGACGGTTTTGTGCTTATATTAAGTTCTTCTCCGCCTGAGAGCATTTCACTGATAATATCTTCAAGCAGAGTGTGAATTTCATTAGGGTCTGTAACACCGTTTTGTTTAACTCTTTCTCTTAGCTCTTCGCATATTTTTTCGGCGGTAGGAACACCTACGTCGCCCATTACAAGCAGTTCTTCAAGTTCTTCAAACAATTCTTCATCAATTTTTGTAAAAGATTTCAGCATTGAGTCAATCTGACTTACAATACTGTCTCTTGTTTTCTTTAATCCATCTTTTATTTTTTGAAAAAATCCCATATATACCGTCCTTTACCTACTCTTTATCCCAAGTTTTTGAGCTACTTCCGAAGCTCTTAATTCAAGCAATTTTGAAATGCCTTCATCCTGCATCGTTACACCGTATAATACATCAGATTCTTCCATTGTTCCTCTTCTGTGAGTAATAAGAATAAACTGCGTATTATTTGTCATTCTTCGTACATACTGAGCAAATCTGTCTACATTAACTTCGTCAAGTGCGGCTTCAATCTCATCCATTACGCAGAATGGAGCAGGTCTTACTTTCATAATAGAAAAATACAAGGCAATTGCAACAAGTGCCTTTTCTCCGCCTGACAAAGCGTCAAGGTGAACAACAATTTTGCCTGGAGGATGTACTATAATATTAATACCGCTTGTTAAAATATTTTCAGGATCGGTTAAAGACAGAGAAGCCGTACCGCCCCCGAAAAGTTCCTTGAAAGTATAAGTGAAATTAGCGTTTATCTGATTAAAGCTTTCAATAAACACTTCTCTCATTTTTTTTGTTAAATCTACAATTAAGCGCTCTATTTCTTTTTTTGATTTCTCAACATCCTGAACCTGAACGGTCATAAATTCGTATCTTTCTGATACTTCTTTATATTCTTCAATTGCAGAAACATTTATACTTCCCAAGGCCTTAATTTTTTGTTTAAGCTCGTTTAATCTTTTCTGACCGACAGACAAGTCTTTTATTTCAATTGCGATTTCTTCAGCTTGTCTTACGGTAAGTTCATATTCTTCCCAAAGCTTAAGGGTTATATCGTCAAACTGTTTTTGAAGATTTATCTTTCTTTCTTCCAATCGGGCAAGTTCTCTTCCGATAAATTCTCTCTCTGAAAGTTTTTCTCTTTCTTCCTGTCTTAACTGGGAAGTACGCTTTTCCAAAGCGTCTTTTGATGAATTTAAGTTTTCAATGGAATTATCTAAGTTTTCAACAGATAAAAGCATTTCTTCTGTTTCTTTGTTAAGTGCTTCTATTCTGGTTTTTATTGAATTATTAAGATTTTCATAATCAGAAATCTGTTTTGCAATTTCATTTTTTCTTAAATCCTTTGATTCACTGCTTGCTTTAGCAAACATAATTTCTGAATTTAAAGCGTCTATATCTTTTTGTGCGGTTACCATTTCAAGCTTAATGTTTTGCAATTTATCGGATAATTCTTCACGCTTTTCCGTAAATTTTGCTCTGTGCCCGGACAATACGGTAATTTTCTTTTCAATATCAGAAATTTCAGAATTTAAATTTTCAAGATTTGTATTAGCATTTTTGCCTGTTTCAAGTAATTCTGAGGATTTATCATTTATTAACGATAATTCGTTATCAATTTCTTTAATAGTATTCTCATTTGAATTTACTTCATTTTCACAAGCCTTTAATTCAGTAATAACCCTGATATATTCCTGCTTTGAGTTAGCCAAATCGGCCTGATAACCTAAAAGGTCGGCTTCAAGCTTTGAAAATTCGGATAATTCTTTATTATATGCTTCCTGAGTTGCTTCATACTGAGCATTTAATTTCTGGGCAGTTTCTTTTATCTTTTCAATCTCGGCAGTTCTGCTTAAAAGCCCCGATTTTTTACCAAGTGAACCGCCTGTCAGTGAACCGCCTGAATTAACAACCTGACCGTCTAATGTAACGACTTTAAATCTGTAGTTATATTTTTTTGCAAGTGCAGTTGCGCTGTTAAGATTTTCGGTTATAACTATTCTGCCTAATA
The DNA here is from genome assembly GCA_947584595.1 of uncultured Clostridia bacterium. GTDB lineage: Bacteria > Bacillota > Clostridia > Oscillospirales > Acutalibacteraceae > Ruminococcoides. The sequence goes on along the minus strand of CANPWP010000002.1, from coordinate 17,810 downwards.
ATGATGACAAAACTCCTTTATATTCAGCTTTACAACTGCATAAATCACAGGCAACACCGATAAAACCGTTACAGTTTTCCAAACCGTTTTCATTTAACTCTCTGCCTTTGATTGTATTAATAGGCAAAAAGGTTGCACGTCCGCCGTCATTTTGCTTTAAGTATGCGATTGCCCTTTTAGCGTCTTCTTCCGTTGAAGTAACTATATTCTGCATAGCAGCACCTAAAGCAGTTTCAATGGCAACGGTATATGTGTCCGGAACTTTAATTACTCTTGATACAGGTCCGTGGATACCGCCTAACTTACCCTGCTTATAGCTGTTCATAACAATTTTTACGCTGTGAGAAAAACCTTCAAGATTTCTCTCCAAATCTTCAAGTAATTTTGCCCTTCTTGACTTTTCCTGTGTGTCAAGCATAAGCTTGTCTGCTTTTTGCTTTAATTCGTCTGTCTTTTTCTGACGGGAGTGTAATTTCAATTCCAAGCCTTTTATTGAATTTGAAATTTTCTCGGATTTTTTTTCTAAGTCTGTTTTAGATTTTATATAGCTTTCTTTTATTGATAAAAGTTCTTTATATTCTTTTTCTTTACTTACTTTTGTATCTTCAAGAGCAGATTTTCTGTTTCTTAATTCTTCAAAAGAAGTCTGACTTGTCAATACCGTTACTTTTAAATCAGCCGCTTTTTCTGACAGAGATGAAAGCTGTGCTGTAAGGCTTTGAAGTTCATCACTGCTTTTACCGGATGTCAAATTAATATTATTAAGTTCTTCGGAAACTTTATTATAGCAAAACTGATAATTTTCAATATCAGCCTTTAATTTTAAAATTTTAGCTTCCTTTTCTTTAATTTCATTTTGTATATCTGAATAGCTGTTATCAATATGTAAAATTTCTTCATTCAGTCTTTCAATATTTTCGTTATTATGTAAAATATCATTTTCAGCAACAGATACTTGAGATTTTTTAGAATTTATTTCTGATTCAATATTTGAAATTTTTCTTCTTGTATCATCAATTTTTGATGAAAATTCGCCGTTTTTAAGATAAATATTTTCGCTTTCTTTCTGAATTTCTGAAAGTGCTTTTTCAACTTCTCCATGTTGTGTTCTTGCAATGACTATTTTATCGTCCTGCTCTTTAAGCATATTCTGAGATTTATTCAAAGTATCAAGCCATACGGCAATTTCAAGGCCCTGTTTTTCTTTTGAATATTCCAAAAACTTTTCCGCTTTTTCAGACTGAATTTTTAAAGGTTCTACACGCTCTTCCAAATCGGAAATAATATCTCTGAGTCTTAATAAATTATCCTCAGTATTTTTAAGTTTTCTTTCAGCCTCAATTTTTCTGTATCTGTATCTTGACACACCGGCAGCCTCTTCAAAAATTTCTCTTCTGTCTTCACTTTTAGAAGAAACAATGCTGTCGATTTTACCCTGACTTATCATAGAATAGCCGTCTCTGCCAAGACCTGTATCCATAAAAAGTTCATTTATATCTTTAAGTCTGACCGAGGCTTTATTTATAAGATATTCGCTCTCTCCGCTTCTGTAATATCTTCTTGTAACGGCTACTTCATCTCCGTCAAAAGGCAAAACTCTGTCCTTATTGTCTATTGTAAGGGTAACTTCTGCAAAGCCCTGTCGCTTTCTGTCGTCAGTTCCGTTAAAAACAACATCCTCCATTTTGGAACATCTGAGGCTTTTGGGAGATTGTTCGCCAAGTACCCAACGAATGGCGTCGCTTATGTTGCTTTTTCCCGAACCGTTAGGACCTACTACGGCTGTCATACCTTTATCAAAGGACAGCTTTGTTTTATCGGGAAAGGTTTTAAATCCCTGAATATCTAAAGATTTTAGCAGCATAAATCTCACCTCCGTTTTATACTAAACTTCAATTAAAAATCTGCGTTCAGAATCTGCGTTCAGTATTATTTTATAATTATTTCGTATTTATTTAAACTTTCATTATCTTTTATTGTAACATTATATCCCAAACTAATCAAATATTTTATGTTGGATCTTTTTTGCCCGATAAGTTTTGATTTTGAATTTGGATTAACAAATATAGTAATATTCTTATTATTTATATCATTTATCTTTTTTCTGATTTCATCTTTAAAAATTTTATTTTCACAAAGCTCTTTAAACGCAGGATGATAATTATTATAAAGCATATTTTTTTCAAGACTTTCACTGTAATGAAGTCCTAATCTGATTATATTTATATCAGCATTTTCAAACATTACTATTAGTTTTGAACACAAATCAACTGATTCATCAAGAGTATAAGAAGAATAAACTTTGTTTTTATATAGTTCTCCTAAATATGTATTATCAAGAATTACCGTGGGATAAATTCTTACTGTGTCCGGTTTTATTTTAATAAATTCTTCAGCAGTGTTAATATCTTTTTGAAAATCTGATTTATAAAGACCCGTCATCATTTGAAGTCCTAAAGAAAAACCGTATTCTTTAATAAGCTGTGATGACTTATAAACATCTTCTGCCGTATGACCTCTCCTGTTTGCTTTTAATACATTTTCATCCATCGACTGAGCGCCAAGTTCAATTGAAGTAACATTATAAGATTTCAGCAGAGATAATATTTCTTCATCTATACAGTCGGGTCTTGTAGACAGCCTTATCCCCTGAAATAAATGTATATACTCTTTTGCTGCGTTTAATAAAGAGAGCATATAGTCTCTGTTTATTGCAGTAAAACTGCCTCCAAAGAAAGCTATTTCAGCATTTTTTGTGTTATCTCCTAAATCATTTACAGCTTGCTTTAAGGTGTTTTTTACATCGTCTGAATCAGGCTGGTAAACCTGACCTGTAATTTCTTTTTGATTGCAAAAAGAGCATTGATGCGGACAACCCTTATGGGGAATAAAAATTGAAATATTAGAATGTTTTTTAATATCCCATCAGCTCCAATGCTTCCCTTGCGGCCTGTTGTTCAGCCTGCTTTTTGCTTTTTCCGCCGCCTTTTCCGATAACATTGCTGTTTAAATGAACCTCTACAATAAAATGTTTCTCATGGTCAGGTCCGCTTTCTTTGACTAAAACATATTTTAATATTTCGCCCGGATTTTTTTGAATTATTTCCTGCAATTTAGTTTTATAATCCTTTGCAGGATGTTTTTTATAGTTTTTAACTTCAGGTATTACAAATTTTAAAATAAAATCAGCAGCCGATTCCCTACCTCCGTCTAAATAAATAGCGGCAATCAGCGCTTCAAAGGCATCCGACAAAATTGACGGGCGTTCTGCACCTTTATTATGGTGTTCTCCTCTGCTCAATATTAAATATGAGCCCAAATTAATTTTTTTTGCGAATTTATACAGGCTTTCTTCGCAGACTAAAGAGGCTCTCAATTTTGTTAAATCACCCTCAGGCAGTTCAGGACAATTTTTGTAAATATAATCCGAAACCACAATAGATAAAACAGAGTCTCCTAAAAATTCAAGGCGTTCATTGCACTTGATGTTATTACCTTTATGTTCATTAGCATAAGATGAATGTGTAAGCGCTTCTTTAAGCAAGTTTTCATCTTTAAATTTATATTTTAAATTTTTTTGCAACTCTTCCATTTTCATTTTCCTTTAAAAAGCTTCTGAAATCGATTTTATAACATCGTATTCAATATAATCTTTAGTAAGTCTTATCGCATTTTTTATTGTATTTGCTTTTGCACTTCCGTGAGCTTTAAATACCGGCTTTTGGCATCCCATTATAGGTGCACCGCCGTATTCATTATAGTCATAATCTTTTTTCATACGTTTTAAATCTGAATATACAAGTCCTGCGGCAATTTTACTTTTTAGATTTTTGCTAAACAAGTGTTTTATTTCACCCATTATTGATTTTGCTACACCCTCGTATGTTTTTAATATTATATTACCCGTAAAACCGTCGCATACTACTACGTCGCAGACACCTTCGGGAATATCTCTTCCTTCTATGTTGCCGATAAAATTCAAACTGCTTTCTTTTAAAAGCTCATATGCAGCCTGCTGTAATTCATTTCCTTTATGTTCTTCCGTTCCCACATTAGCAAGTCCGATTTTCGGAGAGGAAACTTTCATAACCTTTTCCATATATGCAGAGCCCATCTTTGCATATTGCAAAATCATTTCAGGCCTGCATTCTATATTTGCACCTCCGTCGCACAACATAAAACATCCGCCTTTAAAATGAGGCATTATTGGAGCAAAGCCGGGTCTTTTTAGACCCTTTATTCTTTTAACGATCAAAGTAGCGCCAACACATATTGCTCCGCTGTTGCCAGCACTGACAAAGCCGTCTCCATAGCCTTCTGATAACAGTTTCATACCAACTGCCATAGAGCTGTCGGATTTCGACTTTAAAACGGAATTCGGCTCATCTTCCATAGTGATTATTTGTGTTGCATTAATTATTTCAACTGAAGATAAATCAAGGTTATTATCATCGGCAACCCTTTTTATTTTCCCCTCTGAACCTGTTAAAATAATATCTACACCGTATTCTTCTTTTGCAAGTAATACACCTTTGATAATTTCAAGAGGTGCGTTATCTCCTCCGAAAGCATCAACAATAATTTTCATAAAATATCATCCATTCAATCATTTAAATGATTTTCATTAATAAATTCTTTTAATATTTTCAAACCTCTTAAGGCGTATGTTTCTGCTCTTAATTTTTTATCTCTCGGTCTGTTTTCAAGTTCTGGAAGTACGCCGAAATTTGCTCCCATAGGCTGAAATTCAGTTACACTTTCATCACTTATATATCTGCTTAATGCACCTATCATTGTGCTGTCAGGCAGAACGACCGTGTTGTTTTCCTTTATTAATCTTGCGCAGTTTATACCTGCCATAAGTCCTGAAGATGCAGATTCCATATATCCTTCAACGCCCGTAATCTGACCTGCAAAAAATAAGGTTTTCTTGTTTTTCAGGCTGTAATCAGCGTTTAACAGTCTTGGCGAATCTATAAACGTATTTCTGTGCATTACCCCGTAACGACAATATTCGGCGTTTTTTAATGCAGGAATTAAGCCGAACACACGCTCTTGTTCGGGAAATTTCAGGTTAGTCTGAAATCCCACAAGATTATACATACTTCCGGCAGAATTTTCTTTTCTTAACTGAACTACAGCCCAAGGTCTGTGTCCTGTATTCGGGTCAGTAAGCCCTACGGGCTTCATTGGTCCGAAGCGTAATGTATCCATTCCCCTTTGAGCCATAACTTCAACAGGCATACAGCCCTCATAAACTTTAGGATTATTTACATCGAAATCTTTTAAGGGCGTACGCTCTGCGTTAATTAACTCATTGTAAAAATTTTCGTATTTTTCCTTATTCATAGGACAGTTAATATAATCGTCACCCTCGCCCTTGCCGTAGCGTGAAGCGTAAAAAGCATAATTCATATCAACAGAGTCGAATTTTACAATAGGAGCGGCGGCGTCAAAAAAGGATAATGAAGAGCCAAATTTATCTTTAATTACACTTGACAAAACATCTGATGTTAAAGGACCTGTTGCTATAATTGCGGGAACATCAAAATTTAAGGTATCAATTTCTTTATTTATTACGTTTATATTTTCATTGTTATTTATTTCATCTGTTACTAAATTCGAAAATTTTTCTCTGTCAACAGCTAAAGCACCGCCCGCAGGAACAGCCGATTTATCTGCACAGCGCATTAAAAGAGAATCAAGATATCTCATTTCTTCTTTTAACATTCCTGCCGCACTGGCGATTCTTGCGGCTTTTAATGAGTTTGAACAAACGAGTTCTGCAAACATATCGTTTTTATGAGCAGGTGTTTTTTTATATGGTTTCATTTCATATAAATCAACCTTAATTCCTCTTTTAGCTAATTGATATGCCGCTTCGCAGCCTGCAAGTCCCGCACCTATGACACTTGCCTTCATTAATTATTCTCCGAATCTTTATAAGTTTTAGTAAAACCGCATCCTTCTTTTGCACAGAACAAAACGGGTTTCTTACCTTTTTTCTTAAATAATATTTCGCCGCATCGGGGGCATTTTTCATTTACAGGTTCATTCCATGAAACAAAGTCACAGTCAGGATAATTACTGCATCCGTAAAATATTCTCTTTGTTTTTGTGTGTTTAACTATAACCTCGCCATCACATTTTGGGCAGGGAACACCGACTTTTTCAACGAATTTCTTTACATTTTTACATTCAGGGTATCCGGGGCAGGCAATAAACTTTCCAAATCTACCAACCTTAACAACCATCTTTCTGCCGCATTTTTCGCAGACGATATCGGTCTGGTCTTCTTTAAGCTGAATTTTAACGCCTTCCATATCGGATTTTGCTTTCTTTAATGTTTTATCAAAGTCATCATAGAAATTATCCAGCAAATTTACCCAGTTTTCTTTTCCGTCTTCAACGGTGTCAAGCTCTTCTTCCATTTGAGCGGTAAACTTAACATTTACAATTTTAGGAAAACGCTCTTTCATAAGATTTACGCACGCCTCGCCAAGCTCGGTAGGGACAAGACTTTTTGCTTCTCTTTTTACATATTCACGGGAAGTTATAGTTGAAATTGTTGCAGCATAAGTTGACGGTCTGCCGATTCCGTATTCCTCCAATGCTTTAATCAGCGAAGCCTCCGTAAATCTTGCAGGAGGCTGAGTAAAGTGCTGATTAGGAACAATTTCTTTTACCCTTGCAGTCATGTTTTTTTCTAAAGGCGGTAACTCTGTTGATTTTTCTTCTTTTTCGTCTTTGCCTTCAGTATAAAGACAAGTAAAACCGTCAAAATCGACTCTGTATCCCGACGCTTTAAATATATATCCGTTTCCCTCAATATCGGCCTGAGTCGTTTTTTGAATACAATCAGCCATTTGCGACGCAACAAATCTGTTCCAAATAAGTTTATATAATTTATATTGGTCAGAAGTCAAGCTGCTTTTAATCTTTTCAGGAGGAAACTCAGTGCTTGTAGGTCTTATAGCCTCGTGACCGTCCTGTGCATTGGAACGTGATTTAAAAAATCTTGGCTTTGACGGCAAATATTTATCGCCGAAAGTTGTTTTAATATAATCTGTAACGCCGTCAATTGCCGTATTTGATATTCTTAATGAGTCTGTTCTCATATAGGTAATCAAACCTGTTGCTCCGTAACCAGACAAATCAACGCCTTCGTACAATTCCTGAGCAACCCTCATTGTACGTTTAGCCTGAAATCCAAGCTTTCTTGAGGCTTCCTGCTGTAATGTAGAAGTAATAAAAGGCGGTGCAGGTGATTTTTTACGGGTTCCGTTTTTAACCTTTGTAATAACAAATTCCGCATCTTTTACAGCGTTAAAAATTTTATCCGCCTCTTCTTTTGAAGAAATTTTAATTTTTCCATCCTGATTGCCGTATAAAGAGGCTGTAAAAACTCTGCGGCTTCCCTTTGGAATAAATTTTGCGTCTATTGACCAATACTCCTCAGGCTTAAATTTTCTGATTTCATCTTCCCGGTCAACAATAATTCTCAGTGCGACAGACTGAACTCTGCCTGCTGACAAGCCTCTGCGGATTTTTTGAGAAATAAAGGGGCTTAATTTATATCCAACCAATCTGTCAAGAATTCTTCTTGCCTGCTGAGCGTCAACAAGGTCAATATCTATTGAACGGGGTGAATTCATACCGTTTGTAACGCCGCTTTTGGTAATTTCGTTAAATTCAACTCTGTTTTTATCTTTTAAATCCAGTCCCAGCAAATATGCTAAATGCCATGATATAGCTTCACCCTCTCTGTCAGGGTCAGTTGCCAAATATACAGTATCGCATTCTTTTGCCATTTTTTTTAAATTTTTAACTAAATCTTCTTTGCCTTTAATAACCTCATATTTTGGGGCAAAATTATTCTTTATATCAACGCTTAATCTTGATTTTACCAAGTCTCTTACATGACCCATAGAAGCAATAACTTCATAATCCGGACCAAGATATTTTTTAATTGTTTTAGCTTTCGCAGGTGACTCCACTATCACAAGATTTGACATTTATTCATACTCCTCATTTTAATTTATAACATCTTCCCTGTGTATTTTCAATAAGATTTAACATCTCAAGCTTTGTAATCACAGGCAGTAACTTAAAAACTTTTATATTTAATTTTAACGATATTTCATCAATATGAATCGGCTCATTGCCTATACAATAATATACATTTTTTTCTGTATCTGATAAATCTATATCGATTTTATGCTCTTTTTTATTGTTTGTTTCTTTATGTCCGTCTTTTTCTGATTTAATTTTAACATTAACAGTTTTCTTGTTTTTAAATCTATCAGGAGCTTTTCCTTTTATAGGGATAACATCAATTTCCTCCTGAGTTGCACTGTATTCGTCAATGCTATTGGTTACATACACATTATCAAAAGATTTTATTATATCTTTATAATCAGTAATTGGAATAGCACAGCCCTCTTTTATAAGCTTATTAGAGCCTAAGTCATACTTAGAATCGGCTGCCGCCATAAGTGCAAATAATTCCTTGCCTTGTTCCAAAGCAAAATTGGCAGTAATTAATGAACCGCTTTTCTCTCCTGCTTCGATTATGACTACACCGTCTGATAATGCTGAAATAATTCTGTTTCTTGCAGGAAAATGAAACGACTTTGGCGGTGTATCGGGCGGATATTCCGAAATAACAGCGCCTTTAAATGTTATATCTCTTCTCATTTGAGCGTTTTCTCTCAGATAATCGGCATTTATACCGCAGCCGAGAACGCAAACAGTAACTCCCTGTGCATTTAAAGCTCCTCTGTGAGATGCGCAGTCAACTCCTAAAGCGCCGCCGCTTATTACGGTTACTCCTGCTTTAGAAAGATTATATGCAATATTATAAGAATGTCTGATACCGTATTCTCTTGGCCGTCTTGCACCTACTACTGCAATTGAAAGGCGATTATCAATATCAGGCAAATCACCGCTGACATACAAAACAGCAGGCGGTGAATAAATATTATACAAACATTCGGGATATTCTTCGTCTTCAAAAGTAAAAATTGAATATCCCAAAGTTACACATTTTGAAATAATATTATGAGCATGGGATAATTTTGACTTATTTAAAGAATTTAGTTCTTTATTAGTAAATATACCGCAAAGCCGCCATTCTTTTTCTCCGCTTTTATAAAAGTCCTCAATGCTGTTATACATTTCATAGACTTTCTTATACTTAGGGTTATTATATCCCAATGCATTAACAAACCAAATCCAATAAACAGTATTGTTATTCATTTAATCATTTCCCACATTATAATTCCGGCAGCAATTGAAGCATTAAGTGATTCTGCTCTGCCGTTCATAGGAATAGTAATTTTGTTATCACAAATATCTATTGTTTCCTTCTTTAAACCGTTTCCCTCGTTGCCGATAATACAAACAGATGATTTTTCAAATTTAATATCAGAAATTTGCCGTGCATCATTACTAACTACGGCAGCATAAGAAGTCAGACTTTTATTTTCCGATAAAAAATCCGAAATCGTATTTACTACAGTAAATGGTATTCTGAAAATTGCCCCCATTGTGCTTCTTACTACTTTAGGAGAGTAAACATCACAGCAATCAGAGGTTAATATAACTCCTGATATACCAAGTGCTTCTGCTGTTCTGAAAACAGTTCCTAAATTCCCGGGGTCCTGAATATTTTCAAGCGCCAAATATTTTCCACCGTTACTTATTTTATCAAAGAGTAATTTTTTGTCAAGGATTTTAACACAGGCAAGTACCCCCTGAGGATTTTTCGTATCGGAAATATATGAAAACAAGCTATCGGAAAATACATATATATTATTGAATCTGCGGCAAATATTTTCATAAAAATCTTTATGTTTTTGAGTTGCAGACTGAGAAAAAACAAAAAAATCTATAATGCTGCTGCTTAAAACTGCATCTTCAACTAATCTTAAGCCTTCTGCTATAAAAATTTTTTCCTCATTTCTGAATTTTGAACTTTTATTGAGTTTAGTTATTTTTTTAACAATATTATTTTCCTTACTGCTTATAATCATAATTTACCCCAAAGTAATAAAAATAGCAAAGCGTTTGAGCTTTATGCTCAAACGCAGTCACTTTAAATTATTTTGCAGAATTTGCCTGTTCTACAAGGCTTGTGAAAGCCTTAGGATCAGAAATGGCAATTTCTGAAAGCATTTTACGGTTTAATGTAATACCGGCCTTTTTAAGACCGTTCATAAATGATGAATAGTTAGTACCGTTCATCTTGCAGGCAGCAGAAATACGGGTAATCCATAAACGGCGGAAATCTCTCTTTTTCTGTTTACGTCCGATATATGCATAGTTGCCTGATTTCATTACAGCCTGTTTAGCCATTTTGAAATGTTTACTTTTAGCACCCCAATAACCTTTGGCAAGCTTTAATGTCTTTTTTCTTCTTTTGCGTGTCATTAACGCACCTTTTACACGTGCCATAATATATAACCTCCGAATTCTCCGTAATTATTTGTAAGGAATTAAACGCTTAACCTGAGCAACATTTGTTTTATCCGTAACTGTTGTCTGTCTCAAGCCTCTTTTACGCTTAGTTGTTTTCTTATTAAGAATGTGGCTTTTATTTGCATGAGCACGAATAATTTTACCGTTTTTAGAAATTTTAAAACGCTTTTTGGCACCACTGTGTGTTTTGATTTTTGGCATATAAATATCCTCCTTAAATAGAATTACTGTTTTAAAGATTTTGGTGCAAGGAACATTAACATATTGCGACCCTCTAACTTAGCAGGTTTTTCAATAACGGCAGTTTCTCTGCAGGCTTCAGCAAATCGGTTCATTGTATCATAACCTATTTCGGGATGACCCATTTCACGTCCGCGGAATCTAATTGAAACCTTTACTTTATCGCCCTTAGCAATAAATTTTAAAGCATTATTGAGCTTTGTGTTAAAATCATGTGTATCGATATTCATAGAAAGTCTTACTTCTTTGATATCAATAATATGTTGTTTTTTACGAGCTTCCTTTTCTCTTTTAGCTTGTTCAAAACGATATTTTCCGTAATCCATTATTTTACAAACTGGCGGTTTGGATTGCGGAGCGATTTTTACAAGGTCCAAATTTTTTTCTGCAGCTAATCTTAATGCGTCACTTGCTGACATAATACCAAGCTGAGTGCCGTCAGAGCCTATAATTCTAAGCTCTTTATCATGAATTTCTTCATTGATTTCCAGTTCTTTACTGCTAATGTTGAGCACCTCCAAAAACATTATAACATAAATAAATGCGGACAGAATACTCCGTCCGCATAGCAATACCGTAAATTTAAAAAATTTATAATATTGACCCGTGCAGACGACACCCCACAGGTGAAAGCATTACTGCCTTTCTTTATTGTAATAAATATTATAGTACACAATTTTCCGGTTGTCAAGTATTATTTTAAGCAATCGTAAATTAAATTTACTACTCTTTGTGTTGATTTTCCGTCTCTGTAATCAAAGAACATATCTGCAAATGGTTCGATTCTTTCTGTACAGTAATCTTCATTGTTTATGGCTTCAACCAACTGCTCCTGAGTATACACTATTTTTCCGGGAATATAAAGTTTAAAATCAAAATAGAAATCTCTTTCCCTTACATACTTCTCAAGGTCAAATACATAAAATACCATTGGTATGTTAAGCAGTGACGCTTCAAACACTAAAGATGAATAGTCTGTAATGATAACATCTGTTACAAACAGTAAATCGTTGAGTTCTGTATTTGCAGACAAATCAATAATTCTGTGCTTAAATTGTTCAGGAATCGGATGAACATCCTTAACAAAGGGATGATGTTTAATAATAAACACGTATTCATCGGACAGGTCAGAGCAGATATCCTCCAAATTAAACATTTCAGTAGGATAAAATGCAGTTTCTTTGACCATTCCTCTGAATGTAGGCGCAAACAAGATTATTTTTTTACCTATAAATTCAGGATGCTCTCCATAGAACTTCTTTCGGGCATTTTCTTTATATTTTTCATCAAAAAATACATCTGTACGAGGAATACCAGTAGGAACAACGGAATTTGTTGAAATACCAAAACCTTCAGAATGACATTTTTTACAATAGGACGAGCTTACAGTAACATAATCATAGCTTCTGTGGTTTCTTGTTTTTTGAGGAGATCCCTTAGGCTTGGAAAGTCTTGTAAAGCCAAATGTTTTAAAAGCTCCGCAGGCATGCCATAATTGAATTAATTTAGTTTCCGGACGTAAATCAATATAGTGGATTTGAGGAGTAAATTCATCTAAAATAATAACCTTGCTTGTAGCGCATGCCTTTGTAAATTTATTAATTTCACCAAATGACATTTCGGAAATTGTATGTTCGTTTAAGATAAAGTCAATTTCTAAATTATTATCGGTTTTTAACTTATCATAAACAAATGCAAAATTTCCTGAAAGTTCATTTCTTCTGAGGGAAATAAAAGTAATTTTATTTTTTTGGATTTTTGAAAACTTATGAAATTTGTACATACATTTAAATATAAATTTTTTAACAGTCCAAAGTGATACCTTTTTAGTTGTAACCTGAGAAAATCTTGAAAATACAAAGGCTAAAAATTTTTTCAGAGGACTTGGGTCATTAAATTTAGGCGGCATAGACTTTACAAGAGTTAATCTTAATAAACCGTCAATAATAAATAACGGCAACATAACGATTGCAAAAGCATATTGAACCGTAATTAATAAAAAGTTAACAATTCCCAACAAAAAGCGAGATATATCACTTGCATAAATTTTCCTTTTAACAGGATAAAACTCAATGTAATTTCCTAAAAATCTGCAAGGAAATCTGACCTCGTCAGATTCATAATACTCGGGAACTAAATCTACATCTATATTCTCTTTGTAATAATCCGCAAAAGAAAAGTTCAACCACATTTTAAAAGGTCTGCAATCTTTTCTTGTATTCCAGAAGATTTTTTCCAAGCCATATGTATAACTGCCTGAAAAAAAGCATTTTCCCTTTACATAAGTTATATTTGTTAAGACAAAAGGAATTCTTCTGTCTTCTTTTCCGTTGTTAAAATATAAAACAATCTTAGGTTTAGACAAAAAATGAGAATTTATCATTTCATCTGATATTTCACCCATTATTGTCAAAGTAAGATTGTTCTTTTTGATTATAAAGCTTTTCAGCTGAATTTTATACTTCAATCCATCCATCTCCCATAAAAAGTTAAGAAATTAAACTTTTCATACGTTTAACCGATTCTTCCAAAGAATTTTCGCCTGAAAATACAGAAGAAGAGCCGGCAACTAATAAATCAGCTCCGTTTCTTACCATTTCTCCGCATAAATCCCAGCTGACATGACCGTCGACCTCAAGAATTAAATTCCTTCGGCTTTTATCAATCATTTCTCTTACCTGAGCTATTTTCTCCATACTGCCTTCAGCCAACGGCTGACCTGCAAATCCCGGATAAACGGTCATAACTAACACTCCGTCAATTTTATCAATAAATGATGATAAAACTTCGGCTGAGGTATCGGGACTTACAGCTACAAATGCAGAAGCACCCCTGCTTTTTATTTTACATATAACATCATTAAGATTATCACAAGCTTCATAATGAACTGAAACAATATCGCCGTTGCCGATATTCATACTTTCAAAGTACTTTTCAGGATGAAATGCCATAATATGAATATCTCTTTTCATATTAACAAGGACGCTTTTTACTTTTTTAATTAAAGTGGTATCTAAAGTAATATTAGGTACGAAAGCTCCGTCCATAAAATCAAGATGAATATATTCCGCTCCCGCTTTATCGAGAGTTTCAATGTCAAATTGCAAATTAAGCAAATCAGCACACATTAAAGAGGGCGATAACATTCCGCTCATATTATTGTTTCCTTTCAATCCTCATTAACGACCATAATTTTAGCAAAAAACTCAGTATTATTTTTCATAATATCCAAACCTTTATCCATATTTTCCAAAGAAAATTTATGGGTAATAAGCTTTTTTAAATTAATTTTTCCGCTTGCAGCAGCATCAACAACTAAATTCCAGTCACTTTTCTTAGTGTCGCTGTAGCTTGAATTCCAAGTACCAAATATTTTAAGCTGTTTTCTTAAAATTTGCCAATATGTGTTTTGAGGGAAAGTAAAATCTCCGTGGGGATTGCCCACAAAAATAACCTTTCCGCCCGATGCAGCAGTTTCAAGACAATTGCAGGCTGTCGTCGGAATACCTACTGCCTCAATTGCAATATCTGTACCGTGTCCGTTTGTTTTATCCATAACCCATTTTATTGCGTCTTCCTTTGAAGAATTACAATAGTCATAAAAGCCGAGACTTTCAATAAAATCCCAGTTATTTAAATCAGTACCTACAAGCAATACCTTTGCACCCCATGCTCTTGCCCACTGTGCAATTAACATTCCTATTGTACCGGGTCCGAAAATCGTAACGGTATCGCCAATTTCTATCTGCGCTCTTCTTAATGCGTGCAAGGCTACCGCACAAGGCTCTGTCATAGCTGCTTCTTCATATGAAAGATTATCGGGAATAGGCACAATGTTCCAGACCGGAACTCGTACATACTGAGCAAACGCACCGTCACTTCTTGACCCTAAATAATCATAGCTTTTACACATTTCATAGCTGCCGTCATTACAATTTTCACATTTTTGGCACGGAATCAACGGAAAAATAGTCGCTCTTGTTCCAATTAATCTTTCATTTTCTTTATCCGCAGACGCAACAACTTTACCTGAAAACTCATGTCCAGGAATAGTCGGAAAATGATATGTTCCGTTTACAAAAATTCTCGGTATATCTGAACCGCAGATTCCACAGGCATATACCTTAACCAACACTTCACCTTTATTTAACTGAGGAATGGGATAATCACAAAACTCAAGATTACCTACTTCTCTTAACACTCTCGCTTTCATTGTATCCAATTTAATCCACGCCTTTCAGTATTGTTTCAAAGGTTTCCAAATCTTCAATGGTTGTAATTTTTAAATTTCTTTCGCTGCCCTTAACCATAGTAATATTCATTCCGTGACGGTAAGCAATTTCACTGCTTCCGGCTGTCAGACCGATTTCCTCATCGGAAACATTATTATGTATTTCAAAGTATTTTTTAAATTTAAAGCTCTCAGGTGCTTGTCCTGCAAAAAGTTGTGAGCGTTTAAGTAATTTATCAATAGATTTTCCGTCTTTACTTTGATATACAGTATCCTTTACAGAAATAACCGGCATTGCTCCGTCATAATCCGTTGCACCTTTTATGCAATCGGATATAATTTCATCCGAAACAAGAGGTCTTGCCGCATCGTGAACAATGACAATTTCTGTATTACCGGCATTCTCATCTATGCATTTTAAGCCATTATATATTGAATGTTGTCTTGTTTCTCCTGCGGGAGCATAGCCGCAGATTTTTGTCACATTGTATTTTTCAGCATACTCTTTAACAAAAGACTTCCATTTGTCATTAACTACAACTACAATATTATCAATTTCATTATGCTTCTGAAAAATTTCAAAGCAATATGAAATAATAGGCTTATCATTAACCATTAAAAATTGCTTAGGTCTGTCAACACCCATTCTGCTGCCGACTCCGCCGGCAAGAATAATTGCAGTATTCATTATATAACCCCTTTGTCAACGCAGAAACAACGGTTTCAAAATGTATTTTTACAAAATTGATTACTTATAATAATAGAATAATACCATATTTTAAGCTTTATTGTCAATATGACAGAATTTTCAGAATTGTTTAATTATTGTAATACTATTTACAATTTATTAACGAATATCAATGTTGTAAAATATATTGTTTAATGCTATAATACATTTAATTTATGACGTTACTGTAAGTACGGGGTCATTTTGCTTATTAGCGCTCAGTCCGAGGCTCTTATTGAACAAACGTCAACGTCAACGGAAGTGATATTTTGCAATACAACTACAATAATAACTACAATTACACAGTATTATCTCCACAACAACAAAATTTATTAATTCTTAATAATAAAAAACGTAATATAAGAAGAACCCTCAGCGGCATAGGCTTTGCTGTCTTTGCAGCAGAGTTGATATTTCAGGTATTGTATACATTTATATTGTTATTTTTAGAATTAACAGGTGTTTCCGATAACGAGTTTTTCAATGATAATTACTTGGCAATTACCGAGCTTTTTCACGGTACTGTGTTATTTACAGCGTTGTTTGTAATAGGGGTTATATACTGCGGACTATCAAATACAAAGTTAAGCTCTGTTATTAAATTTGAGAAAGTTAAAAAATCGAATTTAATTCTTTATGTAATGCTTGGTCTTGCTATAGGATATTTCGGTAATATTCTTACTACTATACTGTTATCAAACTTGGAAGCAATCGGAATAACCAGTAATTTAGATAATACGGTGGGTCCTTATAATAATCTCGGTTTTCTTATTATGACGCTTGTGACTGCTGTTGTTCCTGCATTTGCTGAAGAATTTTTATTCAGAGGCGTTATTTTAGGCAAGCTGAGAAAATACGGAGATACTTTTGCAATTTTATCCTCTTCCCTGCTTTTTGCTTTAATGCACGCAAATCTTGTTCAAATACCTTTTGCATTTGTGGGCGGAGTGTTCTTTGCTTTTTTAACAGTAAAAACAAATTCTCTGCTCCCTGCAATGATAATTCATTTTATAAACAATTTATCAAGCTGTATACTTCAGTATATAGAAGATAATCTTAGTGATTATGTAATCAATTTTTCTTCAATACTTATTTTTGCAATTATTTTTGCGTTAGGTGTCTTTGCATTTATTATTTTATCTATAAAAGATAAAAAACTTTTCAGTATAAATAATGAAGCTGATGAAGCGAAGGAATTTATGTTAAAAGAAAAGTTTAAGTTTTTCTTTTCAAATGTCGGTACGGTATTGGCAATTGTTCTTTTAATTCTTGAAACATTAAAAACTACGAACTTTTCTACAGGTTTATAAAAATGGATATCAGCAATGAATTTTTCATGAATAAGGCCTTGAAAGAAGCAAAAGTTGCTTTTGAAAAAGGCGAAGTACCGGTAGGTGCTGTGATAGTAAGAAACAATGAGATAATTGCAAGCGGTCATAATAAGCGTGAAACAAATAAAAATGCAATATTCCACGCCGAAGTTGACGCAATAAACAATGCCTGCAATAAATTAGGCGGATGGCGGCTTTGGGACTGCTCTTTGTATGTCACCTTAGAGCCTTGCCCCATGTGTGCAGGAGCAATAATAAACGCTCATATTCCAAATGTTTACTTTGGGGCATATGATTCAAAAAACGGAAGCTGCGGCTCAATAACAAATCTTTTTGAATTACAATATGCTTTTAAGCCAAACTGTATCGGAGGAATATTAGAAGATGAGTGTTCAAATCTTTTGAAAACTTTTTTTAAAAATTTAAGAAACAAAAATTAAGCAGATTACTTTTAAACAATGTAATCTGCTTGAAATAGTCGGGCATAAAAAAATTGTTTTTATATGGTGCTGTCTTCCCGGATATGTACAGCCCACCGGCTGTTTTTTGAATTTATATAAGTGATTTTCGCCGAAATATAGCGGCAAAAAGTGTTGAATGGTCGATTTTAATTTATCATAAATTAAAAGGTAGGTTTCGCGGTCACTGACCGCGACAAAGGGCTTCGCCCTTTGAACCCACAAGCTTTTGAAAAAGCTTGACCAAAACTTTTGCTTTTTTTACTGAAAACTTTTGCTTTTTTTACTGAAAACTTTTGCTTTTTTTACTGAAAACTTTTGCTTTTTTTACTGAAAACTTTTGC
>CANPWP010000001.1 GCA_947584595.1 uncultured Clostridia bacterium | reverse complement strand
TGATAACAGGCAAAACGGCAGGAAACTCATCTCCTGCCGCCTTACATAACATTTTGTCCCTATCCGGGTTCAAACATCATTGACAAACCAACATATTTTAAATTTGTATATTTTTATTATTTAATTTGTATATTTTTAAAGTTTTACGCTTTTATTCAGAAATTGTTTCATTATAAATCCGCAATTATTAAAATTCCTTAATCATAATTTTATTCTTTTGAATCGTTATCATCATCAGTTTGATCGGCAGATTTTTCAGAATGTTTATATTTATCATCACCACCGCGTGACCTAAGAACTATAATAACAACTATTGCAATTGCTGCCAGCACTACAGCTATAATTATAACAATCGGTACAATATCAGGGTTATTCTGGGATGTACCGGGATATATATTGCCGTCCTTATCAACATAGTTGCCGTTTGCATCTGTCGATAATTTATTGCCGTTTTCGTCCAAATAATTACCTGCCGCATCAGTTTCCAAGGCTTGACCTTGTGCATTAGTAGCTACATTTGCATTATTGTCTACGTTATTATCTGCAGGTTCATTGACCTTGTTAGGAGATGTTACTATTGTGCGTTCATCTTCAACATTAGGATTATTTTCTCCTTTACCATCCTCATAGTTTGGGAATTGTCCCTGGAATTCATCTATATGATCGGGATTAGTATCTACAATAGGAGTATTATCTTCTTTTACAATAGTTCCGTTGCTGGAATAATCAACTGTAATTGTTTGTTCCTTCAGGTATGTTAGATCAATCGGATACATTTCTTGAATGCCGTAGGTGATATTAGTTTTACCTTCTTTTAATACCTCAAACTCCGCAGTAAGCATTTTTTCTTTTTCAGTAAAATCAGCAGGGTTTGCAGCATTTGACCAAATTAAAATGATTTCGCCGTCTAATTTAGGGTTTATGGTAGCTGCTTTAAATCCGGGGGATTCTACTGAATCTGTCTTAATACTGAGATAGCTCGGATCATAATACACATACATTTGAGCGCCTACAACACCTTCAGGGGTCTGAAGACATAAGTCATATGTAACAGTATCTCCCACTTTATAGGAAATCTTTCCGTCAAGTACCAATTCATCTTCTGCTGCGTTTACATAAATTAATGATGATGCAAGCATAAGAATGAGAGACAGCAAAATTGCCGATATTGATCTTGTAATTTTATTCATAATATCATCCATCCTTTTATTTTTACTCTATTATATATCAATTCATATAAAAATACAATTACTGTTTTGTATGAAAATACAGGTATTTTTTAAACAATAACTACAAATTTTTATTCACATAAAATTCATATTATTAAATTATAAAAAGATTTATAAATTAAATTGGTATTTTATGTATTTTTTGGAAATTAAAATTATACAAAACTTTTATTACATAAAAACTGCCCTTATAAAGGAGCTTTTTAACGAATCTTTATACTCTGTCTTTAATAGGTATGTACTCTCTGTCTTTAAATACAGATTTATATGCGGGTCTGATAATTCTGTTGCCTGAAACAAGCTCCTCAAAACGATGAGCCGCCCAGCCTGCTATTCGTGAAACAGTGAACAACGGTGTATATAAATCTTCGGGGATTCCCAGCATTTTATAAACAAATCCGCTGTACATGTCAACATTTGCACAAATCTTTTTAGAACTACCTTTTTTCTCAGCAATAACCTTGGGAGCAATTCTTTCAACTGCATCAAGCAGATAAAATTCTTTTTCAAATTCCGTTCCTTTAGCCATTTTTTCAGCATGTTTTTTAAGAATAATTGCTCTTGGGTCGGAAAGAGTGTAAACAGCATGTCCCATTCCGTAAATAAGACCCGCCTTATCAAATAACTTTTTGTCTACAATATCGCTGATTACGTCTCTAATTTTGTTTTCATCTGTCCAGTCATCGAGAGTTTCTTTTATAAATTCGTGCATCTGTACAACTTTCATATTTGCACCGCCGTGCTTATGCCCTTTTAAAGAGCCGATTGCCGCCGCATATGTTGAATAAGGATCTGTTCCCGAGGAGGTCAGCACTCTGCATGAAAATGTTGAGTTATTACCGCCGCCGTGATCAGCGTGAAGCATAAGCATAATATCAAGCATTTTAGCTTCTTCGTATGTATATTTCCTGTCAGGTCTTAAAATTGACAAAATCATTTCTGCCGTCGAATGACCCTTTACAACAGGATGAAGTACCAAAGAACCTCCGCAGAAGTGGGATTGTTTAACATAATATGCAAGCACCATAATTACAGGAAGCTTTGATAAAATGGAAATAGCCGTATCAATTTCGTGTTTGGGAGAGATCTCCTCTGCGTTATTATCGTAAGAATAAAGTGCAAGTACTGAACGGGCAAGTTTGTTCATTACATTTTTTGAAGGTGCTTTTAAAATCATATCTCCGAAAAAGCCGTCAGGAAGTTGTCTTTCCTCAGATATTATTTCACAAAAGTCTTCAAGTTCAGCCTTAGTAGGCAATTTGCCTGTTAGCAAAAGATAAATAACCTCTTCAAAACCAAACCTGTCTTCTTTTTCTGCATTACTTACCAAATCCTCTATACTGTATCCTCTAAAGTGAAGCGTACCCTTATCGGGGACTTTTTCACCGTCGTCAATTACATAACCGTGAACATTACATATATTTGTAACTCCTGCCATAACGCCGGTGCCGTCGGCGTTTCTTAAACCTCTTTTTACATGATATTTAGTGAAATACTCGCTGTCAATGGAATTGCAGGACAGATAGTCTGAATACAGTGAAAATAATGTTTCTTTTTCCAAAACAAACTCCTCCTTTCTTTATTTTAAAATATAAAAATGAATTTTTATCAATAATTTTGTCAATAAAATCAATAATTAGTATAACATTCATTTAAGAAAGTGTCAACGCTTTAATTCTAATAAGGAATTATGAAAATTACATCAATTTTTCTGTATAATTTTTTACTTCAAGTTTATACAATTTTTGTATTGCCATATGAGAGTAATATGTGCTATACTATATAAAATAACTATTTATGTGATTTAAGTAAACTTAACTGTTTTTGAATTAAAGGTAGAAAGGATAGCTTTTAATGAAACTTATTACTTTTGCGGTACCGTGTTATAATTCAGCAGAGTATATGGAAAAGTGTGTAGAAACTCTTTTACAGGGTGGAGAAGACGTTGAAATAATTTTAGTAGATGACGGCTCGACAAAAGATAGTACTCCTCAGATTTGTGATGATTATGCAGAAAAATATCCTGACATTATAAAAGCAATTCATCAGGAAAACGGCGGTCACGGAGAGGGAGTAAACCAAGGATTAAGAAATGCAAGCGGTCTTTACTACAAGGTTGTTGACTCAGACGACTGGCTTGACGTACCTTCTTTAAAAAAGGTCATTGCACAACTCAAGCAATTTGCAGATAACGGACAAGAGCTTGATATGTTGATTTGTAACTATGTTTACGAGCACGTTTGCGATAATACAAAACACGTTATGAACTATAAAAATGTTTTTCCCACAGGAAAAATTTTTTGTTGGGACGACATAAATCATTTTTCTGTTTCACAGTGTATTTTGATGCATTCTGTAATTTATCGTACACAGCTTTTAAGGGATTGCAAGATAGAGCTTCCAAAACACACATTTTATGTTGATAACATATTTGTTTATCAGCCGTTGCCATATGTAAAAACTATGTATTATATGGACTTGGACCTTTACAGATACTATATCGGAAGAGACGATCAGTCGGTAAACGAAAGCGTTATGGCTAAAAGAATCGACCAACAGCTTCGTGTTACAAAAATTATGATCGACTCTCATAATCTTAAAGAGGTAAAAGAGACAAGCGTTAAGCTGTATAAGTATATGCTGAAATATATAACAATGATGATGACTATTTCAAACATTTTTGCAATTATTTGTGATGACCCTGATAAGGACAAAAAAAGAGAAGATTTATGGAATTATCTTAAAGAAAAAGATGAAAATATTTATAACCATATTAGGCGAGGTACAATTTTTTCTCTTGCTAATTTTCAGAGTAAGTTTGGTCAGCAAACTGGTGTTTTCTTTTACAAAATCGCAAGAAAAATTTACAAATTTAACTAATGGACAAGCATATAATAACCCCGAAGGTTTTTCACTTTCGGGGTTATATTTTAGCTATAAAAGGGTGTGTCAATTTTAAAAAAGAAACTGTTTATATAATTAATAGGCAGGTTTTGCGGTCACTGACCGCAACAAAGGGCTTCTCGCCCTTTGAACCCCGTCAGCTTTTTTGAAAAAAAGCTGAGCAAAAAACTTTTTCTTTTCTTGACTAAACCTTCAATTTTTTATATAAATTTATTCACATTCTTAGGTTTCTTCGCCAGAGGACAGTCATTTCATTGAAAAAAGCTGAGCAAAAAACTTTTTCTTTTCTTGACTAAACCTTTAATTTTTTATATAAATTCATTCACATTCTTAGGTTTTGTTAGTAATAGGTCAGTCATTTCATTGAAAAAGGCTGGGTAAAAAACTTTTTATTTTGACCCCTAAAACCATTGTAATTAATTAAACAATGTGTCCATAGCTTCAATTTGCGAAGAAGTATTTGCAGACATCACTCCGTTTGCAAACAAAACTTCCGTAATTCCATTTTCTTCACAATAGCTTTTTAGATTTCCCTCCCAATATCTGAAATCAATAACGTGAACTTCATCATAATTATACGTAAAATAAGGAACCATTGCATTTCCAAAGCTTTCTTTAACAATCGCAATTTTTTTGCCTGTGTTTCTGTTTGAGCTCAAAACTTCAAGAGGCTGATCGCCCCAGATAAAAACGCCGTATGTTAGCGTTCCGCCTACTGCTCCGCCGTAATATACGGTAAGCTCCGTTGGTGCTCCGTCGCTTTCATAATAGACATTATTTGTTGTTTCATAAGGGAGTTCCCAGTATTCAACTTTGTCCTCAGAAACACTTCCGCTGATATCGCTTAATAATGTTCCCGTAAAGCCGTCAATAGATTGCTTTGTGCAGGTATCAAGAGAAAGTACGTCCTGATTTGTTGCCTCTGCAAAAGATTTATAGGCATAATATGCGCCTAACCCTGTCCAATGGTGGTCAGTTCTGAAATAAATATATTCATTACAATGATTGGCAAGTTCATTATAACAATTAATCGGGGTGACTGAACTGCTGAAATTTTTATAAGCCGCTGAGATATTTTCTGACTGTGAGGCTGTAGACACTTCACCACTTTCCGTAAATCTTTTTGGAAGGCCCATTTCAACATGAGTAGGAATAATCATTGAATATGTTTTTATATTACTTCCAAGGTTCTGCGCATATCTGCTAATAGCCTCTGAATATGGCTGTACTGTATCTTCGTCACCGTAGAAAAGCTCAAATATTGAGTCGTTCCAAACATAAAACCCGTTATCCATTGTACCGGATTCATTATTATCGGCAGGATTCGGCGTTACAAAGTTATTTGCATCTGCCAATGATACTGTTGTTTCCTGAGTAACTGCCTGAGTAGTAAATTGAGCAGAGCTTTGTGTTTCCGAAACCGTTTGCTGAATTTGTGATACGGAAGATTCGTTATTATTGTCATAAGAATTTATAACCTCTTTAACCGTAAATAGAACAACAACAAGTATAAGTAATACCGCAATAATTAAAACAACGGTACTTCCGCTTGAAAAAGACTTTTTTCTATATTTGGGTGCATTATTTCTTCTTGACAAACTTCTGTTTTGCTTAGAAGTGCTGTGTTCATATTTATTTTTATTTGGTCTGCGATTAACATCAAAATTGTAATCATTATGAGAATTTTTATGCCGTTCGGGACTGTTCTCAATATTGCCTGCACGCATAGCACGCTGATGATTAAGCTGTGCTTTATAACGGTTTGGCTGATATGAATTTTTGCCGTTATTATACCTATTTTCTGACATTTTTCTCACCTAAAATAATAAGTATTAATTTGAAATATATCATATATTAAGAAATTTGTCAATTTGTGTACAAAAATCGCCAGAGTTTAGAAAATTTTAGGGAAAACTTTTTCAATTCAAACTTTCTATGTCAAAAAATTTATCAATTAGTCAATGTTGTCAGCTTAAGCAACATTAAATAAAGTAAAACATTTAAGTAACATATTGCCTTCCTCTGTCGAGGGAGCCAAATAAAAACCTATAAGTTTATTTTAACACCACTCGTTTGTTTACTGATAGAGGGAACCTTTAATTATACAAAAAGCTTTTCTAAAAAATAAGCCTCCCTCTGACGAGGGAGGTGGCTGTGGCGAAGCCACAGACGGAGGGAGAGAAAACTCCTATAGTATAACAACTTTATTGCAAACGCAGAAAATGCTTAAATTATAAAAATTTTGTTGCAAAAAGGTAAAAAGTAGAAAAATCTCTCCCTCAGTCAAAGCTAACGCTTTGACAGCTCCCTCATCAGAGGGAGCCTTTTTTCTGCTACTATTAATGTAATTCTTAGTTCTCTTAAGTTGACGACATTACCTAAAAAGGAAACTGCCACGACAACTCTGTGATGGAAAATTTCTTTGGTATTCTAAAACAAAAGATGTATTATGGTAAAGTCTACTACAGCTTTGATGAATTAAAATATGCTATTGAAAACTATATTAAATATTACAACGAGAAACGTATCAAGCAGAAGCTTGGTTGGTTAAGTCCGGTAGATTACAGACTTAATCTTTTAGTCGCATAACAAAAGCGCAGCAGTCATTAAACTACTACGCTTTCTAATTTAAGTCCAACTTTTTGGGGTCACGTCATATCCTTTCGGATTTCCTTGCAGTCACTTTTTATTCGGTCTGTTTGTTGCCCTTTTATAAAATTACTTTATTTTTATGGGTGCAAATTAATTGTATCCGCCTATATTAATTCCTTCAACCGAAAGATTTGCACAATACAACTGAATGTATGTTGCGTCCTTAACGTCTACATTACCACTTGCATCCACATCAGCAGCAATTACCTGATCTTCATTAAGCTTGCTGAGATTAGCAACGTAAAGCTGAATTAATGTTGCGTCCTTGACATTTATGTCTTCGTCAAGATCAACGTCTCCGATCAACTGTGTGCCTTCTTCAAGAAGGATAGTGCCGTTTGCTCCGCTGTTGAATGTAACCTTGCCGTCTGAAACGGTTGCAGATGTATTATCATAAGTATTTCTAAGAACTGTACCGTCTGCAAATGCACCGTTAAGTGTAATTGTAACATCTGTGTTCGCATCTGCACCGATGCAGGCTGCAATTTTATCAGAAACGCCGTCCTTATTATACTCACGTACAAAAGCTGCACCTGATGTTGCTGTAAGTGTAGTATGGCTGCCGGCACCTACTGAAATATGATTATTTCTGAATGTGCCTACCTTTTGCCAATGTTCCAGAACATTATTATCGATGCTGTCCCAGTTCATATCAGTACGTACTGCATGGTCCTTGCTTCTTGCATATCTGTCTGTTGAAAGAGGACGGTTTGTTTCATCACCGTAGAAAATCTGAATGCCGCCGGGGAGAAGCTGGAATGCCGAGCCTTGATAAATTAAATTTGTTCTGCAAAGGCTTGTATCATGTGATGATAAATATGTAAGTACATTAAAGTTATCGTTTGTATTAAGTGCATTTGCATATTCTTCATATGTACTGTTAATGGAACTTACATCAGGCATGCCCTTTCCTCTGTCGTTAAAAGAACCGCTTTTGTTAAAGGAGAAATTGATCATTGAATCAAATCCGCCCTTAGTATAATAATTATCATATGAAAGGTAATGAGGGAAACATTCTCCTGTTGTCCAGAAGCTTTCATCCCAATCAGCACCCGGTTTATCCGGATTATTCTTTCTCCATGTTTCAAGTGATTCAACGCATTGATCCTTTAATGCTTTCCATGATTCAAGCTCAACATGCTTTGCTGTATCGCATCTGAAACCGTCTACACCGTACTTTTCAACCCATTGTGAAAGCCAGAATACGAGGTAATTTCTTACTGTTTTTGGTTTGCCTGTTGTGCTGAAATAGTTATCAAGCTCTGCCTGTTTTGAAGCAAACGTATTCTCCTGTGTCCATTTTGTTTTTAAAACTTCAGGAATATCAACTATTTCAGTGCTTTCTGTTTTTACGTCAGGAAGAAGTGACTGGCTTCCCGTAAGGTCGCCTGAACCCTCTTTATAACCTGCAAGACCTGCTCTTAACCAGTTTGAGCCCCACCATTTTGCCCAGTCGTCTTTATTTGCATTATAATCGATATACTGATGATATGTAGAATCTGTAAGAGAAGCGCTGTAGTAACCGCTTTCCCAGCCGCTCTTTACTGTACCAAATCCGTATTGTGCCATATCTGCTAATGTATTATAACCAACATGGTTCATTACTATATCAAGAACGATTCTGATACCGTGCTCATGAGCTGTATCTACCATTTTTTCAAATTCTTCTTCTGTACCAAAGTTTGCATCGGTTTGTGAAAAATCAAGAGCATAATATCCGTGATATGCATAATGCGGGAAAGAACTTGAGCCGCTGCCTCCAATACAGTAGCCGTGAATTTGCTCGTAAGGAGCTGAAACCCATAAAGCATTTACACCCAGCTTATCAAAATATCCTTCGTTGATTTTTGCAGTAATTCCGGCAAAGTCACCGCCGTGAAAATTACCAATGTCTGTTTTTGCCTGTACTACTTGACCGTTTTGATCAAGTCCTCTTCCGTATGAATGGTCGTTTTCTGTGTTTCCGTTATAGAAACGGTCCGTCAGTAAAAAATAAACATTTGCATTGTCCCAACTGAAATCAGAGGGACTTGTTATTTTTGAAGCCGATGCGCTTACTTTATCTGCATCTGACTGTGTTGTGTTCCCCTCAACTTCCTTCGCCTGTACTGTGGGAATAACAGTAAACAAAGAAATCAACATACAAAGTGTTAATAACACTGCTAAGATTTTTTTTGTTTTAGCCATTAATTTCCATCCTTTCAAAAATTTATTGCAAAGTACCTGAAATATAAATCAGAAAACTTTATTTCTATTTTACCAAAACTAATTTAATAAATCTATGAACTTTTTTGACATAAATTAACTACACTTTTTGTTAATAAAATACAATAAATTATATTGATGACATAATCATTTATATTTTGCAATTAAATTTAAAATATTTTATTTAATATAATTGACATTTAAATAATAAAAAATTATAATTCAAATGTTGTATTATATATATTTATATATATAAATAAAATTTCATATATGACTGGTGGGTGTTAAATGGAGCAAAAATCCGCAAATGCAATCGTTTCTTTAAGAAACATTTATGTCAAATTTGATTCAGAGGTTATTTTAAACCATATCGACCTGGATATTAAGGATAAAGAATTTGTAACGATCCTGGGTCCTTCCGGTTGTGGAAAAACAACTACGCTTAGAATAATCGGCGGCTTTTTAAACCCTGATGATGGTGATGTTTACTTTGAGGGTAAACGAATTAACAAACTGCCTCCGCACAAACGAAATGTGAATACCGTATTCCAAAAGTATTCTCTGTTTCCTCATCTGAATGTTTTTGATAATGTTGCTTTCGGATTAAAGCTCAAAAAGACACCGAAAGACGAGATAAAGAAAAAGGTTCGGCAAATGCTTGCTATTGTCGACCTTAAGGGTTATGAAAAGCGTTCTGTTGCAAAGCTTTCAGGCGGTCAGCAACAGCGTGTGGCAATTGCAAGGGCATTGGTCTGCGACCCGAAAATAGTTTTGCTTGATGAGCCTTTAGGAGCACTTGACCTTAAATTAAGAAAAAATATGCAGCAGGAATTAAAGGAAATTCAGCAAAAAACTAAGACAACTTTTATTTATGTTACCCATGACCAGGAGGAAGCCCTTACAATGAGTGACACCGTTGTCGTTATGAATAACGGCAACATAGAACAGATAGGTACTCCCACCGATATTTACAACGAGCCTGTAAACGCCTTTGTTGCAGATTTTATCGGTGAAGCAAATATTATTAACGGAACTATGATTGACGACTGTCGTGTTAAAATTCTCGGTCAGGAGCTGGAGTGCGTTGACAAAGGTTTCGGAAAGAATACTCCCGTCGATATAGTTATCCGTCCTGAAGATATTGAAGTTGTAAAGCCTGAAGACGGACAGCTTAAGGGAACTGTGACAGACACTGTATTCAAAGGTGTTCATTATGAAATGACTGTTATGTGCAACAACTGTCAATTGCTTATTCACTCAACCGTCAGTCAGGAAATCGGGACAGAAATAGGAATGAGGATTATTCCTTTTAATATTCAGATAATGAATAAAATGTTTCCAACTGCAAACAACGAATTTACTGCAACCGTTGTCTCGGCAGATAAGGAATATAACTGCATAAAAATTGATATTGAAGGCAACATCATTGAAATTGAAAATCAGTATTTTGATGAAGGAACAAAACTGTTTATTGTTCTTCCTCCCGACGGTCTTCATATTGCCGGTGACGGTAACGGAGATTTAGACGACGTCTATATTGAATCCGTTATCTGGAAAGGCGAATACAATGAAATTATATTAGAGTCTGATGAAAGAAAATGGCTTATGAAAAGCGATCAGGACGAACAGGTTGCTACATACTGTCCTATCTCATTTGATTTTTCAAAGGCGGTGTTTACTATTGCAGACAAGGAGGAAAGTGACTGATGAAATCACGCAAACCCTCTATCCCATACCTTATTTGGATGGTGATTTTCACCCTTATTCCTCTTGTAACAATTGTTATTTACGCATTTACTGATAAACAGGGCAATTTTTCCTTTGAGCCTTTTAAAAATGCATTTTTTTACTCAAATGTTTTTTTTAGGTCTCTTTGGATTGCATTTCTTTCTTGTCTAATTTGTATTTTACTTGCTTACCCTATGGCGTATATTATGTCAAGGTGTAAGGAAAGAACTCAAAATCTTTTTGTAATGCTTATTACCATTCCAATGTGGATGAATTTTCTGCTGAGAATTTATGCATGGGTCATTCTGCTTCAGAATAACGGTCCAATAGATATGGCGCTGTCTCTCTTAGGAATCAACGCAAATCTTATGGGCAATGCAGGAACAGTTGTACTGGGTATGGTATATGAGTTTTTACCCTTTATGATTTTGCCTATATATACCGTTATGAGCAAAATAGACAACAATCTTATTGAAGCCGCTCAGGATTTAGGCTCAAACAGCGTACAAATTTTCAAAAAGGTTATTTTCCCGTTAAGCGTTCCCGGAATTATATCCGGAATAACCATGGTCTTTGTTCCTGCTGCCAGCACTTTCCTTGTAGCACAGTACCTGGGCGGAACAGAAGACATTATGATAGGTGATATTATTGACAAAATATTCTGGACTGACCAGAATACAGGTTCTGCAATTTCACTTATTCTTATGGTTGCTATCCTTATACTCCTTATTATTATGAACATTTTCGGCGATGAGGAGGCGATTTCATAATGAAGAAGAAAAATATAGCCTCTAAAATATATGTTGCATTGCTGATGCTGTTTTTATATATGCCTATCGCAGTTTTGATTTTCTTTTCGTTTAATGACGGAAAAACTACTGTATGGAAAGGCTTTACGTTAAAATGGTACGTTGAGCTTTTTAACGACAATGCGATTATGCAGTCACTTTATAATACACTTATTATAGCAGTACTTGCATCTGTATTTGCAACTGTATTGGGTACTATGGCGGCAATAGGAATAAGCAACTTTAAAGGGTTTAAAAGAACAGCTATTCAGAATGCCTCGAACATTCCAATTATAAACCCTGAAATTGTTACCGGCGTTTCACTTATGCTTATGTTTACGCTTTTAGGCGTTGCATTTAATTTTGAAATGGGTTTTTGGACTGTACTTCTGGCGCATATCAGCTTTTGTACGCCTTATGTGATTTTAAGCGTAATGCCCAGAATAAGACGAATGGACAGTCATATTTACGAGGCAGCCCTTGACCTTGGCTGTAACCAATGGCAGGCGTTTACCAAGGTTGTAATTCATGAAATTATGCCCGGAATTATTTCGGGATTTCTTCTGAGTTTTACATACTCTCTTGATGATTTTGTTATTACATATTTTACAAGGGGTTCAAAATTTCAAACCCTGCCTATTCAAATCTACACAATGACGCATAAACGAATTTCACCGAAAATTAATGCCCTGTCGGCTTTGCTGTTTGTTACAATTTTGGTAATTATGATTGCTATTAATATTAAAGACCGAAAATCTGCAAAAGCCAAAGGCTTAGAATAAATTATAACTTTAGAAGGAGATTGAGAAATGAAAAAATTCATCAGCATTATTCTTGCACTTGCACTTTGTACTGCGTGTGCGTCTTTATTTACGGGATGCGGCAGCAGCTATGAGGGAGAAATCAATGTTTATAACTGGGGAGAATACATATCTAACGGTGAGGAAGGCTCTATTGATGTTATTTCAGAATTTGAAAAACGATTTAATATCAAAGTTAATTACACAAACTATGAAACAAACGAAGAAATGTATAACATTTTAAAGAACAGCAACTCATCTTATGATGTAATTATCCCCTCAGATTATATGATAAGTAAGTTAATTGAAGAGGATATGCTGGCTGAAATAAATTTTGAAAATATTCCTAACTTTGATACAAATATTATGGAGCGTTTTAAGACTCCGGAATATGATGAGGGCAGTAAGCATTCCGTGCCGTATTCATGGGGCGTTGTAGCTATGGTTTACAACAAAACAATGATTCCAGAAAAGCCAAAAGGCTGGAGCGCTCTCTGGAATGAAGAATATAAAGGAAACATTCTTATGTTTAATAACAGCCGTGACGCTATGGCAATTGCAATGCAGATGTGCGGTATTGACCCCTCAATCGTTACAAAAGAGGATATTGATAAAGCAACAGAAAAGCTTAAAGAGTTAAAGCCTCTCCTCAAAGGTTGGGTTATGGATAAGGTATTTACGGAAATGGAAAGCGACCAGTCCGCAATTGCACCTTATTACGCAGGTGATATTTTTACAATGTTAAATAACAACGAAAACCTTGATTATGTTCTTCCCGAAGAAGGCTCAAACCTTTTTGTTGACGCAATGTGTATTCCAAAGGACAGCAAAAACAAAGAGCTTGCAGAAAAATTTATAAACTTTATGCTTGAACCTGAAATAGCCGCCGCAAATGCAGAGTATATCGGTTATTCAACACCAAACACTGAAGCATATGAGCTTCTTGATGAAGAGTACAGAAACAGCGATCTTATCTCGCCTCCTGATGAATACTTAGACAAATGCTACACATTCTACAATCTTCCTGATGATATTTATTCATATATGCAGGAACAGTTTGTAAAAGCACAGTCTTAATATAACCTAATATTTATAACTAAAAGTTCCGCCCTTTGAGACATTCGATGTAATGAAATTGTCCTAAAAGGGCGGTATAGTTTTTAAATTTATTTTTATTAATTTCCATTGTTATTAATACAGGCATTAAAAACTGGATTAAATGCGTCTTCAGACATTTTTACATAATAAAGTTCTCCCATATATTGGTATCTAACATAGCCACCTTCAATTAATTCCAATTCAACTGTGGTGTAGTCATCAAGACGCAAATACAACATTGTATGTTTCAACTCGGATGAAAAATCGGTTACATATTCAAATTTGCCGGAATATAAGCCTTCAACAAATGCGTTCAGCTCGTCTTGGGTAACACCGGATAAGTGCTGAAATTTATCTTTTCCTTCATTCCAATCATAGTATTCCTGATACTGAACAGATGAAATTCGTCCTTTAATTTGCAGTCGGTCGCCAAACAATTCATTACCGTAAGTCAACTCTATGTCGTTTAATTTTTCCATAAACTGAAGCCATATCATTGTATTTCCGTCTTCATCTTTAAATTTTTCATACATACAAATACGGAAATCTGTGCTGTATCCATTGACGGAATAGACATTTCCCTCATATGTTGAGGCAAATTCCTTAGCATAATCATCCTGAGATGACCATTCATTGATTTTCCCTGTTGCATAACCGAGATATTCACCGACTAATTCTTTAATTCTTCCATCATCTTCACCGTAATAGTATTCAGTTTGTGTATATATATTCCCTTTATATACAACTAATCCAATTATATCAGCAACTATATCATTGTTTGAAGTTTCGGGCAGCTTAACTTTGGGAATAAATACAGGATTATCACCCTGATTAGATATATATTCACTTTCGTCTGGTGAATAAGTACTGCCATTAGCAATATTTTTATCATTCTCTGAATAAGTGTTTACTTGTATTGATAAATTATTCCAAATTGCAATCCCAATCAATACAGCAATACAAACACTGCTTAATGAAATTACTGCTCGTTTTATAAGCTTTTTTTTATGATTTTGTTCGGTTTCGTATTCTCTTATTCGGCTAAGCACATTATTCGCCATTTCATCATAACTCTTCATAAATAAAGCCCTCCTTTTCAAGTTCTGATTTAAGTGCCAGTCTTGCTCGGTACACAAGGGTTTCAATACTATGGATAGATTTTTTCATCACCGCTGCCGTCTCTTTATTACTGCAATTTTCAAAGTAAACAAGCCAAAGGACTTGCTGATATTCGGATTTAAGCTTTTTTATTGCTCTATGAACAGTAATTTTTCTTTCTTCTTTTATATAGGATTGTTCAAGATTTTCTTCATCACTTATAATCTCCTGAATATCATCAATTGAAATCTCAGTATTTTTGGAATTGCGTCTCAAATAATCAATAGCTGTATTTCGAGCTATCGTATATAACCAAGTCTTAAAAGAACCTTTACTTTTATTTTGGGGCTTCTTTGTTCCCAATTTTACGAAGGTATCTTCGGCAAGATCCTCTGAAATATGAAGATTACCCGTGAAACTGTTTAGATAAAAAATCAGCCCGTCTTTGTAATCCCTTACAATCTCAACTATACCGTTTTCATCTCCATTTAGAAAACGCTGATAGCTGATTGAACCGTTATCCATTGACCTGCCCCTTTCAAAAGTTAGTTTTTGCCCTTTTACTTATTACACGAATAAACCCGTAAAAACCTCACGGTTTTTTTGAAATTTATTGTGTACATTATTATACCATACAATTTCGAATAAAATAGTAGTTAATTAACAGTATTAGGTGTTATAAGGCATAAAAATAAAAGCTCCATTTGGGGAGCTTCTCTTTTTTAGATAACCCTGCCTTTCTGTCTTATTGCAGAGATAACCCTTGCAGTTACCGAAAATAAAAAAATCCACCGATTTAAAAATTCATAAATCGGTGATTAATTTTAATTTATGATATTTTTACATTGTAGATAAAATCATTGTTGCAAACTCAAAGTAAACAAGAAGCGATAATGCGTCTACAATTGTTGTAATGAGCGGACTTGCCATTACAGCGGGGTCAAAGCCGATTTTATTTGCAAGCAAAGGCAGAAAACAGCCTATGAGTTTTGCTATTATTACCGCCGCAAGCATTGTAAGGCACACAACCGCCGCAACAGGGAGAGCCTGTTCCAATGGGGTCCCGTGAAAATCGAGCAGCATAATTTTTACAAAATTTGCACAGGCAAGAATTAAACCGCAGATAACGGCAACTCTAAATTCTTTCCACATAACCTTAAATAAATCTTTAAAATTAACTTCACCCAGTGAAATTGCACGGATAATCGAAACCGACGCCTGACTTCCTGCGTTGCCGCCCGTATCCATAAGCATAGGAATAAAGGCAGATAACGCTATGTTTGCCGCAAGTGCTGATTCAAAACTTGTTATAATTGCACCTGTAAATGTAGCAGAAATCATAAGTATTAAAAGCCATGGAATACGTTTTTTACACAATCCGAAAACGCTTGTTCTCATATAAGGCTTATCAGACGGCATAACCGCAGCCATTTTTTCGATATCTTCGGTAACCTCTTCTTCAAGAACGTCCATAGCGTCGTCGATTGTAACAATACCAACAAGACGGTTTTCCGTATCAACAACAGGGAGTGCAAGCAAATTGTACTTACTGAAAAGCTGAGCTACTTCTTCCTGGTCATCAAGAGTATTAACGGAGATAACATTATCCTCCATTAATTCTAAAACACATTTATTTTCATCGGAAAGAAGCAAAGTTTTGACCGTCATAATTCCGATAAGCCTGTTAAGTTCATCAGTAACATAGCATGTATAAATTGTTTCTTTGTCAACACCTGTTCTCCTGATTCTTTTTATAGCTTCTTCAACCGTCATAGCAGGTCTCAGGCTGATAAACTCAGTAGTCATAATTGAGCCTGCACTGTCATCAGGATATTTCAAAAGCTCATTAATTGATTTTCTTGTTACAGGGTCGGCTTGTCTTAAAATACGCTTAACCACATTTGCAGGCATTTCCTCAATGATATCAACGGCGTCGTCCACGAAAAGCTCGTCAACCACTTCTTTAAGCTCGCTGTCTGAAAAACCGTGAATTAATAGCTCCTGTGTTTCTTCGTCCATTTCTACAAATGTATCCGCCGCCAGTTCCTTTGGAAGAAGCCTAAACAAAATAGGTGTTTTTTCATCCTGCAAATCATCAAACAGCTCTGCAATATCAACAGGATTCATTGTTTCAAGAATATCTTTAAGAGTAGCGTACTTTTTTTCGTCAAGTAAAGTTTTTATAGTTTCTGTCAGTGACAGCAGAGTTTTCTCCATAATCTTTCCTCCTTTTTAAGTTTTTTCGGAGTAAAGACACGAAGGCATATGTTAAAACAAATAAAAATAAACGCCGACAAATAATTTCAGGTATTTATTTTTAATGCTACTTCGCCCCGGTGTGCCTTTATTACCGTCTGCGTCCATTTTTTTCGCCTCACTTATAAAAAAATTAACCTGTAAAAATGCATTTTACAACATTTTAATTTTAACCCTTTTATCCTATCTTGTCAATTAAGAATATATGTTATTTTGGTAAATTATAAATAAAACATAATACTCCTTGATTTTAACAGATAAAACATATATAATAATATTATCCTGATTTAAAGAGGTATTAAATTATGAAAGATATGATTAAAAGATATATTCCTTTTGCAATTATTATTTTAGCTGTATATATGCTTGTTCCACTGTTTTTTGTACTTAATAACACAGGTGCAGAGGAACATCCTATAACTTACGATCTGATTTTTCCATTAACTGCTATTATTTGCTCAGTTATTTACGGCAAGAAATACGGTATTGACTTTTTCTTTTCATTAGTTGCTCCGGTTATTTATATTCCCAGTATGATTATTTTTAACGGAATAAACTCCAACAATATTATATTCGTAGCAATTTATCTTGTTTCAAGTATTTTCGGCTTATTCTTCGGCGATATGTTTTTTGCAAAAAAAAGCAAAGAACCTGAACCTTCGTTAGATATTGACCTTGATATTGAAGAGGGTTCAAATGAAAATATTTCTAAAAATAATAACTACGAAACATTTAATGAAGATAATGAAAAAGATGATTACTACGATAAAGACGGAGAAGACAATATAAGATCTTTAAGTACGGAAGATGAGATCGATAAAATTTTAGATGAGATTAGAAACAAATAATTTACAAATTGTTTAATTAAAATGGAATAATATTTTAAAGTCTAAAGGGTGCGTGTAAATTTCACGCACCCTCATTTTATGTTCTCTAACATTATAACAACATTATCCGCAAACAGCCGAATGCCCCGACAGAATAGTCTGTTGGGGCATTTGGCTGCTTTTATAAACTTTTCTCAAAATTTTTCATGGAGATTTAATATCCACTAACAAAATTTGGCCGTAAAGATACAGGCAAATACGGAAGTTTTTCCTACTGATATAAAACATAAATATAATACTATGAGTGCGTAAAAATGTCTTCCTGTTTTATAACTGTTTTCTCTTAAGTATATAAAAGCAGTTGTTTATAAAATGTCTTTCACTTGCTCTTATTTAATTATAATGTTTAATGTTGTTAAAACATTATCTGTGCTTTAGCATCTTACAAGTTTTTTCAATAACGGAATTTTTGATAAAATAAATGTAATAAGAAATGAAGCTATAACTGTTATTATCCATGTTAACGGTATTTGTATCAACGCATTTTTTGTATTTATAAACTTATTGAGTAAGGTTATAATGTACGGATGAATTAAATATACGCCAAAAGTTAATTTTGACAATATCATACTTATTTTATTAACTCGATTGTAATTTTTATTTATGAAAAAGTAATACAAAAATACAAAGACTGCTGCGCTGTAACACAAAACGTTAATGCTTGTATCCGAATAAAAAGAGTTGTATATCTTATTTGTATCATTTATAAGTAACTGCGTTCCCATTACTGTAACAAATAATCCGGCAAAACCTAAAACATACAATGAACTTCTGTGAGTCTTTTTTATCTTTATGTTTGCTATATACCAACCCAACAGGTAATATGCAGTGTACTGTCCTACAAATCCCATACGAAACTGGTTAATGAACTTTTGCAGTAAATCGGTTGTTTGTGTTCCCTGATTGATCAGCAGATTAATTAAGGGCGCCGCAAACTGAAAAATTACCGCAAGAATTATAAAATACATCACTATATTTTTATTGGATTTTTTTACAAAAGATTTTAATACAGGCGTTATTAAATAAAGTCCAACCAGCATATACAGATACCACATATGATAATGTCCGTAAGCAAATGCATTCCAGAAACCTTCAACGGAAATAGTTTTTTTATCAATTAGCGGCTGTATAATCTCATACACAACTGCATACAAAAGAGACCATATGCATAACAGTATAAAAATTCTTAAAGCATACTTAAGCATTTTTTTAATAGGTGTGTCCTTGTTTTCATCCAACATTAATGCTCCTGAGAGCATTACAAACAGCGGTACGCCTATTCTGGAAATTCCATCAAAAATATTTCCGAATAAAAAGTCGGCAGACTTCGTCGGATATGCCGTAACAAAGCCTAACGATGAATGAATCATAACTACTGCTAAAACAGCGATAATACGTATTATATCATAAGAAAGAATTCTGCTTTTCGCTATGGAATTATTAGACATAATAACTTCTCCTACCATAATTATTTTAATTTATTAAGTTGATTTTATCACTTGAAAGTACAAAATTCAATAAAATTAGACAAATTTAATATTTTATTATATAAATTTAAACATAATAAACATTTAATGTATGTTCTGTTTTTAATATTAATTATTAAAAAATTATATTATATTGATTATGCTTAGATTTTTAGATAAAAAAATACAAAAAAATTTGACATCCTGTTATAATTAATGTTATTATTTTAGTGTAGTAAAATATTAACGTAGTAACGTAACTCTGTTTTGGACTTTTTATATCATCAATGAAAATTCATAGTAATAGTTTAGCCGTAAATTTTACTGCACTGCTTTTTATAAATAAAAAATTACAGGAAGGATAAGCCGCTTTAGCGGCGGGGTAAAGTATAATGCCAAAAAGAACATCAAAAAACTATTTGCGTGTACTTTTGAGTATGATTCTCGTATGCTCAATGATTATGGGAATAACGTACGTTGTTGCTCCCAAAGTACAGGCATCAGATGAACAAAAAACATTTACCGTAGGTTTTGATGCGGAATTTCCTCCATATGGCTACAAAGACGACAGCGGTGAATATGTGGGTTTTGACCTTGACCTTGCAGAGGAAGTCTGTAATCGAAACGGCTGGAATTTTATTAAACAGCCTATTGATTGGAATTCAAAGGATATGGAGCTTAACAGCGGTTCTATTGATTGTATTTGGAACGGCTTTACAATGGACGGACGTGAAAATGATTATACCTGGTCTACGCCTTATATTGACAATTCACAGGTTGTAATTGTAAAATCCGACTCCGATATAAATAAGCTTTCCGATTTGAAGGACAAAATAGTTGTAGTACAGGCTGATTCCTCTGCCCTCGCCGCATTTACAGGCGAAGATGCAACAAATGAAAATAAAGCACTTGCAGGATCCTTTAAAGAACTTCAGCAGGTAAGTGATTACAACAGTGCTTTTCTTAATCTGGAAAGCGATATGGTTCAGGCAATATGTATGGATATTGGTGTTGCAAGCTATCAAATCGAAACAAGAGGCAACAGTTTCCGTATGCTTGATGAACACGTTTCAAGCGAAAAATACGGCATAGGTTTTAAAAAGGGAAATACCGAGCTTAGAAATGTGGTTCAAAGCACATTGCTTGAAATGAAGAGTGACGGTAAATTTGATGAAATTGCAAAAAAATGGGGCCTTGAAACAAGCGTTTGTTTGAGTCCTGATGATAAATTTTTTGATGACAGCGAAAACTCCAATGAAGCCTCAGAACAGGAAACATCCGACACTTCAAACAAACTGAATTTTATGGATGTGCTTCTTCAGCTTCTTAACGGTATGCAGGCAACGCTGCTTATCTTTGTTCTGACGCTTGTATTTTCACTTCCCCTCGGACTTCTCATTACATTTGCAAGAATGTCAAGATTTAAAATTGTTAAGTGGCTTGCACAAGTTTATATTTCAATTATGCGTGGTACTCCGCTTATGCTTCAGCTTCTTGTTGTTTGTTATGGTCCTTATTACATATTTAACATCAGCCTCGACCAAAGCTACAGAACTTATGCAGTAATCATAGGCTTTTCAATTAACTATGCGGCATATTTTGCGGAGATTTTCCGTGCAGGTATTCAGTCTGTTCCCCACGGTCAAAGAGAAGCCGCCGCAATACTCGGTTATTCAAGAACCCAAACTTTCGGCAAAATCGTTTTCCCGCAAATGGCAAAACATATTTTACCTCCTGTTACTAACGAAATAATCACGCTTGTAAAGGATACCTCTCTTGCGTTTGCTCTTGCTTATACCGAAGTATTCACGCTTGCAAAGCAGATTGCCGCCGCACAGGCAAGTATTATGCCACTGTTTGTTGCCGGTCTGTTCTATTATGTGTTCAACATCGTTGTTGCGTTTGTAATGGAAAGAATCGAAAAACGCCTAAATTATTATCATTAATTGCGAGGTGAGCAAAATGAAATTGCTTGAAATTAATAATCTTCAGAAAAAATTCGGCGACAAGGTCGTTCTTAAAGATATAAGCCTTACAGTGGAAAAAGGTGAGGTGGTTTCAATCATCGGTCCGTCGGGGTCGGGAAAATCCACACTTTTAAGATGTGCGGCATTCCTTGAAACTATTGATTCCGGTGAATTAAGTTATTGTGAAGAAAAAATAGTGAAAAACGAAAACGGCAAAACAGTGTATCCCTCAAAAAGCGTTATGAAAGAGGCTCGTTCAAAATTCGGACTTGTTTTTCAGAATTTTAATCTTTTTCCGCATTACAATGTGTTGAAGAATGTTTCGGATGCGCCCATTCGGGTTATGAAGCGAGATAAACAAAGCGTACTTGAAGAAAGCCGCCGTGTTTTGAAAAAAATGGGGCTTGAGGATAAGGAAAAAGCATATCCCTGTGAACTGTCAGGCGGTCAGCAGCAGAGGGTTGCAATAGCCAGAGCATTGGTAATGAATCCCGATATGCTTTACTTTGACGAACCGACTTCTGCACTTGACCCGGAAATTACAGCAGGCATCCTCCGTATTATGAAAGGGCTTGCAGAAGAAAAGATGACAATGGTTATAGTTACCCATGAAATAGATTTTGCAAGAGCCGTGTCCGACCGTGTTATATTTATGGACGACGGAGTTATCGTTGAACAGGGAAAACCGGAGGACGTTATTGATAATCCCCAAAATGAAAGAACAAAAGCGTTCCTTAAAAAACTTTCCATATAATTAAAATTTGATGAATCATTACATAAAACAAATATTAATATACAAAAAACAGCCGAAGCTATTTTTAAAATAGCTTCGGCTGTTT
The DNA here is from genome assembly GCA_947584595.1 of uncultured Clostridia bacterium. Lineage (GTDB taxonomy): Bacteria > Bacillota > Clostridia > Oscillospirales > Acutalibacteraceae > Ruminococcoides. The sequence continues at coordinate 180,320 of CANPWP010000001.1, read as the reverse complement.
TTAACGCATCTCTTTCTGATAATAAAAGCTATGTGCTTAAAAATCTTTTATCACAAACTAATATTAAAACAAAAAATCCACAGTTTTATGCAAATCTGCTCAAAACTGTGGATTAACTGGTCGAGGTGACAGGACTTGAACCTGCGGCATCTTGGTCCCAAACCAAGCACTCTACCAAACTGAGTTACACCTCGAAATGACGTATTAGATTGAAAGCTTTATTATTATACTTTAATCTTTTTTGATTGTCAACCCCGTATTTTTACTTTTTACATTGAAAATCTGCCTATATTTTTTTGTATGATTACTTGAAAAATAAATATATAATCTGTATAATAAAAGCATTACGATTTAATTGAATGTTAGTATAATACTTTTGGAGGTATAAACAATGGCTGATAAAAAATTAGTTGAAGCTATTACAAGTCGTGACCAAGATTTTGCAAAATGGTACACAGATATAGTTAAAAAAGCAGAGCTTGTAGATTATTCCGGAATAAAGGGCTGTATGGTTATTAGACCATACGGTTATGCAATCTGGGAGAATATTCAGGCTGATTTAGACAGAAGATTTAAAGAAACAGGTCACGAAAACGTATATATGCCAATGTTTATTCCCGAAAGTCTTCTTCAGAAAGAAAAGGACCATGTAGAGGGATTTGCCCCAGAATGTGCATGGGTAACAATAGGCGGAAGCGAAGAATTAAACGAGCGTCTTTGTGTAAGACCTACGTCGGAAACATTATTCTGCGACCATTATAAAAAGATTATCAATACTTACCGTGATTTGCCTAAGCTTTATAATCAGTGGTGCAGCGTTGTAAGATGGGAAAAAACGACAAGACCTTTCCTTAGAACATCAGAATTTTTATGGCAGGAAGGTCACACAATGCATGAAACTCAGGAAGAAGCAGAAGAAGAAACACTGAGAATGCTTAAGGTTTATGCGGATTTTTATAAGGAAACGCTTGCAATTCCTGCTGTTATCGGCAAAAAGACAGAAAAAGAAAAATTTGCAGGAGCAGTTTCAACATATACAATAGAGCCTATGATGCACAACGGTGTTGCACTTCAGGGTGGTACATCACACTATTTCGGGGACGGCTTTGCAAAAAGTTTTGACATAACTTTTACAGGCAGAGATAATAAACCACATTATCCCCATCAGACATCATGGGGCGTATCTACGAGAATGATCGGTGCGATCATTATGGTTCACGGTGATGACGACGGATTGATTTTACCGCCTAAGGTATCACCGATTCAGGTTGCAATTATTCCTATTGCACAGCATAAGGAAGGCGTACTGGATAAAGCTCAGGAAATTTGCGATATGCTTAAAAAGGATTACAGGATTAAATTGGACTCAAGCGACCATGCTCCGGGCTGGAAATTCAGCGAATATGAAATGAAAGGTGTACCTTTAAGAGTTGAAATAGGCCCTAAAGATATTGAAAAAGGTCAGTGCGTAGTTGTAAGAAGGGATACAAGAGAAAAAATCTTTACGCCGATTGAAAAGCTCCATGAACAAATTGCTCAGAGCTTACAGGACATTCATGAGGCTATGTATCAAAAGGCTCTTGAAAATATGCAGGAAAAGACATTTACTGCAACTACTTATGATGAATTTATTGATATTGCAAAAAACAAACCCGGCTTTATTAAGGCTATGTGGTGCGGAGATGCTGAATGTGAAGAAAAATTAAAGGATGTTACAGGCGGAGTTAAGAGCAGATGTATTCCTTTTGAAGAGGAGCATATTTCAGATACCTGCGTTTGCTGCGGAAAAGAAGCAAAACATCAGGTATATTGGGGTAAACAATACTAATTAAAATTTCAAAATAATGTGAAAGGGGAAGGATGGTGAGAGTATGCCTATTAAGGTTCAGAGAAATTTGCCTGCCATAAAGATTCTTGAATCGGAAAATATATTTGTAATGCCTGATGACAGAGCCGCAACTCAGGATATAAGACCTCTTAAAATTATTATTTTGAATTTAATGCCTAATAAGGTTGAAACCGAAACACAAATTTTGAGAATGTTGGGTAACAGTCCTTTGCAAATTGATATTGAACTTTTGCAAATGGCTTCTCATACATCTAAAAATGTTTCAAGTCATCATTTAACTACTTTTTACAAAACGTTTGATGAAATAAAAAATCAGCGTTTTGACGGAATGATAATCACAGGAGCACCGGTTGAACAACTTAATTTTGAACAGGTGGACTATTGGGAAGAACTTAAAACCATAATGGAATGGTCTAAAACAAATGTTTATTCAACTTTTCATATATGCTGGGGTGCACAGGCAGGACTTTATTATCATTACGGCATAAAAAAATGCCCGCTGAAAGAAAAGCTTTCGGGTATATATAACCATAAAATTTTAGAACCGTATCATCCTTTATTAAGAGGATTTGATGATTATTTCCTTTTGCCTCATTCAAGGTTTATGGAAGTAAGCAGAGATGATATTGAGAAACATGATGAACTTCAGATACTTGCAATTTCCGAATATGCGGGAGTTGCAATAGTTGCTAATAAAAACGGCAGACAGTTTTTTGTTTTAGGTCACGCTGAATATGACAGAAACACACTTGCAAAAGAATATTACAGAGACAGGTACAAAGGTTTAAAGCCTCAGATACCTTATAATTATTTCAGAAATGACGACCCTGCAAGCAATCCGCCGATGGTATGGAGGAGTAATGCCACTTTGCTGTATACAAACTGGCTGAATTACTTTGTATATCAGCAAACTCCCTACGATTTGGACGAACTTAAAGAAATGTATAATATTTACAAATGATACCGACAGCATAATCTTTGATTATGCTGTTTTTGCTGTTCTTTTGTTGATAAACAGTATATTTTTTGGTATAATTATTTTAATTCAAATGATAAGAAAGCAGTGTAATAATGAGTGTTCAGAATAAGAAATATGAAAAAATAGTAAGGGGAAATATAGAAAAATGCAGGGAAACTTATAAGGAACAAACAAAATATATTTTAAGCTCAACCGCACAATATCACGGAAGATATGTAAAAACACTTTGTATACCTAAGCTGTTTGACAAAAAGCAGTGTGAGCGTTTAAAGCATATTGCAGAATATACCCAAAATATACTTGTTAAAACAATTAAACACTATATAGAAAATGAAGATTTCAGAAAAAAATTTATGTTTGAGCCTGAGCTTGAAAGGCTTATTTTAACAGACTCTGACTTAAAATGTGTTTTGCCTGTTTCGAGAATAGACATATTTTTTAATGAAGATAACGGCGATTTTAAATTTTGTGAAATCAATACAGACGGGACAAGCGCAATGAATGAGGACAGAGAACTGAACATTGCGGTAAAAAAGACATTCGCCTATCAGGAGTTTTCAAAAAAATATACACTTTCAAGCTTTGAACTTTTTGATTCTTTTGTTGAAGAATTTAAAAATATTTACAACGGGTATAAGTATAAGAAAGAAAATCCAAATGTTGCTATTACAGATTTTCTTGAATTAGGCACAACAAATGAATTTGAACAGTTCAGACTTGCATTTGAAAGAGCGGGAATAAATGCGGAAATCTGTGAAATTAAAGATTTGGTTTATAGAGATAATGCTCTTTATTCAAAATCGGGTATGAGGGTAGACGCAATTTACCGCAGAGCAGTTACCTGCGATATTATGAAAAATATAAATGAACTTTCCGATTTTATCAGAGCCATAGAAAATCATTCTGTATGCCTTGTAGGACCTATAAGCACACAGGTAGTTCATTCAAAGGTGTTTTTTGAGGTGATTTCAGATGAAAATAATTTAACTTATTTAACTGATGAGGAAAAGAATTTTGTAAAATCACATTTTCCAAAAACATACCATCTTACAAAGGATAATAAACTGTTTGATTTGCAGGAAGTTTTAAATAATAAGGATAAATGGATTATCAAACCTTTTGATTCCTACGGCTCGAAGGGTGTTTTTGCAGGAGTTGAGGGCAATAATCAGGAATGGAAAGAGCATATCTTGCAATCAATTGATAAGGGATATGTTTTGCAGGAATTTTGTAAGCCCTATGAAAATTTGAACATAGATTTCGCAAAGGATAATTCTGAATTTTTAAACTATAGCAATTTATCGGGACTTTTTGTATATAACAATAAGTTTAAGGGAGTTTATTCAAGGGTATCTGCAACAGAAATTATTTCAACCCAATACAGCGAAATTGCACTTGCGACGGTTAAAATTTTATAATAAAGTTTTATTTGAGAAAAGTAAAAGTTTTGGTTGAGCTTTTAGAAAAGCTCGTGGTTTCAAAGGGCAAAGCCCTTTGTCGCCGCCGATTTGCGGCGAAACTATTTTTACCTTATGGAAAACTGCTCGGAAACAGTCGGGCACAAAAGAGCGTTTATATATGGTGCTGTCTGCCCGAATATGTGCAGCCCACGGCAGCTTTTTACTGTTTAAAATAGGAATAATTTTAGATAGAATAATGGACTGATTCAAAACAAATCCAGTTTTGAGCCAGTCCATTTAGAATATATAATTATATGGAGGATTAAACTATAAGCTTTTGTCTGATCGACAGTAAAATTTTCTTTTCCCGCCTGCTTACCTGAACCTGCGTCATACCAAGCTCTTTGGCAGTTTGCGACTGTGTTTTTTGTTTGTAATATCTTAAAACGATTAAATCTTTGTCCTCTTTGTTAAGCTGTTCTATCGCCTGATTTAATGACATATGTTCCGTCAGCTTTTCTTCTGTAGAATCAACAGGGATTTCAAGAGTATGTTCCTCGTCGTTTGTATCCTGAGTAAGTGACAGGGGAAACTGGGTACAGTTTAGTGCGTCCATTGTTTTTTCAACAGATGTATTAAGCTTTTCTGCAAGAAGAATAATCGAAATATCCTCCCCTGTAGCTTTTTTGTATTCTTCACTTGCCTTTTTTGCTTTAATTGAAAGTTCTTTTAAACTTCTGCTTACTTTAACAGTTCCTGCTTCTCTGAAAAGTTGTTTTATTTCTCCTAAAATGACAGGTACTGCATAGGTTGAAAACTTAACGTTTTTATCAAAGTTAAAATTTTTTGTTGCTTTTACAAGTCCTAAACAGCCTGCGGAATATAAATCTTCGTATTCAATCCCTCTGTTTTTAAAGCGTTTACAGCAGGCGTGTACAAGTCCTAAATTTTCTTCAATAATTATTTCCCGACTGCTCATTTTGTTCTTGGGATTATGAATTTTTCCATAGTTACGGTTGTACCCTTTTGCGGCTTGGAAGAAACCCTTACACTGTCCATAAAGCTTTGCATAACGGCAAAGCCCAGTCCTGCCCTTTCTTCTTCGGGAGCAGTTGTGAAAAGTGGTTCCATTGCTTTTTCTACATCTTCAATACCGCATCCCTTGTCACGAATTTTAATTATTACCTTATTTGTATTGGTTATCTTTGCATTTATGTATATAATACCGCTTTCCAATTTATATCCGTGAACGATTGCATTTGTAACGGCCTCGGATACGGCGGTTTTAATATCTGCAATTTCGTTTATTGTAGGGTCAAGGTTTAATACAAAAGACGCCACAACACTTCTCGCAAAGCTTTCGTTACAACTTTTGCTTAAAAAACTTACGTTCATCTCGTTTAATATTTTCATTTTAATACCCCCAATGCTCCAACTCCCGAAAGCTCTACAATTTTTTGAAGTCTTTGAGGAATATTTACGATTTTTAAGTTACCGCCCAACAGTGACATTGTTCTGTATCTGCCCATAATAAGACCTATGCCGGAACTGTCCATAAAACTTACTTTGGAAAAATCAAGCTTTAATGTTTTAGGATGCAGGTTCTCTGCCTGGCCGTCTATCTGGTTCCTTATTGATGAGGCACAGTTATGGTCAATTTCACCAGATAAAAAGGCGGTTAAAGTATTGTTATCAAATTCTGTTCTTACCATTTTTAACTTCCTGTTCTTAAGCAATATTAAAATAAAATGTCCATACTTATAATAATAAGTATGGACTGAAAAATTTGTATTATTCACTTGTCTAAAAATAATTTTATTTTGTTTTTTCCAAAGCATATGGTCGAATTTCTCCTGAAAGATAGAGAGAACCGCAAATTATAAGCGCAAAATTTTTTTCTTTTGCCTTATTGTAAGCATAATCAAAGGCAGAAAAAATTTCCTTTTTAGGGGTGACTTTTTTAAAGTGACCTAAACATTTGCTGTAAAGCTCAATTTCGTTTAATGATCTTGGGTTGTTAATGGGAACGGTTACAACCTCCTCAAATGTATTTTCTAAAAGTTTTATAGAGGATAAGCTGTCCTTGTCTCTTAACATTCCTAAAATGCAGATTTTCTTTTTGCCTTTAATATAAAAATCAAGGGATTTTTTCAGAGCTTCTATTCCGTTGGGATTGTGAGCGCCGTCCAGTAAGACAAGCGGATTTCTGCTTATTATTTCAAGTCTTGCAGGGTTTACTGCCTTTTTAAAGCCTTTTACAAGACTTGTGTCATCTATCTTTAAAATTCCCTTACAGCGTAAATTTTCAAGAACGGTTAAAGCTGTTTTTGCATTTTCAATTTGGTGAAGTCCCGTTAAATGCAAGGTAATTTCAAGATTGTTGTACTTTAAAACAGTCTTTTCAATATCGGATGAAACAACCTGAATGTTGAAATCTTCACTTTTATAAAGGGGTACTCTCTTTTTTTTGGCAGTATCTTCAATAACCCTCATAGCCTTTTCTTCCTGTATAGAAGTAACCACAAAGCTGTCAGGTTTAATAATTCCGCATTTTTGCATGGCAACTTCCTCTATTGTACTGCCTAAAATTTCAGTGTGGTCAAGACCGATTGCAGTAATTACCGAACACAGGGGAGGTTTAATTACATTTGTGCAGTCTAAAAGTCCGCCCATACCTGTTTCAAGCACAACAACATCACAGTTTGCTTTGTTGTGAATATAAAATTCAAGCGCCATAACGTATTCAAATTCTGTAATTATACAGTCTTTTTTTCTTAAATATTCAACTAATGGGAATGTTTCTTCAACGGCATTAATAAGTTCATCTTCTGAAATCATTTTTCCGTTTATCTGAATACGCTCTCTGAAATCTGTAATATAAGGGGAAATAAAAAGCCCCGTTTTATAGCCCTGCATTGTTAAAACCGAAGATAACATCTGGCAAACAGAGCCTTTGCCGTTTGTGCCTGCAATATGAATAAATTTTAAATTATCCTGAGGATTGCCCATAATTTTAAGCAGAGTTTTAATTCTGTCAAGACCGGGGCGTGAGCCGAAAGTTAAAAGAGAGTGTATTTTTTCAAGTGCATTTTCGTAAGTCATTATACCAAATTCCTGTAAATTTCATTTTTCTTAAAACCTGATATTGATGCCGCTTCCTTAGCCGCATCAGAGGGCTTCTGACCTTTTTCCATAAGCTTTTTTGCAAGCTCAACTGCTGTATCGAGTGTGTATTCAGACCCTTCCTGCTCTGAGGTTTTATCGCCCTCAAGAATTAGCACGATTTCACCTTTTATACTGCCGTCTGATAAATTTTCTGCTGCGTATTTTGTATTGGTGCGAATAGTTTCCTCGTGAATTTTTGTAATTTCTCTTACAATTGTCAGCTTTCTTTCTCCGAAAAATTCATATAAATCCTTTAAAGTTGCAGGAAGCTTGTGGGGCGCTTCATAAAAAATCATTGTGCGTTTTTCTTTTTTCAGGCTGTTTAAGTGGTCTTTTCTGCTTTTTTTATTAACGCTTAAAAAACCCTCAAACGTAAATCTGCCCGTTTCAAGTCCTGATACCGCAAGTGCGGATATAAGGGCACTTGGTCCGGGGACAACAATAGTTTTTATGTTTTTTTCCTCACAAAGCTTTATCAAATCTTCTCCCGGGTCTGAAATACAGGGCATTCCTGCATCGGTTACGATTGCACAGCTTTCACCTTGTATAATACGGCCGCATATAATTTCTCCACGCTCACGCTTATTATGCTCAAAATAGCTTATCATAGGCTTTTTTATTCCAAAGTGGTTTAACAGCTTTAATGTTACTCTTGTATCCTCAGCGGCAATAAAATCTACCGTTGATAAGGTTTCAACTGCCCTGGGGGATAAATCTGACAAATTGCCGATTGGCGTTCCCACTACATATAAAGTTCCGTACATTTTATCATTCTCCGAATTTGTAACTTCCGTAAATTTCCAGCATCTCTTTTGAGAAACCGCCGTTTTCGTCTTCAATAAACAAAACGGGCTCAACCTTTAAACTGCCTTTGTTTCCGTTTCGTCTGCCCTCAATTAAAAACAATTTGGGTTCTTTGGACTGTCTTTGCTGAACAAAACGTAAACGCTTTGGCTCAATATGATGTTTGCGCATTGATTCCATAACATCACAGAGTCTTTCAGGTCTTTGGCATAAACAGAATCTTCCGCCGAATTGTAAAAGCCTTGCGGCACAGCTTACAATGTCGTCTAAGGTACAGGTTTCTTCATGACGGGCAATATGCTTTTCTTTTTCAGGGTTTACAATACCGCTTCCGCTGAGCTTATAGGGAGGATTGCATACAACAAGGTCATAGTAGCCGTATCTTAATTTACTTCTTAAGTTTCTCAAATCGCCGTGAACGGGAGTTATGTATTTTCCAAGACCGTTAATTAAAACGGAACGCTTAATCATATTGTAGGCGTCTTCCTGAATTTCCACAGCGGTAACATTAAGATTTTTCCCTAATTCCCTTGCCCATATAAGAGGTATAGTTCCGCAGCCTGTTCCAAGTTCTACGGATTTATCGTGCTTTTTAGGCATTGCAAAATTTGCAAGAAGAATAGTATCTGTAGAAAAATGGTGCTTATCGCTTACTATAACCTTAATATTATTGCCCAACGGCTCATAATGTTCATTTTCTTTAAGCATTTTTTACTCCGTAAATAAAGTATAATATAAATATAATTTTACAATATTTTTGCTGCTGCGTAAAGTAATTAAAAATTAAAAGTTTCGGTTTATATATTGAAAATTTTTTATGAAATATTAAAAGTTTTGGTCGAGCTTTTTCAAAAACTCGTAGAGACAAGGGTGCAAACCCCCTTGTCGCCGACTAATTCATCGAAACATACCTATTAATTTATAACAAAAGCGTTTTTAGCCGCTTGTCGCAGTCGGTGACGGAAAGACTGCCAATTAATAAATAAAATGCACCCTGATTTTCTGCATACAACAAAATTTTAGGTGCATTTGAATTTTATTTTTTATCGGAGGTATCTTCCTGTTCTTCATTTTCAACCTTTTTAACCAAGGCCCTTTTAATACGCTGACCGTTTACTTCTCTTACGGATATTTTCAGTCCCGTAAAAATGAAATTGTCGCCCTTTTTCGGAATTGTTCCAAACTTATCAAGAATAAGACCGCCTACTGTTTGGTTTTCATTATCAAGATGCTTGCTGTCAATTTCAAACAGCTCAAGCATATCTTCAAGCTCCATATCGCCGCTTACTAAAAATTCATTGTCGCCGATTTTAGTAAACATACGCTCTATTTCTTCATCTTCGTCCCAGATCTCTCCGACTATTTCTTCAATTAAATCCTCCATTGTTACAATTCCCAGCGTTCCGCCGTATTCGTCTGTAACAATAGCAATGTGAAGTTTTTTGCGCTTAAAGTCGCTTAAAATTTTAGAGAGCTTTTGCGTGTTGAATATAAAGTATGCTGGCTGAATAAGCTTTCTTACATCGGGAGTTTTATTTTTTGCAAGCTCTTCAAGAAAATCTCTTGTGTGCAAAATTCCGATAATATTATCAATAGTATCCTCATATACAGGAATACGGGAATATCTGTTTTCTAAAATCAAATCTTTAATTGTGTTGAAATCATCCTCAATATCAATAGCCGATACATCAACCCTCGGAGTGAGGATTTCAATAGCGGTTTTTTCGTCAAAATCAAGAACAGACTGTACCATTTCTCGTTCGGTTTCTTCAAGAACACCCTGTTCTTCAATTGTTTCTACAAGAGATTTAAGTTCATCTTCGGTAACATCAGGCTGTTCTTTTGTTTCGCCGGTTATTTTAAGTGCAAGCTCTTTAATTTTAACGAATATAAATATAACAGGAGTGAGAATTATCATTAACCCTTTTAAAAGACCGCCAAGCTTAAACACAAATGCTTCGTTATATTCTTTAGCAAGACATTTTGGGATAATTTCGCCAAAGGTAAGAATAAGCAAAGTTACAATACCTGTAGATATCGCCGCACCTGCATCACCGAAAAGATTCAGGCAAAGAACCGTAGCAATGGAAGAACACCCTAAATTTACCAAATTATTGCAAATGAGTATTGCAGTTAATGCTTTATCGAAATGGTCAAGAATATAAAGTGCATTTTTTGCTTTTTTGCTGCCGTTTTCGGCATAATTTTTCATTCTTATTGTATTAGTGAATGAAACTGCTGTTTCAATTGATGAAAATATTGCCGATAAAAATACGCAAATCACAATTGCAACAGCATAAATTATGTTAGGGTCCAAAAAAATCACACTCCACATAAAAATATATAACTTACTATTATACAGAATACTATAAAAATTTATATATAATATTATAATTTAGAAAAAAACGGAATTTTCTTGAAGAATTTTTCTCATAATGCTATAATAAATAAGTATATACATTATACTGCACTTTTTGGAAAAACTTATGTTATGGAGGTGCAGCATAATGTCAAAAAATATTAATTCAAATAAAAAATATGATGATGAAAACAAGGAAAAATTATTAAACGATTCTTATGAAAATGACTCTTCTGAAAGCGATTCATCAGAAAATGATTCATCAGAAAATGATTCGGAAACGGAAATTTCAAACGACAGCCCGATTAATGAGGAACATACCGAGCAAATAGAAAATACAGGTTCGGTTGTTACAAGCCACAGAGATTCTATAATTCAGTGTCTTACAATTATAGGACAGATTGAAGGGCATGATATTCTTCCCGCTCAGAATAAAACTACAAAATATGAACACGTTATTCCTTTGCTTGTATCAATTGAAGAGGACGAAAGAATAGACGGTCTTTTAATTCTTTTGAATACCGTTGGCGGTGATGTTGAAGCAGGACTTGCAATTGCAGAGCTGATTTCGGGCATGAAAAAGCCTACGGTATCTATTGTATTGGGCGGAGGCCATTCGATTGGGATACCGTTGGCTGTTGCGGCGAAAAAAAGTTTTATTGCAAAAAGCGCTTCTATGACGGTTCACCCCGTCAGAAGTACGGGTCTTACAATAGGTGTTCCCCAAACCTTTGAGTATTTTCAGAGAATGCAGGACAGAATAACTACATTTGTCAGCGAGAATTCTAAAATTACAAAGAAGCGTTACAATGAACTTGTTATGAATACGGGCGAGCTTGTACTTGATATCGGTACGATTTTAAACGGCAAGGACGCAGTAAAGGAAGGTCTTATAGATAATGTGGGAACATTAAGTCAGGCAATGGATTGTTTATATGATATGATTAAAAAAGATAAAAAGAAAAATAAAATCGATAAAAGCGATAAAAATTAATAATTCTAATTCTTATGCTTCTGCATAAGAATACATAATCGGGAGGTAGCTGATGTCAGTTTTTGAGGCAATTATTCAGGGTATAGTACAGGGATTAACGGAATTTCTTCCTGTATCAAGTTCAGGTCATCTTTCCATAACACAGCATATTATGGGTGTTCAGGGAGAGGGTAACTTGTTTTTTAATGTAATGCTCCATTTGGGAACACTTTTTGCAGTAGTGGTTTTTTACAGAAAGCTTATTGTTCGTTTACTTAAAGAGCTTGTACATATGGTTAAAGACATTTTTAAAGGCAAATTCAAGTGGAGTGAAATGAATTATGACAGAAACCTGATCATGATGCTTATAATCGGTTTAATTCCGCTGTTTTTGCTGTTTGTTCCAATCGGAAATGATATGAGCGTAAAAGATTTGGCAGATATTTTTACTCAGGAAAAATTCTTTATTGTTGTAGCGTTATCACTTATTGTAACAAGTATCTTGCTTTTTGTGGGTATTCGTGCAAACGAAAAAACTAAAGCAAGATATGAAAAAAAAGGCATTTTGACCTCAAAGGGAGCAGGCAGACATAAGTTTAATGCGGCAGACGCCGCATGCGTTGGCATAGGACAGCTTTTTGCGGCGGTTTTTCCGGGTTTATCCCGCTCGGGAACAACTCTTGCAGTCGGGGAATTAAGAGGAATAAACAAGCAGACTGCTCTCGATTTTACCTTTGTTTTAGGTATTCCCTCAATTCTTGCGGCAGCTCTGCTTGAGGGTAAAGACGCTTTAACTGCTCCCGAAGGAATTAAATTTGAATTTTTACCTGTAATTTTAGGTATGATTACAGCCGCAGTGGTAGGTTATTTTTCAATAGTAATTTTTAAATGGTTATTAAAAACAGACAAAATGATTATTTTTGTAATTTATACGGCAATCGTCGGTGCAATAATGCTTATTATTAGCATTATTGAATTATTTACAAAAACAAATTTGTTTACGGGACTTCCACTTTAAAAAACAGGAGTGAATTGCTTTGGCTGCAAAAAAGAAAACAACTAAAAGAAAACCGGCAGCAAAAAATAATACGGGAAAGAGGACGGCTTCAAAAAAGAATACTTCAAGAAAAGCGGAAAAAACTAAAATGAATCCTCAGGTTAAAGCGTTGATTTTCGGCGCAGTTGCCGTTCTTATATCCTGCTTTATCATCATAAAGGGAGAAAACGTTTGGAACGCAGTAAGAAACTTTATTTTCGGAATGTTCGGACTTTGCAGCGTTCTTTTGCCTGTAATGTTTATTTACTTAGCGGTAATAACATCAAAAGAAAAACAGGTTGCCCATATACGGGCAAAGGGAATTCTTATTACAACAATAATTCTTTTGGCTGACGCACTTATTTATTTCTTTGTAATGAATAAGTATACAAATTTGAATTATTTCGGCGCATTGCAGGGATTATTTATAGATTCAGCTACAGCTGGCGATTATTTTAATTCAGGCGGCGGACTTGTAAGCGGTATTTTAGGATATCCTTTAATGGTTGCCTGCGGACAGGTAGGCGGCTCAATTATTACAATTATCGTTTTAATTACTCTGATTTTTATTATCACGGGAATCTCTCTTATTGATATCGGCAACGCCGCTAAAAAAGTAGGAGAAAAAGTTACATACGCTTACGAAAAATCAGGAGAATATATTCAGCAGGCACATCAGAAAAAGGCTGAAAGAAGGGCGCAGAGAGAGGAACAGGCAGGAAGAGTAAATAATGGGTCAAAAATTGATATTCCCATTGATAACGGTGTAAGAAAAATTAAAACCGATGATAAAATAGATATTTCAATTGATAACGAGGGAACGGCAGAAGAACCTACTTCAAAGGAAGAGCTTATCAACATTATGAACCTTGTTAATAATGCCGATAAAAACAAAGTAACTGCTTCAGCTATTGCAGACGATATTTCAAAAGCAAAGAAAAAACCTGTAAAAGAAAGCGGTGCAAAACAGGCAGACCCTCAGACAGTTCCCGTTTTTGAAGTTCCCAAGGAAAATACGGCGCCTGACGGCGGAAAATATAATTTTCCTCCGGTTGCTTTGTTAAAGCCCAGTCCCGATAACGACAGTTCAAAAGCTATGGAGGAAATGAGCATAAATGCTCAGAAACTTGTAGATACTTTAAAAAGCTTCGGCGTTGACGCAAGCATAACAAATATTTGCAGGGGCCCCTCTGTAACAAGATATGAGCTTGCTCCTGCACCGGGTGTTAAAATCAGTAAAATCACTAATCTTTCCGATGATATTGCCCTTAATTTAGCGGCAAACGGAGTAAGAATAGAAGCACCGATACCCGGTAAGGCGGCTGTTGGAATTGAAGTTCCAAATAAATTTGTAAGTATGGTTACAATGCGTGAATTAATAGATTCCCGCCGGTTTAAAGAGGGGAAAAGCAAGCTTACCTGTGTTTTAGGAGAAGATATTTCAGGAGATATAGTTGTTACTGACCTTGGTAAAATGCCTCACCTTCTTATTGCAGGTACAACAGGAAGCGGTAAATCGGTTTGTGTAAACTCAATTTTGCTAAGTATCCTGTTTAAAGCAACCCCAGACGAGGTAAAACTTCTGCTCATAGACCCTAAAATGGTAGAATTTTCAAAATATAAGGGAATACCTCATCTTCTTGTCCCTGTAGTGTCAGATGCAAAAAAAGCCGCAGGTGCATTAAATTGGGCAGTATCCGAAATGCTCCAGAGATATACCTTGTTTTCAGAATATGACTGCAAGGATATTGGCTCATACAATAAGCTAATTGAAAAGAATTTAAAATATATTGAAGAAACTCCGACGGCAATTAACGAAGAAGGGGAGGAATATCAGCCAGTATTGGAAGTAAACGGACTTCCTGTTGCAAAGGAAAAGCTGCCTAATATTGTTATTGCAATTGACGAGCTTGCCGATTTGATGATGGCGGCTCCGGGAGAGGTCGAAGAAGCAATCTGCCGTCTTGCACAGATGGCTCGTGCGGCGGGTATGCACCTTGTAATCGCAACCCAAAGACCCTCTGTAAATGTTATTACAGGCGTAATTAAGGCAAATATTCCAAGCCGAATTGCTTTAAAAGTCAGCTCAAATATAGACTCCAGAACAATTCTTGACTTCGGCGGTGCAGAAAAGCTTATCGGTAAGGGAGATATGCTCTTTTCTCCTGTCGGTGCGCCTAAGCCCATCAGAGTTCAGGGCTGTTATGCTTCCGATGAAGAAATTGAAAGCGTAACAGGATATATCAAAAAGTCTTATCAGGCCCGTTATAATATAGAAATAGAAGAAAAAATCAAGAGAATTGCCGCAGAAGATATCAACGGCAATTCAAAGGACGACAAATCTCAGGATGATTTAAATCCTGATATAGACGATAAAATGGAAGAAGCTATCAAATGTGTTATAGACGCAGGACAAGCTTCAACCTCACTTTTACAGAGGAGATTAAAGGTAGGATATGCCAGAGCCGGACGAATGATAGACGATATGGAACAAATGGGTATTGTAGGACCTCATCAAGGTTCAAAACCCAGAGAAGTTCTGATTACATATAATGAATGGCTTGAAAGAAATAATCTTTTAGGAACGAATATTCCACATTCAGATGATGATTTTACAGAAGAAGATTAATATAAATGGTTATTAGGAGTTATTATGGCTTTTTTACCTATGACAGCTGAAGAAATGAAGAAAAGAGGATGGAAGCAGACTGATTTTGTATATGTATCAGGCGACAGCTATGTTGACCATCCTTCTTTCGGTGCTGCCATAATAACAAGAGTGCTTGAGGCAAAGGGCTATAAGGTTGCCATGCTTGCTCAGCCCGATTGGAAAAATCCAGAGGATTTTACCCGTTTCGGCAAACCACGTTTAGGATTTTTTGTATCGGCAGGCAATATAGACAGTATGGTTGCTCACTATACCGTAACAAAGAAAAGAAGAAGTGACGACGCTTACACAGCAGGCGGAAAAACAGGAAGCCGTCCTGACAGAGCGGTAACGGTTTATTCAAATATAATTAAAGACCTTTATCCCGACAGTATTGTAATTATCGGCGGACTTGAAGCGTCTTTAAGGCGATTTGCACATTACGACTACTGGGAAGATAAGGTTATGCCGTCCGTGCTTTTTGACAGCAAGGCAGATATTTTATCTTACGGAATGGGCGAGCTTCAGACAATTGAAATTGCCGAACGTTTAAATAAAGGTTGTTCTCTTGAAGAATTATACGATATAAAAGGGATTTGCTATAAAATTCGCACAAAGGATTATGTTCCTCAATCTGCGGTTGATTTGCCAAGCTATAAGCGTGTTTGTGAAAGCAAAAAAAATTATGCCGTAGCTGCAAGAAAAGAATTGGAGGAGGCAGACGCAGTAAGAGGCAGAAAGATGATTCAAAAACACGGAAATTATCTTCTGGTTCAAAATCCTCCAATGCCTCCTTTAAATACAGAACAGCTTGACTGGGTATTTTCACTGCCTTACGAAAGATATTATCCTCCCTGTTATGAAGAAAAAGGGGGAGTGCCCGGTATCAAAGAGGTTGAGTTTTCAATAACCCATAATCGTGGCTGTTTCGGCGCCTGTAATTTTTGCTCATTGGCTTTTCATCAGGGCAGGGCAGTTACCGTAAGAAGCAAAGAAAGTATTATAAAAGAAGCAAAAACTTTTACTGAAAATCCACGGTTTAAAGGATATATAAGCGACGTAGGAGGACCTACTGCAAATTTTCGGATTCCTTCCTGCGAAATGCAGGAGAAAACGGGTCTTTGCAAAACAAGAAGATGTTTGGCGCCAAAGCCCTGTAAGAATATGCAGGTATCACACTCTGAATACCTTGATATTTTAAGAGAGCTGAGAAGTCTGCCGAAAATAAAAAAAGTGTTTATCCGCAGCGGTATTCGCTTTGATTATTTAATGAAGGATAATAACAGAAAAGAATTTTTTAGAGAGCTTGTAAAACATCATGTAAGCGGTCAGCTGAGAGTTGCTCCCGAACATTGTTCTCAGGCTGTGCTTGATAAAATGGGTAAGCCTCACATTGAGGTTTATAAGCAGTTTCAGGATGAGTTTTACAAACTTACAAAACAGGAAAATAAAGAGCAGTATGTTGTACCGTATTTAATGAGTTCACATCCAGGCTCAACAATAAAAGATGCAATAGAGCTTGCGGTATTTTTAAAAAAGGAAAAAATACACCCTAAACAAGTACAGGATTTTTACCCGACTCCCGGCACGATTTCTACTGCGATGTTTTATACTGAGCTTGACCCATATACGCTTGAAAAAGTATATGTTCCGAAAGACCCGAAGGATAAGGCTATGCAAAGAGCGCTGCTCCAGTATTTTATTCCTCAAAACAAATATGTTGTGCTTGACGCTTTGAAAAAGGCAGGCAGAACAGATTTAATAGGCAATACAAAAAACTGTCTTGTAACTGCTCCCGCAGGCTACTTAAAAAATGATAACAAAAGCAATAAAAACAACAAAAATCAAAAGAATAAATTTACAAAATATTCAGGAAAAAAGCCAAAGGGTAAAAAATGATCAAATCAAAATATTTTAAAGTTATAATTACAATAATAATTTTTATTTTAGTTTTTGTTATCTGCCTTTTAATAAATTGGAATTGGATTTTTGCAAGAGCAGGGTTTTATCCCGATAGGTCTCAGGGTGTCTCCGTAAGTTTTATTGATGTTGGAAAGGCTGATGCAATCTTTATTACTTGTGATGATTATAATATTCTTATAGATGCAGGTGAGGATTATAAAGCTGACCGTGTATCATCTTACCTGAAAAGATATAATACTGAAAAGCTGGATTTGCTTGTTGCAACTCATCCGGATAACGACCATATCGGAGGAATGAGCAGTATTATAAATGATTTTGAAGTAAAAAAATTTTGGCAGTCTGAAATAAATGAAAATGTAATTTCTCAGACATATTCTTATAAAAATATGATTAGTTCTCTTCAAAACAAAAATATTACTACTGAGTATAAGAAATCGGGAGATACTTACATCTTAGGAGATTTAACTTTTACTGTTTTATCTCCAAGTAAAGAATATGAAGATACGAATAATTCAAGTCTGATAATCCGCCTTGATTATTTTGGTACAAGCTTTCTTTTTACGGGAGATGCCGAAACAGAAGCGGAACAGGACTTGATTAATAATTATCAGAATAATTTACAGGCTGATGTCTTAAAAGTTTCACATCACGGCAGTAACAACGGTTCATCATATGAATTTTTACAGCTTGTATCTCCAAAGTATGCAGTAATTTCAGTAGGAGATAATACGGTAAATCTTCCAAGCAAAGCCTGTATAGAAAGATTAGAGAGCAATAATATTGAAATTCTAAGGACAGATTTGCATGGAACTGTAACTATAAGTGCAAAAAACGACGGAGAAATTAAAGTTCATACAGAAAAATAAGGCGTAATACTTGACTAAATCGCAGTTGAAATTATATAATTTTACCATATTGTTTTACCATATTGTGAGAAAGGATAATATAAATGGGAGTTTACGAAGAATTACAAGAAAGAGGTCTAATTGCTCAGGTAACTGATGAAAAAGAAATAAAGGAGCTTGTTAATAACGGAAAAGCCGTATTTTATATCGGATTTGACCCAACGGCTGATAGTCTGCATGTTGGTCATTTTATGGCGCTTTGCCTTATGAAACGTTTGCAAATGGCAGGAAATAAACCTATTGCCCTTATCGGCGGCGGTACTGCAATGATAGGCGACCCATCAGGAAGAACCGATATGCGCCAAATGATGACTAAAGAAACAATCGACCATAATGTAGAATGTTTCAAAAAGCAAATGAGTAAATTCATAGATTTTTCAGATGATAAAGCTCTGCTTGTTAATAATGCAGAGTGGCTTCTTGACCTGAATTATGTTGAAGTTCTGAGGGAAGTAGGAGCCCATTTCAGCGTAAACAGAATGCTTACTGCCGAATGTTATAAGCAAAGAATGGAAAAGGGATTAAGCTTTCTTGAGTTTAACTATATGATTATGCAAAGCTATGATTTCTATGCTCTTTACAAAAAATACGGATGTAATATGCAGTTTGGCGGCGACGACCAGTGGAGCAATATGCTGGGAGGAACTGAGCTTATCAGAAGAAAATTAGGAAAAGACGCATACGCTATGACAATAAATCTTCTCCTTAATTCTGAGGGCAAAAAAATGGGCAAAACCCAGTCCGGGGCGGTCTGGCTTGACGCAGAAAAGACAAGCCCATATGAATTTTACCAGTACTGGAGAAACGTTGACGACGCTGACGTTGTTAAATGTTTAAAAATGCTTACATTTTTACCGCTTAGCGAAATTGCAGAGCTTGAAAAATTAGAGGGCAGTGAAATTAACAAAGCTAAAGAAGTTTTAGCATATGAGCTTACAAATCTTATTCACGGCGAAGAAGAGGCTGGAAAAGCTCAGGAGGCGGCAAGAGCATTGTTCGGTTCAAAATCAAATACGGAAAATATGCCCACGACCGAGCTTTCGGCAGATGATTTTGCAGATGGTGAAATCGGTATTCTCGACCTGCTTGTAAAATGCTCATTAACTTCATCAAAAGGCGAGGGAAGAAGACTTGTTCAGCAGGGCGGAATTTCTGTTGACGATGTTAAAATTACAGAAATTGCTCATAAAGTAAGTGTTGATGATGTAAAAAACAGTATTATTATTAAAAAGGGCAAAAAAGTATTCCATAAAGTTATTTTAAAATAAAAAGGTGGTGAAAAGAATGAAAAAAATTATCAGTGAATTTAAAACCTTTATAATGCGAGGAAATGTAATCGATCTTGCAGTCGGCGTTATTATAGGCGCTGCATTTCAGGCAATTGTAAATTCTCTTGTTAATGATGTTATTTCTCCGTTCCTTGGAATTTTCGGAGGAATGAACTTTGACCAGATGAGTTTTAACATTAACGGTTCAGAAATTTATTACGGTAAATTTTTAACTGCTGTTATTAACTTTCTGATTATGTCGTTAATAATCTTTATTATTGTAAAGATTATCAACAAGCTTTCAACCTTAGGCAAAAAGAAAGAAGAAGCTGTTGAAGAAGCTACCACAAAGGTTTGTCCTTATTGTTGCAGTGAAATTGATATCAATGCTGTAAAATGTCCCAATTGTACATCTGATTTGCCGGAAGAAGAGTAAAACAAAGGGTTTGGACATTAAAAGTTTTGTACATCTTTTAAAAAACCAAGGGTTCAAAGTATTATAACCTTTCTGTTTAAAAAAGATGTTCAAAAAATCAATCAACAAAAAATCCGCCTTAAGGTGATGTTTAAAACAAAACCTTTAAGGCGGATTTTAATATTACCGAATATGTAGTTCGTAATTAATTTTCTATTAACCCTCTTGAGGAGCGCCAACAGGACATACGCTTGCGCAAGAACCGCAGTCAACACAAGTATCTGCGTCAATTACATATTTGCCATCACCTTCAGAGATAGCTGAGCAAGGACATTCAGCCTCACATGCGCCGCACTGGATGCAATCATCACTAATTACATAAGCCATGGTAAATAACCTCCTTTTAGTTTCTGCTTTTATTTTAACATATTTAAAATAAAATGCAATTACTTTATTGAAAAAAAGTTTGTAAAATCTTTATACTTATTTTTGTAAGTTATTCTAAATCTTTAAATTCTTCGATCTCTTTCTTATCTATAGTTATATAACCGTCTTTAAGAAGCTTTACCTGATTTACGAAATATGTCGTTGGAGCGGCATCTTCGGGAGTATTATTGAGTTTGACTTTTAATGTACCTGCAATAAGGTTGTTATCTACAACAAGTCCATTGCCGTCTGGAGTACTTACAATAGCGCCTATTTTAGGGGTTATCTTTAAAAGGTCGTTGTATGCTTCCTGCTCGTATTTCAAACAGCACATAAGTCTTCCGCAGGTTCCGGATATTTTAACGGGAGAAAGAGAAAGTCCCTGTTCCTTTGCCATTTTAATTGATACAGGCTGAAATTCTCCTAAAAAGCTGCTGCAGCAGAAGGCCTTTCCGCAAATTCCAAGTCCGCCCAGCATTTTTGCTTCATCACGAACACCGATTTGCCTTAGCTCAATTCTTGTTCTGAAAACAGAAGCGAGGTCTCTTACCAATTCTCTGAAATCAACTCTGCCGTCTGCTGTAAAGTAAAATAAAATCTTGCCGTTGTCGAATGTATATTCAACATTTACAAGTTTCATATCAAGTTTCTTCTCTGCAATCTTTTTTTCACAAATATCAAATGCAATTTTTTCTTTTTCCTTATTTTCCTCAAGCTGCTGTAAATCTTCTGGCGTTGCAATTCTTATAAGCGGTTTTAAGGGAGTGGAAATATCATCTTCGGAAACCTGTTTGTTTTCAAGTGCGACCGTTCCACATTCAATACCTCTTGCAGTTTCAACTATAACCATATCGTTAATGCTTAATTTATATTCGCCCGGGTCAAAATAGTAGACCTTGCCTGCATCTTTAAATCTTACGCCGATTACTTCTACCATGAAATCCTCCTGTATTCTCCGCACAGCCATGTGGCAAGCAGATTTAAGTTTACATTTTGATTAATTTTAACTATTGCCCTTTCGTTAAGTTCAATAAGCCTTAACAGACGTGATTTTGTGAGTCTTTTTGAAAGAGCTTTTCCTGTTTCTTCATCAAGTGTGCATTTACCTCCTACTGCGCAGGCAATACCGTCTCTTAATAGCCTAGATACAATAGGCAAAACATTTAATGCGGTTTGCTTTTTGGCAAGCTTGCCTGTTTCGTAAAGCAAGTCTATTTCCAAGGGATTTAAAATTCCTTTTATTATTGCTTTTGCAATTTCAAGGTCTTCCTCAATAAACCCGTCTTTTAAAGGAATGTTAAAAACAGTTGCTCTTGATAAAATTGTTGAAAGAAGGGTTTTGCTGTTTTGCGTTGTTAAAATAAACAACACATTTTCAGGCGGTTCTTCTAAAGTTTTTAAAAACATATTTTGCGATATGGGCGGCATACGCTTGTCCGAATCAAGAAAAATATATACCTTGTTTCTTGCAGAATTTGCCTTTAAAACAGTATCTTTTGTTATTTGCTTGATTTCTTCTGCATTGTATATTTCTGTTTTTCCGGAACCCTTTGCAAAGTAAACATCCCCGTGATTTCTTGCTTTTGCATTTATACAGGATTTACACTTTCCGCAGGGAAGTTCTCCGCTGTCTGAACAGGTTGCCCACATTGAGAGAAAAATTGCCGTATTAAGTCTTTCTTCTTCATTTCCGCCGTTTATTATAATAGCGTGGGGGAGTTTATTTTGTTTTTCAAGAGACTGTAATTCTTCCTTTAACAGAGAATCTATATTAAAATCAAGAAAATTCAAAAAAACACCTCCAAACCGAACGTGTCAAAAACTTTTCAGATACGCCCTTATTATTCTATCATATTTTTATATAAAATTCTACAGGCAATATTTATACTAAATTACTCAATTTTTAAAACATTTGTAACAATCCCTTGCGGAGTAATATCAATATATCCGTATGTTGCGCTGTAACCGCAACAGCTTCCGGGATTAAACATATAAATACCGTCTTCGTAAATTTCTGTTGGAATATGAGTATGCCCAAAGCAGAGTATATCTGCTTTTTTATCCTTTGCCTCATAATAAAGATTTTGAAGTGTAAATTTTGCATTGAATAAATGACCATGGGTAACAAGTATTTTCTTTCCCTCTATGGTTATTTCCTCAATTGCATTCAGTTTGCTGCCCCAGTCGCAGTTACCTTTAACGGCTATAACCATTTTATCTTTGAAATTATCCTTTATCCATTGAGCCTGCTCCTCGCCGTCTCCGCAATGAATAACAACCTCAGCTTTAGGCTGGCGCATTACAGCTTTTTGTAAAGTGTATAAATCACCGTGCGTATCAGAAACAACAAGAATTCTCATTTAAATAACCTCTCATATAATTTATGATAATTGCATACTATTTAATAATCGCTGATTAAACAGGCGACATATTTACGTCATATTTTTGTACCTGCCGAGTTTTCCTGTTTGTGCAACAAAAAATTTGCCCGAAAATTTTGTCGTCGTTTTAATCGGAGTTCAGTATTAAACGAGGTGTTTATTTATGAATAACAGTAATCAAGATCAGATTAACAGAATTGTAAATAATTTAACTCAAAAGTTTAATAACAATCCAAAACAGGCGTCATCTGTACCAAGTAAAAGTGAAATTGATAATATTTTAAAAGGGTTAGACCCTCAGCAGGCAGACAAAATAAAAAATATTTTGAATGATCCAGAAACTACCAAAAAGCTTTTGCAAACGCCGCAGGCACAGGCTTTGATTAAAAAGTTCGGGGATAAAAATAATAAATAATTATGGACGATATACAAAATGCAATAAGTCAGATAATGTCTGACCCAGAGGCACTCAAACAGGTTCAAAGTCTTGGAGAACAGCTGGGACTTACAAATAATAATATTAATGTAAGCGAAGAAAAGCCCAAGTTACCTGAAGTGCCTCAAAATGATTTATCATCACTTTTAGGAAATGACGCACTTTCAAGCATTACAAAAATAATGCCTATTATAAATATGGTAAAACAGGAAGATGAAACTACAAGACTTTTAATGGCATTGCGCCCGTTTTTAAGTGAAGAAAAAAGAAGAAAACTTGATGATGCAAAAAGGATGTTACAATTTATGAAAGTTCTTCCGCTGTTAAAAAACGGCGGGTTGTTTTAGGAGGTAAGCTATGCCGACAATAGATCCTATGCAGCAGGAAGCAATGAGACGTGTGCAGGCTATGCAGTCAAGAGTAAATCAAAGCAGACCTCAGCGAACACAAAATGTGCATAATCCCCAGCGAACACAAAATCCGCCTAAACCTCAGGAAATCTTAGAGGAACACACTGAGGAAACTAAAATCTCTCAGGATATAGAATTTAAAAATAAAGTACCTTTTGAAACATCGGACAGGAATAATATAGAAAGGAAAAATAAAAGTCCCATAGATGTTTTGCTGAAAGATAAAGAGCAGAATTTAATACTCCTTTTAATTGTTCTTCTTGCAGGGGACGAGGCAAACCAAAACCTGCTTTTGGCACTTATTTATCTGCTTATCTGATTTGTCCGTTTCCACGGATAATGAACTTTGTGCTTGTAAGCTCATTAACCCCCATCGGTCCTCTTGCGTGGAGCTTTTGAGTGGATATTCCGATTTCAGCACCAAGCCCGAATTCTCCGCCGTCGGTAAATCTTGTGGAAGCATTTACATATACTGCGGCTGAATCAACGGCTGATGTAAAATTGTTTGCATTTTCATAATTTTCGGTAACAATACATTCGCTGTGACCACTGCTGTATTTTGAAATATGCTCAATTGCACTGTCAATATCTTCAACTACCTTACAGGCAATTATATAATCAAGAAATTCTGTTTTGTAATCTTCATCGCTTGCAGGAACAATATCGCTGCCGAGAATTTCTCTTGTGATTTCACATCCTCTTATTTCTACATTTTTATCATCAAGCCTTGCCTTTATTACAGGTAAGGCTTCTTTTGCTATATTTTTGTTAATAAGAATTGTTTCAATAGCGTTGCAAACTGACGGACGTGAGGTTTTTGCATTGTAAATAATATCAGCCGCCATTTTAATATCTGCGCTTTCGTCAACATAAACGTGGCAGTTTCCTACTCCCGTTTCAATAACAGGAACTTTTGCGTTTTCTACAACTGCCTTAATAAGTCCTGCACCGCCTCGGGGGATTAAGACATCAAGATAATCGGTCAAGTTCATAAGTTCAAATGAACTTTGACGAGTCGTGTCGACAATCAGCTGAATACTGTCTTTCGGAAGCCCCGACTGCTCCACTGCATTTCTCATAATCTCTGCAATTGCTTTGTTTGAATTTATTGCTTCTTTTCCGCCTCTTAAAATAACTGCATTTCCTGCCTTTAAACAAAGTGCGGCGGCGTCTGCCGTTACATTGGGGCGTGCTTCGTAAATGATGCCGATAACTCCCATTGGAACCTTTACCTTTGTAATTTCCATTCCGTTATCAGTTTTGTATCCGCTTACTACAGTACCAATAGGGTCTGCAATAGACGTAACCTTTTTTACACCTTCAGCCATAGATTTGATTCTGTCGCTGCCTAACTTTAATCTGTCGAGCAGTGAGTCGGTTAATCCTGCGTTTTTGCCGTTTTCCAAGTCTATATTATTAGCCTTTACAATTTTATCCGAATTTTCAATTAAAGCGTTTGCAATAGCCTGCAATGCTTTATTTTTTAATACGCCTGCAACCGCTAAAACTCTTGAGGCTTCCTTTGCGTTTTTGCCCATATTTTCAATAACAGTCATATTTTACACCTTGCTTTTAAATAATGTACCTTTATTTTGTCCCTCTGTAATGTCATATAAAACAGAAGGATTTTCACCGTTTACTACATAACAGTCAATCCCTGACCCATTTGCATATGATGCGGCAGACAGCTTTGTAATCATTCCGCCTGTTCCTCGGTTTGAGCCTGTGCCTCTTGCCATTGAGAAAATTTCATCTGTGATTTCCTCAACTATATCAATTTTTTTAGCGTCAGGACAGGTTTTTGGGTTTTTATTGTAGAGACCGTCAATATCGGTTAAAATGATCAGCTTATCGGCAGAAATAAGTTTTGCAACTATAGCGGAAAGCATATCGTTATCGCCTATGTTTGCGCCTTCAAGCTCATCAATTGCAACTGTATCGTTTTCGTTGATAATGGGAATAATATCCATATCAAAAAGCGTTTCCATTGAATTAAGTATATTCTGACGCTTCTGTACAGTTTCAACATCATATTTTGTAAGGAGAATCTGTGCTACCGTATGATTGTATTCTCCGAATATTTTATCATACATAAACATAAGCTCGCATTGTCCGACTGCCGCTAATGCCTGTTTTTCTTTAGTTTCTGTTGGTCGGGATTTCAACCCCAGCTTACCTACTCCGATTCCGATTGCACCCGATGAAACAAGCACAATTTTGTTGCCTTGATTTTCCAAATCAGCAAGCACCTTGCAAAGATGTTCAATTCTTCTGTAATTTATTTTTCCGTTTTCATAAGTCAGTGTTGATGTACCGACTTTTACAACAATTTTATTATTAATCATTTAATCACTTCATTTTTAAATAAATATACTTATACAGTATAACACATAATATTCAAAATGTGAATATCTAAATATACGGTTAATATTTTTATAGAATAAAAGCAAAAATATCTTATTTTAGCATAAAAATACCACCTTGTATATTAAGATGCAAGGTGAATTTAATAAAATTTATTTTTATATTTGACAATTTTTGCAGAATAATGTATTATAATTTACGAGGAGTGAATTTTATTCACGCCAGTTCTTTTTTTACCGTCCGCTGTTCGCAGTAGCGGACGGTAATTTTTAATTATAAGACAGTAAATGTGGTAGAGGTGCTTTGTCCACCACCGGAAATACTAATCGTATATGTACCTGAACTTGTTCTTGTTCCTACTTTCCATTCCCAGCTGACAGTACCGACACTGTCTGAAGTTTTTGTGTATAAGCCTTTAGCTGTACTTGGACCGCTATTGTAATAAACTGTTATTGAATAGTCGGTATTTGGTTTGCCTTGAACAGTTATATCAGCATATTCTCCAGGAGATACGGGACTTGAAACAGAAATTACTTCTAAATCCTGTATAGGTTCGGCAGGAGCATCTGTAGCCTTTTTTGTTGGTTTTTCAGTTGGCTTTTTGGTTTGCTGTTCAGTAGGTTTTTGGGTTGATTTCTTAGTTGATTGTTTAGTATCTTTTTCGGTTGCTTTCTCGGTTGCTTTCTCGGTAGGTTTCTCAGTAGGTTTCTCGGTCAGTTCTTCCGTGGTCGGTTCTTCGGTAATTTCATCAGTAACTTCTTCGGTTGCAGGTTCTTCTGTTTCAGCCTCTGTTGCAAAAACCTTTTGTATTGTTTCAGAAGTTGTTTCTAAATCTTCAAAATTGGACTGACTGCATCCGCTAATCAGTAAACCTGATGTTATTGTAATAATAAGTAAAGAAACTATTGCTAAGATTTTAATGTGGTTAAGTTTATTGGTATTTTTCATAATTTGTCTCCTTATTCTAAAATAAGGAGTGAAAAATCCTGCACCAATTCTTTTAAAATTCTGTTATTCGCAGTAACAGATGATAATGGTAATATTTCTTAGCTTAAACTATTATCTTTAATTATATAATACTCAAAATGACAAAAATGTCAACAATATCTAAATTTACAATTATTTATTATATTATTTTACATCCTGTGTTTAACGCAGAAATAAAAGTCTATTGTAAATAAAATCTTATATGTGAGAATTGAGTGCATTGTCACGCTTACACTCGTTTCATTCCTTTTCAGGCTTAAATAAAAAAGCAGCCGGTGGGCTGCATATATCCGAGCAGACAGCACCATATTTAAATGTTCTTTCATGCCCGATTGTTACCGAGCAGTTTCCTATAAAGTAAAAAAACAAGACAGGATATGACCCTGTCTTGTTTGGCGCGCTGAAAGGGACTCGAACCCCCGACCTACTGGTTCGTAGCCAGTCACTCTATCCAGCTGAGCTATCAGCGCATATGCGGTTTTTTAAAACCGCTTGACTATTTTATCACATTTAATTTGCAATTGCAAGTAAAATTTTTATAAATTATGGTTCATTGGTAAATTTTAAAGTATATTATAATTATTTTAATCCATAAAAAATGCATAAAATGCTCTGTATGCCATATATACATCTAATTTTGATACAATTTCAAAGGGGGCGTGCATTGATAATACAGGTACGCCTAAATCCACCACATCAACGTTCATATTTGCAACGTATTTTGCGATTGTTCCGCCGCCGCCTTGGTCAACCTTACCAAGCTCTCCTGTTTGCCAGAGAACATTATTCTTTTCAAGCAGCGTGCGGATTTCGCCCATATACTCAGCTGAAGCGTCGGATGTATCGTACTTTCCGCCGTGGCCTGTATATTTTGAAATAATTACGCCTTTATTAAGATAAGAGCTGTTATTAGCTTCATAAACAGAGGAATAAGTTGGATCGAAAGCGGCATTTACATCAGCAGACAGGCATTTACTCTGAGAAATTGCACGGTATCCCTCAATTCCGTCAACCTTTGCAAGATCATTAATAAAATATCTTAAGAAGTCGCTTTGCATACCCGTGTTGCCATCGCTGCCGATCTCTTCTTTGTCGGTAAGATAGGTAATACAGGTGTTTTCGGGGACTTCAGCGTCTAATGCAGCCATAAGTGCAGGATATGCGCAAACCTTATCATCGTGACCGTATCCGCCTATCATACTTCTGTCAAAACCGATATCCCTTGTTTTAAACGACGGAATAAGGCAAAGCTCAGCAGAAATAAAATCTCCCTCGGTAATGCCGTATTTTTCATTGAGAATATTCATAACATTCAGTTTAACAAGGTCGCTTTCTTCATCTTCCGTTACATATGGACGTGAGCCTACGAGAACATTTAAATCTTCTCCCGTAAAAGCCTTTGCCATTGTTTTTTGGCTTTGCTCCTGAGCAAGGTGCGGAAGCAAATCGGTAATGCAGAAGCAAGGTTCATCTTCGTTATCGCCTAAGCAGATATCGACCTTTGTTCCGTCAAGCTTAACAACAGTTCCGTGAAGTGTAAGGGGGATAGCTGTCCACTGATATTTTTTAAGACCTCCGTAATAATGAGTTTTAAAAAGAGCAAGGTTATTCTGCTCATAAAGAGGATTTTGCTTAAGGTCGATTCTCGGTGAATCAATATGAGCAATAGCAAGTTTTGCACCGTTTTTAACCCCATTTTTTCCGATAACAGCGAGTGCTAACGCTTTATCTCTGTTAATGTAATAAATCTTATCGCCGGGGTTGTATTTTTTATCCTGCTCAAATTCCTCAAAGCCTGCTTTTTTTGCAAGTGCGACAGAATATCTGACCGCTTCTCTTTCCATAGGAGATTTATCAAGAAACTCAACATATCCCTTACAGAATTCATCAGCTTTTTTGATTTCTTCCTGAGAAACTGTTTTAATTCCTCTATCCTTTTTCAGGAAAATTTTTTCTTTTAATTCAGCAGTTTTTGATTTTTCATCTTTTTGGTTCGCCATAATTATTTATCCTCCAAATAAAATTCATATAACTTTATTTTAATTAAAATAAAGTTCATTATACTTATCTTTTGCAGATAATACCTTGTCAACATATGCTGAGGTTTCAGGGTAAGGTATGTAATCAAGAACTATGCCGTCATCGCTGTATTTAGAATTTGAGAGCCAATCTCCTACTACAAAGCCTGCATTATATGCGGCAACTGCCGTTTGTTCTGTGCCGTATCTGTCGTAAAAATATCTCAGCAGATAAACACCGTAATCTATATTTATTTCAGGGTTATAGAGGTCCTTGTTTGTATATTTGCCTTCAACACCTCTTATGGTTTGCAGCCATTGAAATGATTCGGGCATAATCTGCATAAGCCCTAATGCACCGGCAGTAGACTCTGCATCGGGATCAAAACCGCTTTCAGTCCTTATAACACCGTAAATCAAAGCTTTGTCCATATTATAATCTCTGGCGGCTTTATCTACATATTCCTCATATTTAATGGGATACATAGAGTCAATTACTTTTTCTTTTGTGCCCGAGAGAAGCTGGATTGCTCCCCAGATTAAAAGAACTGATACCGATATAGCAAGAATGAAATAAACAAATTTTAAAAAAGGATTGGATTTTTTTCTTTTTACGGGAGAACGTCTTGAAGTTGTCACGAAGCACCTCCTGAGTTAACTGATTTCCTTTAAAATTTTATCAGCATTAATATATAAATTTTCTAAATCAGAATTATTATCAATGCAAAAATCAGATTTATTTTTATAAAAATCATCGGAATGTTGAGCGTTTATTCTTAAACCTGCCTGTTCTGATGATATATTGTCACGCTTCATAATTCTCTTAATACGTTGTTCCCTTGAGCATAAAACGGAAATAACATAGTCGCACAAAAGCTCACCGCTGCTTTCAAAAAGGAGCGGAGCGTCATATATAATTTTAGTATTTCCGTTTGCTATATATTCATTAATGATTTTCATAACCTTAAGATAAACAAAAGGATGGGTGATATCATTTAAAAGCTGAGTGTTTTCCTTTGAGGAAAAGGCGATACGAGCTAATGCTTTTCTGTTCAGGGAATTATCTTCATTTAAAATTTCTTCCCCGAATACGGCAGAAAGAGTTTTAAGACAGGGACTTCCCCTTAAAGTAACTTCTCTTGCAATTTTATCAGCGTCAATTATTTTATAGCCGTTTTTTTCAAAATATTTAGCTACCTCACTTTTGCCTGAACCTGTAGGCCCTGTTAAGCCGATAATTTTATAATTTCTCAAGGTCTTTCACCTCAAATCCTGCCGCTCTTATCAAACGGTTGTAAACAGCCATTCCCATTCCCTTGGTTTCGGGACATCTGCTGTAAACCGTTTTTATTGTTTTGTCTGAATCTATTTCTCTTAATATTTCAAAAAGGTTATGGGCGTGTTTTTCCAAATCATTTTTTTTGCCCAATGAATATGTTTTGACGTTCAAAATTTTTACGTCTTCATCATAGCAAATAGCGGCAACGTTTATTGATTTATTGGAGTTGATAAAATTAATAAAATTAACATCGCTTGCTTTTAAAATAATAACATTTGCCTTTGGAGCGTAATGCTTATATTTCATTCCCGGACTTGCGGGTTTTTGATTATCTTCAAGTTTGTTTAAAACAGCACTGTCAACTAAAACTTCACCTATAACGCTTTCAAGCATTTCAAGAGTAATTCCGCCCGGTCGTAACAGTTTTGGCTTTTCTTGTGCAAGTGTAATAACAGTACTTTCAAGTCCTACATCACATACACCTCCGTCAATTACAGCGTCGATTTTACCGTTTAAATCGTTTAAAACGTGCTGTGCTGTTGTGGGACTCGGACTTCCTGATAAATTAGCGGAGGGTGCGGCTATTGGAAGTTCAGCCGTTTTTATCAGTTTATTTGCTGTTTTGTGGCTTGGATATCTTATAGCAACCGTATCAAGTCCTGCGCTTACTTCATCTGGAACCAAACTGCCTTTTTTTAAAATAACAGTTAAAGGACCCGGCCAGAAATTTTTTGCCAGAAGTTTAGCTTTTTCAGGTATTTTTGATGCAAGGCTGAATTTTTCAATATCCTCAAAACAGCTTATGTGAACAATAAGAGGATTATCCATAGGTCTGCCTTTTGCCTTAAAAATATTTGCAACTGCCTGAGGATTTAATGCATTTGCACCCAGTCCGTAAACAGTTTCCGTAGGCATACCTACAAGACCGCCGTTTTTTAATATTTCGGCGGCTTTTAATATATCTTGTTCATTGTCTTTTAAAAGTAAGGTTTTCATAATTTTATTTTTCCATACTTTCTTTTAACTTTTCAGCTCTGTCAGCGGCAATAAGAGGGTCAATAATCTGCTCCAAATCACCGTTTAAAACTTCTTCCAGTTTATATAAAGTAAGACCTATTCTATGGTCTGTAACTCTGCTTTGCGGATAGTTATATGTTCTTATCCTTTCGCTTCTGTCACCAGTACCAACCTGAGATTTTCTCTCAGATGCGATAGCGTCCTGCTGTTCTAAAACCTTTGCGTCCAAAAGTCTGCTTTTTAAAACCTTTAATGCTTTGTCTTTGTTTTTATGCTGACTTCTTTCGTCCTGACATTCCACAACCGTACCTGTTGGAATATGTGTAATTCTTATTGCAGATGAGGTTTTGTTAATATGCTGACCGCCTGCACCGCTGCTTCGGAAAGTGTCAATTTTTAAATCGGCAGGATTGATTTCAAGCTCAACGTCATCTGCCTCCGGCAAAACTGCAACAGTAACGGTAGAGGTGTGAATCCTGCCCTGACTTTCCGTTTCGGGAACACGCTGTACACGGTGAACTCCGCTTTCGTATTTTAACAGTGAATAGGCGCCCTCCCCCTCAATCATAAATGAAATTTCCTTATATCCGCCAAGCTCGGTTTCGTTTGTGTTTACAACATCAGTTTTAAAACCTTTCCTTTCTGCATACATACTGTACATTCTAAAAAGCACCGAACAGAAAAGAGCGGCTTCTTCTCCGCCTGCTCCGCCTCTGATTTCAATAATAACATTTTTTTCATCGTTAGGGTCTTTTGGCAGAAGAAGTATTTTAAGCTCGTCAGACAGGCTTTCTATCTGAGTTTTAGCTTCGTCAAGCTCGGCCTGCGCCATTTTTTTAAATTCTTCGTCTGACGATGGATCGTCTAAAATTTCAAGAGCGTCCTGCTGAGTTTCCAGCGCTTTTTTATATTCTCTGTATTTTAAAACTATGGGCTCAATACCTTTGATTTCTTTCATAATTTTCTGAAATTCATCGGCATTTGCCGCTACAGACGGGTCATAGAGCTTTGTGTTTAATTCGCTGTATCTTTTATCGAAAATCTCGATTCTTTCAAACAAATATATCTTCCTCTTTTAAAATTTTATCTATATTTAATTTTCTATTAGATCTTCTGTTTGATCTTGTGTTTGAACTTCTGTTTGAACTTCTGTTTGATCTTCTGTTTGATCTTCCTTTTGAGAAATTACATTTTTAATGTTTTTTTCTGCTCTCTTTCTGGAAATCATAAACTGGTGCTTGCAGTTTTCGCATTGAAGTTTAAAATCCATACCTACTCTTAAAACAAGAAAAGTTTTACATTTGCAGGGGTGCGGTTTTTTCATTTCCAGAATATCGCCGACATTTATATCCAAAAGAAACACCTCCATAATAAGGTTTTATTTACAATTATACTACTTATGTAAAAAAATATCAAGATATGGCTTTATGACCGAATGTTTGCCCTATCTTGATAACATTTTATGCTTTAAATTCTTTTATTTTTTCATAAGTTTTTATATCTACAAGGGCGTCTGTTTTAATGCCTTCGTTTACATATTCTTCCGAGAAAACAGTTCCGTTTTTACGAATTTCCGCAGAAAGTCCGCCCATTGAAAAGGGAATGAGAAATTCTCCTCGTTTCATTTTAACGGGCAGATTTTCCTCAATGGTTTTTAACAGCTTATCAATGCCTTTATTGTATTTTGCACTTATCTGAACGTAATTTCCCTCAGGTAAACTAAGCTCTTCCGATAAAAGGTCGCATTTGTTCAGAACGGTAATAACAGGTGTATCTCCGCAGCCAAGCTCATAAAGCAGATCCTTTGTAACTTCCATATGAATCCGTGTTTCATCACTGCTTGCGTCGCAAACGTTTAGAATTACATCAGACTGTGCCGCTTCTTCAAGAGTTGACTTAAAGGCTTCTACCAAGTGGTGAGGGAGCCGTCTTATAAGTCCTACCGTATCTATAAGCATGACCGTATTGCCCTCAGGCAGCCTTAATGCTCTTGAGGTAGGGTCTAACGTTGCAAACAGTTTATCCTGTGCAAGAACGCCTGCGTCTGTGAGCAGGTTCATTAATGTACTTTTTCCTGCATTTGTATATCCAACTATTGCAACAGTTATAATTCCGTTTTTTTCTCTGCGTAAGCGAAGCTGGTTTCTGTGCTTTTCCAAATCGGCAAGCTGGTTTTTAAGAGTTTCCATTCTTCTTCTAATGTGTCTGCGGTCGGTTTCAAGCTTTGTTTCACCGGGACCTCTTGTGCCGATTCCGCCGCCTAATCGTGACATTGCAATACCTTTGCCTGTAAGCCTCGGCAAAAGATACTTAAGCTGTGCAAGTTCAACCTGAACCTTTCCCTCCTTTGATTTTGCACGAAGTGCAAAAATATCAAGAATAAGCATAGTTCGGTCGATAACACGAACGTCGGTTGCTTCTTCAATATTATTAATCTGGGAGGGAGTCAATTCACAGTCAAATATGAGCAAATCAATTTCCTGAGCTTTGCAGATTTCCGTTATTTCAATCAGCTTGCCCGAGCCTACATATGTTGCGGTTTCAGGTTTTTGCAGTTTTTGACAAACGCTGAAAACAGGCTCTGCTCCTGCACTTTCGACAAGCTCAAAAAGCTCTGCAAGAGATGATTCGGCGTCAAAATCACCGGTATCTACGCTTACGAGCAAAGCTCTTGTTATTTTTTCTTCATTGCTTTTTAAATCCATTTCGTACTCCTATTAAAAATACATAAATTTAACAAAATTTTTACAAAATACCTGTTTTAGCAGGAAATATGTTGAAAGTCAAGTGTTATTTGTAGTATAATATAAAAGAATAAATTTGTAAACTAATACTAAATATAAGTCTGCAAATCAGAAATCATCAAACTAAAATTGGTATAAAATAAAACAGAGGTTTTAATTATGGATAAACAGTATGATGTAGTAATTGTGGGAACAGGCGTTGCAGGTCTTTATGCGGCATTGCAGTTTTCTGAGGAATACAAGGTTTTGCTTCTCGCAAAAAGAGAACTGACGCTTTCCAACAGCTCATTGGCTCAGGGCGGCGTTGCGGCTGTTCTTGACAAAAATAATGATAATTACAAGCTTCATATTGCAGATACTTTAATTGCCGGTAAATATAAAAATAATCTTTCTGCGGTGGAAAAGCTTGTAACAGAAGGGCCTGAAGATGTTTTAAGGCTTAAAGAAATGGGCGTTGATTTTGACAAAGAGCAGGACGGTAAGCTGTCTAAAACTCTTGAAGCAGGTCATTCACGCCACAGAATAGTACATCATAAGGATTCCACAGGCAAAGAGATTGTAGATAAACTTTTAAGAATTGCAGAAAAAAAGCCTAATGTTACAATTTGCAATAATTCTCTTGTTTATGCAATTGAAAAAGTGGAAAACGGATTTTGCGTTTGTTTTTTAAATAACGGCAAAAATTATCAGACAGGAAGCAATTTTTGCATTATTTGTACAGGCGGTATCGGCAGAGTATATAAATATACAACAAACTCCGCAATTGCAACAGGCGACGGTATTTCCTTTGCATATATGCTTGGCGCAAAAATAAGGCATCTTTCAAGGGTGCAGTTTCACCCGACTGCTTTTGCTGCGGAAAAAAACAGAGAGCGTTTTCTTATCAGCGAAGCTGTAAGAGGCGAGGGAGCAGTTTTGCTCAACTGTAACGGAGAGAGATTTGCATTTGATTATGACGAAAGGGGAGAACTTGCTCCAAGAGATGTAGTTTCAAATGCAATAATGCTTGAAGCGAAAAAGACGAACAGTGAAAATTTTTATCTTGATATAACCCATAAAGATTCGGAATTTGTAAAAGAGCGCTTTCCTATGATTTACGGAAAATGTCTTGAAGAGGGCGTAGATATTACTAAGGACAAAATTCCTGTTTTTCCCTGTCAGCATTATCTTATGGGCGGAATAAATGTAGATTTGAAGGCCAGAACTTCTGTTGAGGGACTTTACGCCGCAGGGGAATGTTCTCATACTGGAGTTCACGGTGCAAACCGTCTGGCAAGCAATTCGTTGCTTGAAGCTCTTGTTTTTTCAAGGAGTGCCGCCGAAGATATTATGGAGCATATAAAGAAAAACGGCAGGCTTCCTTTGGGAAAACTGCCTAAGGAAATAGATATTAAGGGAAAGCCTTTACCAACAGGAATAAGAACAAGAATCAGGGAAATCATGCAGGATACATATTTTGTAATTCCAAAGCGTGACAAGGCTGATGAAAGCTATAAAGAAGTTGATAAAATTCTTAATGAGCTTGTATCCGAAAAATATGAAATAAACGCAAATTATGTAGAAGCAAGAAGTCTTGCGATAGTTGCAGGAATCATTCTTGACGAAGTCAGAGAGGGAATAAACTTATGATATTAAACAAAATTTATGTTGATGAACTTATTAAAAGAGCACTGCTTGAAGATATTAACTATCTTGATACAACAACCGATTATTTAATTCCCGAGGAGCAGGAGGGTTCGGCGCAGTTTCTTGCAAAGGCAGACGGTATTTTATGCGGACTTGAAGTTGCTTTAAGAGTATTTGAAATATTACAGCCTGATTTTAAATATGAAGTATTTAAAAAAGATGGGGATAATATAAAAAAGGGAGAAGTTTTTGCAAAGATTTACGGAAAAACAAGAACAATTTTAAAAGGAGAGCGAACGGCGCTTAATTTAATTCAGCATATGAGCGGAATAGCCACAGCAACAAATGAAGCTGTAAAAATTGTAGAGGGTACGAAAGCCTCAATTGCAGACACAAGAAAAACACTTCCGGGACTTCGTCCCATTCAGAAATATGCCGTAACCGTAGGAGGCGGAAAAAATCACCGCTATAATTTATCAGACGCCGCAATGCTAAAGGATAACCATGTTGACGCAGGCGGCGGAATCGAAAACGCTGTAAAAGCCTTGAAGAAAAAGCTGGGTCATATGACTAAAATTGAGCTTGAAGTAAGAAATCTTGATGAATTAAAGCAGGCATTAGAAGCAAAGGTTGACGTTATTATGCTTGATAATATGAGTCCGGAGCTTATGAAAGAGGCTGTAAAAATTACAAACGGACAGGCCCTTCTTGAAGCAAGCGGAGGAATTACAAACGAGACATTAAGAGAGGTTGCCCGTACAGGCGTTGATATTATTTCTATCGGTGCATTGACACATTCTGTAAAGGCATTTGATATTTCTCTTAAAATTGTAAAATAAGTAATAGAGGTGTTGTTTATGAGATGTCCGTATTGCGGAAATGATAATAAGGGCAATGTAAAATTCTGTGCAAAATGCGGAGCAAATCTAAATCATCAAAATTTAGAAAATCTCAAAAGTGAAAATATAAATAACTACAAAGATGATTATGAAAAAG
This sequence comes from uncultured Clostridia bacterium, assembly GCA_947584595.1. GTDB lineage: Bacteria > Bacillota > Clostridia > Oscillospirales > Acutalibacteraceae > Ruminococcoides. Next base: position 143,913 of record CANPWP010000001.1, on the reverse strand, counting down.
ATAAAACTAAACAGGAATTTTATGAAGATGTTGTTACAAAAACTCAATTAAAAAAGGCACAGCACGCAACACGGACCAAAGTTATTTTAATTACGATATTTTCAATAATAATTTTATGTCTTTTGGGAGTAATAGCTTATCTTGTTTTAGGAAGCGGAATAGGACTTAATATTTTGGGTGAAAAAAAGACGGAAACTACCGTTGCTGTGGAAACGACAGAAGAACCGACGGAAAAAACGGTTACGGTTCCTGCCGTTGCAGGTTATGACTATAATCTTGCGCTTCAAAGATTAAGCAATGCTAATTTAAAGGTAACATATACCTCAGAATACAGCGATAATGTATATGAAAACTGTGTTATAAGCCAAACTCCCGACCCCGGTACAGAGGTTAAAGAGGGAACGGAGGTCAAGCTTGTTGTATCAAAGGGAAAAGAAAATAAGCAGACGACATCGACTCCCTCCGATCCTTCTGATAATACAGACCCGTCATCAGAAAACGGCACTGTAAATTCTTCCGATTATATTATTGCAGACAGCAGTTCAAGATATCTCAAATATAATGATGTAAAAAATTTAGATGAAGACGAAATTGAATTGGCAAGAAATGAAATTTATGCCCGTCACGGCAGAAAATTTAACTCTGATGAACTCCAGCGGTATTTTTATTCAAAGCCGTGGTACAGAGGTACAATTGAACCTGAGGATTTTAACGAGAGCGTATTTAACAAATATGAGTCGGCAAATGTAACATATCTTCTTAAACAGGAAGAATATATAGATGATCACGGTCATGCTAATCCAAATTTATAAAAATTTTTCAAAAACTATTTAGGTAAAACCCGGCTTTTTGACAGTTCGATTTTTTAAATTAAAAAATTACCACAATATCTTCTAAAACTTTAACAACGCTAATTTTTTTGTTTTTAGGAACTTTTTTAAGAGCAGAGTTAATTCTGTATGTAATATCCGGATCGGGACAAGATTCTGAATTATCAAAAACAAGCAAATCAAAAATGGAAATATTTAAAACCTCACATATTTTATAAAGAGTATCAATGGCAGGAAATCTTTCACATCGCTCAATTTTGCCTACATATGCAATGGAAAGGTCAGCACAAAGAGAAAGACTTTCCAGACTTAAATCAGCTTTAAGTCTGTGTTTTCTAATATTTTTGCTAATGTTATCTAATAATTCTTCTCTGGTCATAAAACATATCCTCCTTATTTATTTTTCATATTATTTATAACGAGTTTTATAAGAGCAATTTGTTCGGGAGTTAATCCTTCGGCGTCAATATAATCATTACAATAAATGTCAAGCAGATAATCGGGAGTAACTGAAAAATACCTCGCAATCTTTATTAACATCTTAACAGAGGGCATTGTATTTCCATTCTCCCAATTTGACAGGCTTTGTTTTGAAACAGATAATGCCTTTGCCAAATCAACCTGACTTAAATTTCTTGCTTCTCGAAGTTTTTTAATATTTTCACCTAACACTTTTATCACCTCAAAAAAAATTAATATTATAGTACTTATTTGTACTGCAATATTAATTATATCAACTTTTTGTGATGAAGTCAATAGTACTAATAAATACTATAAGGGGGTGATGTTTGTGTATTTTAAAAGATTAAAAAATTTACGAGAAGATTATAATATGAAGCAGGTGGATATAGCAAAATATCTTGGAATACAACAAACAGTATATTCAAGATATGAGCGGGGATTTCAGACAATTCCTGTTGAGCATCTATTAAAGCTTGCTGATTTATACAAAGTTTCCATTGATTACATTTTAGGCAGAACAAATAACCCCAATTAATTAAACTCAAACACTTTAAAAAAAATATGCCTCCACCGTCAGAGCAATGTTGTCAACTTAAGATAATTAAGGATTACACTAATATTAGCAGAAAAAGGGCTCCCCTTAAGGGGAGCTGTCAGCGTAAGCTGACTGAGGGGTGGATAGCTGAACATTTCTACCCTTCCGTCACGACTCCGTCGTGACACCTTCCCTGTTAGGGAAGGCTTTTTCTCTCAAACATTCTGCTTTAATCTAACCTTTTCCTAAGTTGACGTCATGACCTTCAAGGAAAATTTCTCATCAGAGGTAGCCTTTTTCTGCTAAAATTTATAAAATAAATTTAAATTATCATAGTTTATACACCTTGTTCATATTTATGAACGAGGTGTTTTTTATGTGTATTAAAAAAGTTTTTTCGTTTATATTAGTGTTAGTGGTTATGTGTGCTTCAACAAGTATTTCGCCTGTCGCTTTAAGTAAAGAGGAGCTTTCCGCTCCGTCTGCAATTCTGATTGAGCCTACAAGCAAAAAGATACTTTATGAGCACAATTCCCACGAACAAAGACCTTGTGCGTCCGTAACAAAGGTTATGACAATGCTCCTTGTTATGGAGGCAATAGACAGCGGAAAAATAACCTATGATGAAATTGTAACAGCTTCTGCAAGAGCGGCTTCAATGGGAGGTTCTGATATCTGGCTTGAAGAGGGAGAGCAAATGACTGTTGATGATATGATCAAAGCGACGGTCGTAGCCTCTGCAAACGATGCGGCGGTAGCGCTTGCAGAGCATCTTTGCGGAACTGAGGAAGAATTTGTAAGTAAAATGAATGAAAGAGCAAAGCAGTTGGGAATGAACGATACAGTTTTCAAAAACTGCAACGGACTTGACGAAGAGGGTCACGTTACGTCAGCAAATGATGTGGCGCTTATGTCTGCGGAGCTTATAAAACATGAGAAAATTTTTGATTATACGTCAATTTGGATGGATGAATTAAGAGGCGGAAAGACGCAAATCGTAAACACAAATAAGCTGTTAAAAACATACAACGGCATTACGGGACTTAAAACAGGAACGACAGACGACGCAGGCTGTTGTATGTCAGCTACTGCAAAGCGTGACGGACTTTCTCTTGTTGCGGTAGTATTAGGCTGTAATACGGGAACGGAAAGATTTAAAGACGCCGCAACGTTACTTGACTACGGATTTGCAAACTATCAGTTCAAACAGCTTGCAACTCCCGATGAATTGCCCAAACAAATTGAAGTTAAAGGCGGTATGGATAAAAACATTGACATAGAATGTAAAGTACAGAACGGTTTTGTTCTTCCTAAGGGAAGCGCTAACAATATTGAATATAAAGTTTCTCTTAATGAAAATATAGAAGCACCGGTGAAAATAGGCGATAATGTCGGCGAGGTTACATATACTGCTGACGGCGAAAAACTTGCATCATATCAGGTGAAAGCCATCAGCTCAACAGAACCCATAAGCTTTGGAGCAATATTTAATCTTCTCTTTAATGCCTTAATCGCATTATAAAAATGCCAAAAATATGTTGCAAAGAAAGACAGTTTATAGTATAATAAAACCATAAAAAATTAAAAGCGGGTTTATTGTAAGGCTTTTTTGTATCAGGAGGAAATTAAAATGTCGACTAAATTAACCGATAAGTATCTTAACGGTTTTGTTGAAGAACAGGAATATACGGCACTTGCCGAACAGGTAAAAACAGCTCATAAAATGCTTCATTCAGGCACAGGTTTGGGAAATGATTTCTTAGGCTGGCTTACTTTGCCTACGGATTATGATAAAGAGGAATTTGACCGTATTAAACTGGCGGCTGAAAAAATCAAAAAAGATACAGATGTTTTCATCGTTATCGGTATAGGCGGCTCATATTTAGGTGCAAGAGCTGCAATTGAGTTTTTATCTTCACAGAATTATAACGCTCTTGCTAAAGATACACCGCAAATTTACTTTACAGGCAACTCAATAAGTTCTTCTGCTCTTTCAGATATTATGGAGCTTTGCGAGGGCAAGGATGTTTCTATAAATATGATTTCAAAATCAGGTACAACCACAGAGCCTGCTATTGCATTCAGAGTATTCAGAGAATTGCTCGAAAATAAATACGGAAAAGAGGGTGCTAAAGAAAGAATTTACTGCACAACTGATAAAGCAAAGGGCACATTAAAAGAACTTGCTGACAAAGAGGGCTACGAAACATTTGTGGTACCTGATGATGTAGGCGGCAGATTTTCTGTTCTTACAGCAGTAGGTCTTCTTCCTATTGCAGTATCAGGCGCTGATATCGACGCTCTTATGTCAGGCGCTCAAAAGGCTCAAAAAGAATTTGACAACGACGATTTATCAACAAATGACTGCTATAAATATGCGGCTTTAAGAAATATTCTCTATAATAAGGGAAAAACCTTGGAAATCCTTGTTTCTTATGAACCTGCATTCACAATGATGGCAGAGTGGTTTAAACAATTATTCGGAGAAAGCGAGGGCAAAAATAACAAGGGTATTTACCCGTCAAGCGTTATTTTCTCAACAGATCTCCACTCCTTAGGTCAATACATTCAGAGCGGCAGAAGAAATCTTTTTGAAACTGTTGTGCTCTTTAATAAATGCAAAAAAGAGGTTACTCTCGGCACAGATCCTACTAATGTCGACGGCTTAAACTTCCTTTCCGGCAAAACTATGAGTTTTGTAAACCAAAAAGCATTTGAGGGAACAGTTCTTGCTCATAACGACGGCGGCGTTCCCAACATTGTTTTAAATGTAGATGAAATGACAGAAACAGAGCTTGGCTATCTCATTTACTTCTTTGAAAAGGCCTGCGCAATTTCAGGTTACCTTTTGGGAGTAAATCCGTTTGACCAGCCGGGCGTTGAAAGCTACAAGAAAAATATGTTTGCTCTTTTGGGTAAGCCGGGTTACGAGGATAAAAAGGCTGAGCTCGAAAATAGACTAAAATAAAATGATGTTCTTGGAGGAATTATAATGGTAACTTTAATTATTGGCAAAAAAGGTTCAGGAAAAACTAAAAAACTCATTCAGCTTGCTAATGAGGCTGTGGCTGCTTCTTCAGGTAATGTAGTAGTTATTGAAAAGGGCGCTAAACTTACTTATGATGTAACACATAAAGCAAGACTGATTGATACTGACCAGTATATTGTAAAAGGCTATGATATGCTCTTCGGCTTTATCAGCGGAATTTGCGCAGGTAACTATGATGTTACTGATATTCTTGTTGATTCAACCTTCAAAATCTGCCCCGACGGTGTTGCAGGTATTGAAGAATTTGTTAAAAAGCTTCACGAACTTTCAGAAACAGCAGAAACAAATATTACCCTTCTTATATCTGCTGAAGAAAATGATCTTCCAAGCTCAATAAACGCTGTATGCGAAAAAATCTGATTGAAAAGTTTTTAAAAATTTAATATTAAAACAAGAGGGTGGGTTTCCGCCCTCTTTAAATTTGCCGAAAAAGAATAAAAACTGTAAAAATTTTTACCTTATTAAAAAAATCTTGATTTTGTTATTGACAAAGTTCAGGACTTTTTGTATAATCAAATACAGCGTTTTAATATGCGTTAATGCGTTAAGAGGTGCGGTTATGCTTCTTGATTTAAGAGAAGTCTTTCAAACACAAGGTTTACAAAAACAAGTTGACTATTCCTTGTCAATGAATGATGTTGAGTTAGATGGTGTTTATCCATTCAAAACACCTGTCAGAGTCCGTTCGTTGTCGGTCAACAAAGCAGGTCTTGTGGATTTGAAGATTGATGTCGAGTTTACTTACACCCGTAATTGCGACAGGTGCTTTGATGAATTTTCAAGAGAACTTAGCTTTACTTTTAATCACAAGCTTGTTGCCGGTCTTACTAACGACGATAACGACGATTATATTGAAACACCCGATTACAAGCTTGAACTTGACGACCTTGTAATTTCTGATATTATTTTAAATCTTCCAAGCAAAAATCTTTGCAAAGAGGATTGCAAGGGATTGTGTCAGAAATGCGGCAAAAACCTGAACGAAGGCGATTGCTCCTGCAATAAGCAAGAGGTTGATTCAAGACTTGAAATTTTAAAAACTCTTATTGATTGATATAAAATTTGTAAGGAGGTCTTTGTAATGGCAGTACCAAAGAGAAAAACTTCAAAAGCAAGAAAACATTCAAGACGTTCAACTGTATGGAAGCTCAACACTCCGGCTCTTACAGTTTGCCCTAACTGCGGTCAGCTTACTGCGGCTCATAAGGCTTGCACAACTTGCGGTATGTATAAAGGCAGACAGGTTATTGTTAAAGAAGAAGCTTAATTTAATAAGTTTGATTTAGCAATGTAAAGATTATGAGCGGCAAGTATTTTTGCCGCTCTTTTGCTTTATTAGAAATATATACGGTTATATTTCAGATAATAAAATAATAATATAACTTTAAGGAGTTTGAGAAATGCCAAAGCCCGTAATTGCCATTGTCGGCAGACCTAATGTGGGAAAATCTACATTGTTCAATAAGTTAATAGGACAGCGACTTTCAATTGTTGACGATACTCCCGGAGTTACCCGTGACAGAATTTACGGAGAGTGCGAATGGGAAAATAAAAAAGCCGTCATAATCGATACAGGCGGTATTGAACCTAAAAGCGATGACATTATTCTTTCTCAGATGAGAAGACAGGCTCAGATTGCCATTGATATGGCTGATGTTATAATTCTCGTAACGGATATGAAAACAGGTCTTGTTGCAACTGATGAGGAAGTTGCAGATATGCTCCAGAAAAGCGGAAAACCTGTTGTTGTCTGCGTTAATAAATGTGACTCTGTAGGCGAACCTCCCACAGAATTTTATGAATTTTATAATTTAGGTATTGGTCAGCCTTATCAGGTTTCGTCAATTCACGGTCACGGTACGGGAGATTTGCTTGACGAAGTTTTTTCTCATCTTGATTTTTCGGAAAATGAAGAAGACGACGAATCGATTATAAATGTTGCACTGATAGGTAAACCAAATGTTGGTAAATCTTCTTTAATCAACTTTGTTACAAATGAAGAAAGATGTATAGTTTCGGATATTGCCGGTACAACAAGAGACAGCATTGATACTAAAATCGAAAACGAATACGGAAAATTTAATTTTATTGATACGGCAGGTATCAGAAGAAAAAGCCGTGTTGATAATGAAATAGAAAAATACAGCTTTCTGCGTGCAAAAATGGCTATTGAGAGAAGCGATGTTTGCGTTATTATGATTGACGCAGAGGTAGGCTATACCGAACAGGACAGCAAGGTTGCGGGACTTGCCTGTGAAGCGGGCAAGGCCTGTGTAATTGCAGTAAATAAATGGGACGCTATTGCAAAAGACAATAAAACAATGAGTGAGTTTACAAAAAGACTTAATACGGAATTTGCTTTTATGTCTTATGCGCCGATTGTATTTATTTCAGCAAAAACAGGCTTGAGAATTGACAAGCTGTTTTCTCTTATAAATATGGCGGCGGCTTCCAATGCAATGAGAATAAAAACGGGAATGCTCAACGAGCTTTTAGCTCAGGCGACAACAAGAGTTCAGCCTCCAACCGATAAGGGCAGAAGACTTAAAATTTATTATATGACTCAAGCCTCAACAAAACCGCCTACATTTGTTTTTTTCTGCAACAGAGCAGATTTGTTCCACTTCTCATATCAAAGATATTTAGAAAACAGAATAAGAGAAAGCTTTGGTCTTGACGGAACGCCCATAAAAATTGTTATAAGGGAGAGGGGAGAGAAATAATGGACTATGTTTCATTTTTAACTTCTAACTGGTACCTGATTATTTTAGCGGCTGTAATTGCTTATTTGCTGGGAAGTATAAATACGGCAGTTATTGTTACAAAGATCGTTGCAGGAAAAGATATAAGAAAAATGGGAAGCGGTAATGCAGGTTTTACAAATGTGTTAAGAACGGTGGGAAAGGTTCCTGCGATTTTTACCATAGCCTGCGATTTTTTAAAGGCGGTAACAGCCGTTTTAATAGGCAGTCTGCTTTTTGCTTTAATTCCTGCCGACAATGTTATTTTAAGCAACGAATATATGGCTGTTGGAAAATATATTGCAGGCGTATGTTGTATTTTAGGACATTCATATCCTGTATATTTTCACTTTAAAGGCGGAAAGGGAGTTGTTACTGCGGCGGCTTTGATTTTAATTGTTGACTGGCGAGTATTTTTACTTATGTTGGGTACATTTATAATTGTGTTTATCGCCACTAAAACAATTTCAATTGCAAGTTTGTCTGCGGCTGCGCTTTACGGCTTCTATACCCTTGCAATTTCCCTTACATACGATTATTTTTCGGGAGCAGGTTATTCACTGACTTATGTAATTTTCTCAACTGTTGCGGCATTTTTAATAGGTGCTTTTGTAATAGTAAAACACAAAGAAAACATTAAACGTATAATCAGAGGAGAAGAAAAGAAAATAACAGCAAAGAAGTAAAGTGTTGCATAAACTCTTGACTTGACAAATCAATAATATTAAAATAATACCGTAGGTTTTAATGCCTGCGGTATTTTTGTGTTCAATATGTTTTACAAACATTAATATGGTTATCATTTGTGCAGGCAGGCTTTTTGGCATTAAAATAAATTTAAGGAGATATTAAAATGGATTGTTTATTTTGTAAAATCATAGCAGGAGAAATTCCCTCCAATAAAGTTTATGAGGACGATAAGATACTTGCTTTTCACGATATAAGCCCGATGGCGCCTGTTCACGTTGTAATTATTCCAAAGGAGCATATTTGCTGTGCCGATAAATTAAGCGAAGAAAACAGTCAAATTGTTGCGCATATTTTTTCTAAAATACCTGAAATTGCAAAATCACTTAACCTTGAAAACGGCTATCGCATTGTTAACAATTGTGGGGAAGACGGCGGACAAACCGTATTCCATCTGCATTTCCACCTTTTAGGCGGCAAAAAACTTAACACACAGCTTGCATAAGGAGAAAATATGAAAAATACTTACGAAATGACTATTGCAGGATTAAAAAGAGAACTTCCTGTTTTTAAAGTAAATGAAAAACTGTCTATTGCGGCGTTTATTATGTTCGGTGATACTGAAATGACGGTTGCGTGCGCTGAGGAACTTTTAAAAAAGTGTCCTGATTTTGATGTTTTGTTGACTGCTGAAGCAAAGGGTATTCCTCTTTGTTACGAAATGGCAAGACAGTCAAATAAACCTTATGTTGTTGCAAGAAAAGGCGTTAAGGTCTATATGACCGACCCTGTAAAATTTCAGCTTAATTCTATTACAACTCAGAATACTCAGACCTTGTATCTCGGTCAGGAAGATATCAGTCTGTTAAAGGGCAAAAGGGTTTTAATTGTAGATGATGTTATTTCAACAGGTGAAAGTTTAATGGCTCTTGAAGAAATAGTAAAAAGTTCAAAGGGCAAAACAGTTTGTCAGGCGGCAGTTCTTGCAGAGGGTGACGCTGCTAAAAGAGATGACATTATTTTTTTGGAAAAGCTTCCGCTGTTTTTTACTATGTAGGCAATTAATAGAAAAAATTCGGGCACGAAAGTGTGTTTTTATATAAAACTGTCTGCTCGAATAAGGCTGGCCACCGGCTGCTTTTTAACTAACTTTGAAGGATTGATTTTATGAAACGGCTGTTTGCATTAACCGGATTTGTTTATATTTCAGTGCAGACAGCAGCTTTTTATATTTCTTCAATTCTTGCAATAATTGTTGCCGTTGCAGGTGTTATTGCAGGAATCGTTTTCTTTTTTCTGATTAAGGATAAGTATAAAAAGAAAACAATTTGTGCTGCGTGTATTACTGCGGTTATTGCAGGATTAGTGTTTTATGCTTATTCGGAGTTTTATTACATTCCTGCACAGACAACTTATAATAATAAAGAAGTCAGTATAAATGCTCAGCTAAGCGAAGAACCCCACAAGTCCTACAATACATATTATTATGAACTTACAGCAAAAACAGTAAACGGAAATGATGAAAATTTTAAAATTTTGCTGAAAAGTGCAACACAGCTTGAAATAGAGCCTTTTGATTATATAACCTGTTTGGTTACACTGGAAAAATGCGATAACAGCCGATATATTGCTCAGGGCTTTTTATATACGGCATACACCTCTTATGACTTTGAATATAATACCGAAAAGCCTGAGGGCTTGCCGCTGTATTCTTTGGCAATAAACGCAAGAAATGCAATGGAAACTGCTCTTGATATATTAATGCCTGAAAGGCTTGCATCTTTCTCAAAGGCGATTGCTTTGGGAGACAGATTTTCTCTTGACAGCAGTACAAGAGCGGATTTTACCAAAACAGGCATTTCATATATTATCGTAGTTTCAGGTATGCACCTTGTTATTGTTTCAATCTTTGTAATTGCTTTGTTAAGAAGGCTTTCTAAAAACAGATATGTTACATATATAGGTGCAATTATAACAATAATCTGCTTTATGGCGATAACAGGTTTTTCATCGTCTGTTATGCGTGCGGGAATTATGCTGATAATATATCTGATAGGAAAAATGATTTTTCATCAGGCAGACAGTTTAAATTCTCTGGGTTTTGCAACTCTATGCCTTTGCGTGCCTAACCCTTTTGCATCAGGTGATATAGGTTTGCTGCTTTCCGTATCTGCAACTTTAGGAATTATTTTGATGAACAATAAAATTAACGGTTTTATTTTTAAAGGAATTAAATCAAAAAGATTAAAGCGATTGTTGAATTATCCGATAAAAACATTCAGCCTAACTCTTTCTGCATTTGTTTTTACCGTACCGATTACTCTGCTTGCGTTCGGAACCTTTTCGCCCATAGTTTTTGTTGCTTCGCTTATTATTACACCTTTCGTCAGCGCTTTGGTTATTTGTATTTTGTTAAGTTCAATATTTTATTATGCTGGTTTCTTAAGCGTGCTTGCATATCCTTTTGCATTTGTAAATTGTGTAATAAGCAGCTTTATAATTTTTGTTGTTAATGTTTTAGCTGATTTAAAATTTTCCACTGTTTATGTAAGTTATATAAGTGCTGTTATTTTCCTCTCTGCGTCAGCAATTTTAATTGCAATTGCCTTACTGTTTAAGGATTATAAACATAAGCTTAAATATTCATTCATTATGATTGCCTTGATTATTTTCACAGGATATGCTGTTAGCTTTCTTCCAAAACCCGATAAACTTGAAATTATGAATACAAACAACGGCACAACCGTTTTGCTTGACACTTACAAGGGTTTGGCGGTCTTATCATGCGGAGGAGAATCCGCCATGACTACCGAAATAGTAGATGAAATTGGGATAAGAAACAGCGAAATCAACTTTTTATCTGTTCCTGATAATAATAAAAGCAGTTGTGCATATGCGTCAAGTATTTTAGAAGAATTTGACTGTCTGTCTGTTTTGTTATATGATACAGACAGAACAAATGAAGAAACTTATCGTAGGGCAAAGGAATGTAATGAGGCGTGGAGTCTTTTTGAAAATCAGTCTGAACAGGTAAAGCTTTGGGAAGAAGTGACGGTAAATGCTTTTAATGTTGATGGGGATACTTTTGAATATATAAGCTCAGATGATTACACAATACTGATAATTCCTCAAGATGCCGATTGTACTGATATTCCCGAAAGCTTTTTAACAGCAGATATTATAATATCTTCAGACTGTCCGGCAAATTACGGTATGCTTAGATGCGATACATTTGTATATACGGGCAGTGAAAAAGATTTAAGTAATTATACAAGAAATTTTGCACAGTTTTCAGACAAAATTGTAACTACCGTAAACGATAATGTAACAATATCTTTAGAATAGGAGTGATAATATGCCCAATATGACAGAATCGGAATTTAAAAAGCATATGGCTTCTAAAAATTTTGCAAGGCTTTATGTAATTTGGGGAACTGAAAAAAAGTATGTAAAAACATACACAGATAAGCTTATAGCAAAGGTTATGGGCAAAAATATATCCGATTTTAATTATCACGAATTTAAAGATGATTATGATGTGCAGAAGATTTGCCTGTCAATGTTGTCTGCTCCTTTTATGAGCGAATATAATTTTGTAAAAATATCTGATATTGATTTAAACGAGCTTTTAAAAAATGAAAAAGAACAGTTGTTTAGCGCAATAAAAAATATTCCCGACACGACAGTAGTTGTGTTTTCAATGCCTACTCTTGAAATTGACGCTAAAAAGCCGGGTGATTTTAAAACAATTTTAAAAGAAGCGGAAAAAAACGGAGTTGTAGTCGAATTTAAAAAAATGGGGGATATGGCGCTTGAAAAGCATTTGAGTACTCTTGCAACAAGAAACAATGTAAGTCTTTCAAGAATAAATGCAGATAAAATCATAAATATGTGCGGAAATGACCTCACAACTTTAATTAACGAGCTTGATAAGCTGTGTGCATATGTCGGCGAGGGAAATGAAATAACAGATAAAGATATAGATTTGATTGTTACCAAAAATTTAGAGGCAAAGGTGTTTTCTTTGGCGGATGCAGTAACAAGGGGCAAAAGCACAGAAGCTATGAGAATACTCGATACTTTGTTTTATCAAAGAGAAGAACCTATCGCAATTTTGACCGTGCTTTCAAACGCTTATATTGATTATTACAGGGGCAGGGTAGCAGATGAATGCGGTGTTCAGACAAGCATTATTGCACAGGAGTTTAATTACAAAAACAGAGCCTTTGCCTTAAATAAAAAGACAATGATTTCAACACAGGGTTTAAGGGACAGCATAGACCTTTTAATTGAAGTTGATACAAAAATGAAGAGCGTTTCCGTTAATCAGAAAATAACTTTAGAAAAGCTTATCAGTAAATTGCTTTTAATCGCACAAAAGGGGCGTGCATATGCTTAAAATAAAAGAGGCGATTATAGTTGAGGGCAAGTATGACAAAATGAAGGTTAAATCGCTTGTGGATACTCCCGTAATAGCAACAAACGGTTTCAGGGTTTTTAAAGATAAAGAAAAGCAAAACCTTATCCGTCAGGTAGCAATTTCCAGAGGGGTTTTGATTTTAACCGATAGTGACAGTGCGGGTTTTGTAATAAGAAATTTTTTAAAAGGTTCAGTGCCCTGCGATAAAATAAAAAATTGCTACATACCTGAAATTAAAGGAAAAGAAAAACGAAAGGATACCCCCTCAAAAGAAGGCTTTTTAGGGGTTGAGGGAGTTTCGGACGAAATTATAATAAACGCTGTAAAGCAAAGCGGAGCAACTGTTCTAAATTCAAATGACAATGATGAAGTAAAAAATAACGAAATTACAAAAACGCTGTTTTTTCAGCTTGGTCTGACAGGAACAGAAAATTCAAAACTGCTCAGAACAGAGCTTTTAAAATCTCTCAATCTGCCTGTTTATTTAACAACAAACGCAATGATCGAGGCGTTGAATTGTCTGCTTACAGCAGATGAACTTGAAAATAAACTTGATGAAATAAAAAACAAATAAAATCACCGTCTTAGGTAAAACTAATGGCGGTGATTTTTAATGAAATCAATTACTAAAAATATAAAATTATTCTTGTTCGGAGGATTTGCCTACGGTGCTATTGAAATTTTGTGGAGAAGAAAGACTCATTGGAGTATGGTATTAACAGGGGGTACTTGCTTTGTATCTCTTGTTAAGGTGTTTACAAGACATGATAAAATGCCTTTGTTTAAAAAGTGTTGCGTAGGAAGTTTAATTATTACATCACTTGAATTTTTGTGCGGTTGTATTGTTAATTTAAAAATGAAGCTGAATGTCTGGGATTACTCCAAAGCAAAGCTAAATATTTTAGGTCAGGTTTGTCCGTTTTACAGTATGCTCTGGGGCTTTTTATGTATACCCATAAACGCTATCTGTAAAAAGATTAAGAAAAGAGACAAAGTGTTTTAAGACTTAATTAATATTAAAAATTTGTCAAAATTAAAAAGAATTACATTTATATTAGCAAAAAAGCTTTCTATGACGAGAAATTCCCCTGTATAATTGCAAAGTTGATTATAATTAGTCAGTTTTATTTTTTATATCATTTATAATTAACTTTATATGTTCAATTTGTTCCGGTGTTAATCCTTTAATATTAATATAATCTTCATTATCTATACCTAACAAATAATTTGGAGTGACTGAAAAATATTTTGCGATTTTTATTAGTACTTCTACAGAAGGAATAACATTTTCATTTTCCCAGTTTGAAACGCTTTGTTTTGTAACAAATAAAGAATTTGCCAGTTGAACTTGACTTAAATTTCTTGCTTCTCGCAATTTTTTAATATTATCACCTAACATTTTTATCTCCCTTAAAAAAATACTAATATTATTTTATAATTTTTCTTTAATATTTTTAAAATACTATAGTATTTTAAAAATAAATATAATTATTACATTTTATTTTTTGTTAATTAAATCATTTATAAGAACTTATATGAGCAATTTCTTCTGTATTTAATTGCAGAGAATCTATATATACTATATTTTTCTTCCTAACAGAAAATCTGTATAACTAAAAAATAATTTGCGATTTTTTCTAACATTTCAATAGAAGGTACTATAATAACGTTTTCCCAATTAGAAACACTTTGTTTTGTAACAGACAAAGCTTTTGATAGTTGAACTTGATTTAAATTCTTTGCTTTTAGCAATTTTTTATATTTTTACTTAACATTTTATTTTAAATAAAAAATTATAATATTATTGTAAATTAAATATTGACATTTATAAAATACTATGGTATTATAATATTAGCCTAATAATAAAATTATAATACTATTGTAAATTATATATTGACTTTTTAAAAATACTATGGTTTTGTAATATTAACCTAAATTATAATTAAAAATTAAGATATCTTTAGATATCAGAAAGTTGAGGTGTAAGGTGTATATATAATTTTATTATAATTTCAGTGACAACTTTTACGGGCGTCCAAAAATTAAAATATTTTTTTAATTTAATTAAATATTGAAGTATGGTGATAATTTCTCTGTTTTTATATTTGTTAATTAACCGGAAATTAGATGGTGAAATAGAAGGAGTATTTACTTTTATTAATTAAATATTTAATTTTTGGATCGCCGTAAGGGTTGTCCCCTAAAATTTATAATTTTTTATATAATCAACAGGAATGATGTTTTCAAATTAATTTTACTAGTGAATTAAGGAGAATTCGGGAAGTTGGCCATACCTACATCAAACCGGTTGTTTATATACGGAGCATAAGGACTTATTCAGAAGTCCTTAACAGAAATCTTTTTGAATAAAAAATCTTTTTTTCTGAACAGTGTATACTGTATATTTCTTTTCCAAAATTATTTTGTTTGTTAAACAACTAAATATTTTTAATGCATATTTTATCAGAAAAGTTATATTATAGCAATTATCTGTCGAATTTATTGATTTTTTATGCTTTTAAGAAATCTGTTGCTCCGTTTTCCGGAAATAATTCCGGTTGTAGCTTGTATAATGATTATTCAGCTGAATAAAACTGTTCTACAATGTTATTTCAAGAGGTTTCCAGTTATTAAGTTACAAAATTTTATGTTTTTTATGCTTTGGTTATCAGTTGCAGAAACGATAACCTGTGCTAAACTATTGACAGCGTCAGTGTGAATAACACAAATGTTGTCAAACAAAACTTACGGCTAACTCCTTATTGCCAATAATTTTTATGAATAGAGACCTCCTAATGATTTTTTAGTTTATATTTTTGGCTAAGAATCACTACCTTTCTACCTAAAAATCTCTTCTGAGTAAAATCAGAAGAGATTTTTGTTTTTTATATTTGAAAAACATTTAAGTAACATATTGCCTCCCTCTGATGCAATGTCGTCAACTTAGAAAAAGGTTATATTAAAGCAGAACGCTTGAGAGAAAAAGCCTTCCCTATCAGGGAAGGTGGCACGACGAAGTCGTGACGGAAGGGTAGAAATGTTCAGTTATGCACCCCTCAGTCAGCTTCGCTGACAGCTCCCCTTAAGGGGAGCCTTTTTCTGCTAATATTAACGTAATTCTTAGTTCTTTGCAAAACGCTTGAGAGAAAAAGCCTTCCCTAGCAGGGAAGGTGGCACGACGGAGTCGTGACGGAAGGGTAGAAATATTCAGCTATGCACTCCTCAGTCAGCTTCGCTGACAGTTCCCCTAAAGTGGGAGCCTTTTGTTGCTTTGCGACATTATTGAATCCGTCCCTGAGATTATACAAAAACAACTCGAATTTTTGTCTCAAATTTTGATAATTTTTTAAAGCGGTTTTCAATATAATTGTATGGTGCAGTGCATTTCTTTTAAATTTATATAAAAACTAAGCAAAAATCATAATAATTTATTCTATAAACGGTAAAAATAATATAAATTTTTATTGCTTTTATTTTAATTATAAAAAATACACTAAAAATTAACTGAAGATTTTTAAATTTTGCTTGAAATATACATAATATTTTGTTATTATATGGTTGGAATATTTTTCTTATGTCAGCTTTTTTGAAAGGAGTGAAATATTATGAATTACAATTTTAATGACCTTCGTCCCGCACTTCAGCTTTTTCACGACGGCGACGCAGTTCGTGCTTATGATTTATTGGGCGCACAC
Organism: uncultured Clostridia bacterium; assembly: GCA_947584595.1. Lineage (GTDB taxonomy): Bacteria > Bacillota > Clostridia > Oscillospirales > Acutalibacteraceae > Ruminococcoides. The sequence goes on along the minus strand of CANPWP010000001.1, from coordinate 127,494 downwards.
CCTGTTAATTGGGATGGAAGAGAAGGTTTTGTATTCAGAGTTTGGGCTCCTAATGCTTTATCGGTTTCAATTGCAGGTGATTTTAACAATTGGAATCCCACCGCTGATTATATGTATAAAGTAGGCAGTGCAGGTGTTTGGGAAGGTTTTATTGAAAATGCCCAGATTTACTCCTGCTATAAATATTGTATTGAAACTCAAAACCATGAAAAACTCTATAAGGCTGACCCTTATGCTTTTCATACACAGACCCGTCCGGACAACGCTTCAAAACTTTACAACATTGATGCATATAATTGGAGCGACGAAAACTGGTTTATAGAAAGAAAAATTAATAACCATAAGGAAAAACCTCTTAATATTTATGAAATTCACTTAGGTTCTTGGAGGAGATATCAAGACGGAAATTTTATGAATTATAGTAAGCTTGCATCTGAACTGATTCCGTATGTAAAGGATATGGGATATACCCATATTGAGCTTATGCCTGTTACGGAATATCCCTATGACGGCTCATGGGGATATCAGTCAACAGGATATTTTGCGCCTACCTCACGTTACGGCGAGCCTTATGATTTGATGAATTTTATAGACAGATGTCACAATAACGGAATTGGTGTAATTTTGGACTGGGTCCCCGCACATTTTCCAAAAGATGATTTTAGCTTAGGCAGATTTGACGGAACCTGTTGTTATGAATATGCCGATCCGAGAAAGGGTGAGCATAAAGAATGGGGAACTTATGTATTTGATTATGCAAGATATGAGGTAATCAGCTTTCTTGTATCAAGCGCAATGTTTTGGGCAGACAAGTACCATATAGACGGAATAAGAGTAGATGCTGTTGCGTCTATGTTATATCTTGACTATAACCGCAGAGACGGAGAATGGGTTACCAATAAATTTGGCGGAAAGGAAAATCTTGAGGCTGTTGAGTTTATTAAACGTCTGAATACTGCCATTCATATGTATCATCCCGATGTAATGATGATAGCAGAGGAAAGCACTTCATGGCCAATGGTGACTAAGCCTGTAAATGAGGGTGGATTGGGCTTTGATTATAAGTGGAATATGGGCTGGATGAACGATATGCTCCACTATATATCTCTTGACCCGCTTTGGAGACCATTTAATCACGAAAATTTAACTTTCAGCTTTTTCTATGCATTTTCTGAAAATTTTATTTTGCCTATTTCCCACGATGAAGTGGTTTACGGTAAAAAATCTCTGCTTGAAAAAATGCCGGGAGACGAAACACAAAAGTATTCATCGGTAAGAACATTTATGTCTTATATGACCGCTCATCCGGGTAAAAAACTTATGTTTATGGGCTCGGAAATCGGTCAAAAAGAAGAATGGAATTGTGATTCAGAGCTTGATTGGGGAGCTTTATCTGAAAAGAAAAACCAACAATTACATATATGTTTTAAGGACTTGAATGAATTTTACCTAAGTCATTCCCAGCTTTATGAAATAGATTTTGACTGGAGCGGCTTTGACTGGATTCATCACGATGACTATACTAAAAGTGTAATTGCGTTTCGAAGACTTGATAAGGCCGGCAATGATTTAATTATTATCTGCAACTTTCAGCCTGAGGTCAGAAAAAATTATTATATCGGAGTACCAAAACGAGGAATTTACGATGAGGTATTTAACTCCGAAAACAAAAAATACGGCGGTTCGGGAATAACAAACGGTAAAGAGATTATGACAATTGATATAGCCATACACGGCTGTAAACAGGCTTTAGATATTACGCTCCCACCTATGAGCGTTATGTATTTTGAATGTATAAAAGAGATTAAAAAGCCTAAAAAAATAAGAAACTTAAATGAAAAACTTGCAAAATCAGGAAAAACCGCAAAAGCTTTATATGATAAATCGGCAAAAACAACAGCAAAAAAGAAAACATTTGCTAAAAAAAACATCTGCGAAAACAGCTTCTAAGGTTTCATCTGAGAAGTCTGTTCCTAAAACAAAAATTGATTCGTCAGTGACAAAGGCTGACAAAAAGATATAATACTAAACGTCAATTAAAAAGCAAGTGTTTTGTGTGTTTTTTGCGTTCAATCGGCATTTAGTACAAGCAAAAAATTTGGAGGTAAAAGAAAATGTTTCCCAAAAAAGAAGTAGTCGCTATGCTTTTGGCAGGCGGTCAGGGTTCAAGACTGGGAGTCTTAACAAAAAAGCTCGCTAAACCGGCAGTACCCTTTGGAGGAAAATATAGAATTATAGATTTCCCGCTTTCTAACTGTGTAAATTCCGGAATTGAGGCAGTTGGTGTTTTAACACAATATCAACCTCTGGAGCTTTACGAATATATCGGCAACGGTCAGCCTTGGGATTTAGACGGTATGCATTCGGGAGTAAGCTGTTTAAGTCCGTATCAGGCGGTTGAGGGCGCAGACTGGTATTCAGGTACCGCAAATGCAATCTATCAAAATATGGGTTATATTGACAGATATAATCCCGAGTATGTGGTAATTTTATCAGGCGACCATATTTATAAAATGGACTACAATAAAATGCTCCAATTTCATAAAGAAAAAAATGCCGCCTGCACGATTGCAGTAATTGACGTTCCTCTTGCTGAGGCTTCACGCTTCGGTATTTTAAATACTAACGAAGACGGCTCAATTTATGAATTTGATGAAAAACCCGAGCATCCGAAAAGCACAAATGCGTCAATGGGTATTTATATTTTTAACTGGAAGGAACTTAAAAAATACCTGATTGAGGATGAGAAAAATCCTGATTCTTCAAACGATTTCGGCAAAGACATACTTCCTGTAATGCTTAATGCAGGTGAGAAAATGTTTGCATATCCTTTTGAGGGATATTGGAAGGATGTGGGAACGATCGACAGCCTATGGGAAGCAAATATGGACTTGCTCGACCCTAATGTAACACTTGATTTAAACGGTATTTTCTCGAGAAATCCCATGATGCCTCCTCATTATATAGGACCTGAAGCAACAGTTCAGAATTCTCTTGTTGCAGACGGCTGCAATGTTTACGGCAATATTGAATTTTCAATTTTGTTTGCAGGAGTAACAATAGGCAAGGGGGCAACAATTGACTCCTCAATTATTATGCCGGGAGCAGTAATTGAGGACGGCGCAGTCGTTCAGTATGCAATAGTTGCGGAAAACACCGTTATCGGCAAGAATGCTGTAATCGGCGAAAAGCCTGAAAATGTCCCAAACAGAGATGATTGGGGCGTAACAGTGATCGGTGATAACCTTAAAATAGGGGAAAACACGATTGTTCCTCCTAAAGCAATGATTGATAAAGATATGGGGGTTAAGTAAGAATGAGAAGCAACAATGTGGTAGGTATTGTTTTTTCAAATACAAACGATAAATCATTACCCGAGCTTACCTCTGACAGAACAATGGCAAGCGTTCCTATAGGAGGAAAGTACAGAACCGTTGATTTTACACTCTCTAACTTTTCCAATGCAGGTATTAACAATGTTTGTATAATTGCAAATAAAAATTTTATTTCTCTTATGGATCATGTTGGTTCAGGTAAGGCTTGGGATTTATCTAAAAGAAGAAGCGGGCTGTCTGTTTTGCCTCCTTACGATGGTAAGGATTATTCCAATATGCTTGAAATGATATACAACATAAAGGGTTATCTTGAACAATGCAGTGAAGAATATGTTTTGATGTGCAGCAGCAATTTTATTACTAATATAGATTATACAGAGCTTTTCGATTTCTATGAGGGAAAGAAAGCAGAAGCAGTTTTGGTTTATGCTAATGTAAAATCGCCTGACGGCATTGAAAGACCTATGGTAATAAAAAAAGATGAAAACGATAAGGTTGAACAGGTGTTTATTACTCCCGATGCAGAAGGGATTTGCCCGATAACTCTCGGCACTCTGCTTGTTTCAAGGAAAATTCTTTTTGATATGATAACAGATTCCTTAAGCAAAAATGAAACTAACGAAAAAATATTTATCAGGAGTCTGGCTCAGAAGCATAACACATATGCCTTTGAAAATAAGGGATACTGTGCTACCATTACTTCAATGAAGGAATATTTTAATGTAAATATGGATTTAATGGATTCAGAGGTGAGAAAAGAACTTTTCCAGAGCGAACGTCCTATTTATACAAAAGTTCGTGACGATACACCTTGCCATTATGGACTTTCAAGCTCCGTTAAGCATTCCCTTATCTCTCAGGGATGTGTAATTAAAGGTACAGTAGAAAACTGTGTGCTTTCAAAAGGGGTTTATATTGATAAGGGAGCGGTCGTTAAAAACTCTATAATTATGCAGGATACAAAAATAGGCAAAGACGTTAATTTAAACTACGTTGTTATTGATAAAGACGTAGTAGTTAATGACGGCAGATCCCTAATGGGATATGAGTCATACCCTATTTATATCTCTAAGAAATCCTATGTTTAAATTTACTAAGGAGGCTAAGTGAAATGAGGATTTTATATTGTGCGTCCGAGGCAAACCCCTTTGCCGGAAGCGGAGGTCTTGCAGATGTTGCAGGAAGTTTACCGCATACACTGTGCAGAAAAGGTCAGGATTGCAGAATTGTAATGCCCTTATACGGTTCAATTCCCGAAGACTTAAAAAATACAATGAACTTTATTACAAATTTTACCGTTCCTGTTGCATGGCGTCATCAGTATTGCGGACTTTTCTGGGCAAGATGGAATGACTGCACATATTATTTTATTGATAATGAATATTATTTTAAAAGAGGAAATCTTTACGGTTCATATGACGATGCAGAAAGATTTGCATTTTTTTCAAGGGCAATTTTAGAAATGCTTCCCTATATAGATTTTCATCCTGATATTCTTCATTGTAACGATTGGCAGACGGCACTTGTACCAATGTATTACTATCTCTTCTATTCACAAAGACCATGGTATGCAAATATTAAGAGTGTGTTTACAATTCACAACATTCAATATCAGGGAATGTATGGCTGGGAAGTAAATACAGAGTGCATCGGTATTCCTCCAACGGAAACAAAACTTCTTGAAATGGACGGAAAGCTCAATATGGTTAAGGGTGCTATTGAAACATCTACAAGAGTTACAACGGTCTCACCCAGCTATGCGGCGGAAATCAAAGACCCTTGGTACAGCTATGGTCTTGACCCTGAATTGAATTTAAGACATTATAAGCTTTGCGGAATTAAGAACGGTATAGATTTGGAAAGCTATAATCCTGAAACAGACTATCAGATTTATCGTAATTATTCAAAGGACGATATGAGCGGAAAAGGCGAATGTAAAAGAGCATTACAGGAGCGTCTGGGACTTGAACAAAGTTGGAATGTTCCTATCGTTGCCATGGTTACAAGACTTGTTGCACATAAAGGTCTTGACCTTGTAAGAATGGGTCTTGAAGAATTGATGAACACTGAAAATATGCAGTTCATAATTCTCGGCTCAGGCGATGCCGAATATGAGCAGTTTTTCAGGGATATGCAGTGGAAATATCCCGGCAGACTTTGTGCTTGTCACGGATTTGTTCCCGAACTTGCAAGAAAGATTTACTCAGGCGCTGATATTTTCTTAATGCCGTCAAAGCAGGAACCATGCGGCCTTTCTCAGATGATAGCTTTAAGATACGGTACAATCCCCGTAGTAAGGGAGGTCGGAGGTCTTAAAGATTCTGTATTTGACAGTGCAGACGGTTACGGCAACGGCTTTACATTTAAAAATTATGATACCGCAGATATGGTTGGTGCAGTAAGAAGGGCACTGTGGGGTATTCAAAACCATTCAGGCTGGTGCCAGCTTATGTGGAGAGCAATGATGAGCGATAACAGTTGGGATCGCTCGGCTAACGATTATATTAACCTTTATAATGATACATTAAAGTGGAATTAAAACATTACAATAAATAAACAATAAGACCGCAGCAAATTACGAAAATTTATATTCGCATTTGCTGCAGTCTTTTATTATATATTTATATATATTATTTAAAAAATATTTATATTACATCGTATTAGATTAATTGCAGGGACAAGTTTTGCATTTATATGAAAAAATTTTTCAGCATAAAATGTAAGTTTTGCCGCAAAGGGCGGCGACAATGGACTTCTCGCCCTTTAAACCTCGGTCGCTTTTTGAAAAAGCAACGCAAAAATTTTGATTTTCTCAACTTTATCCTATTGCTGATTTTATTAAATTTAATAATCCCACTTTGGAATATACTTTTCATCTGCCGCTGAAAGTTCCTGCATAAAACCGTCAAGCTCAAGCTCCAATAGTTTATCGGCAACTTTATTGTATTCCCGTTTTGTGATTTTTCGTGAAAGCTCTTTATATTGATTAGCTTTGCCATAGGGAATATATTGCCCCATAAGGCTTACAAGAATCTTATCATTGTATCTTTCTTTAAGAATTTCCAGTACTCCTATGCTGTTTTTAGTGTGGTTAGGCAAAATAAGATGCCTTACAATAACCCCGCTTTTTAACATACCATCGTCATTAAATACCGGCGCACCCTTTTGCCGTACCATTTCATCAATGGCTTTTATTGCAGTTTCTTTATAATCAGGTGCAGAGGAATATGCTTCTGCCAGTTTATTATCGCTGTATTTGAAGTCGGGCAAATAAATATCTACCGCATTTTCGAGAAGTTTTAATGTTTGTGCCTTTTCATATCCGCTGCTGTTATAAACTACTGGAACACTTGGTTTGTAAAATTTAAAGCTCTCCAATACAGCAAACACATAATGGCAGGCATTTACAAGATTAATATTATGTACGCCCTGTTTTTCAAGCTCTTTATAACATTCTGCAAGCTGACAGGCAGTAATCTGTTTTCCTTGATTAAGTGAAGATATTTCATAATTTTGACAGAACAAACATTTTAAATTACAACCGCAGAAAAACACTGCCCCTGAGCCTTTTGTCCCGCTTATGCAGGGTTCTTCCCAGAAATGGGGTGCGACACGAGCTACCTTAGGCAAAACACGGCTTTGACAATATCCGTTGCCCTGTTTATCGGTTCTGAGTGCGTTGCAATTTCTAGGACATAAATTACAAACCATTTTTATCACCTTTTACAGTATATCATAAGTAATAGTATATCACAGGTGATAAAAAGTGCAAATGATGTTTTTCAGTGCATAATTTAAAATGTTTAAAATGACATATTTTAATATCAAAAATGAAAACCTATTGAAAATTATTGTTAATTAAATTACATAATAATATCAGAGTGTTTCAAAATCCGATAAAAAATTTTCAAGTACATCTTCAAAATGTACAGGTGAAATTTGATATTCATTACAAAGTTCCGCAAATTTTATAATGACGTTTTCTTTATAGGTAATATTACTGAAAGTAAATAAAACCTCTTCGTTTTTTGTTGCTTTAATTCCGTAGGAATTATAAGCATTACTACCGCAATATGTTTTCTCTGTAATAACCGAGAAATTATACATTCATTGTACCCCAATTTTATATATTCGAGAAGTTTTTTCTCTAAAATTAGTATATCATTCTTCTATGAAAAAAGTCAAGGAATATTTGTAAAAAAAGATAAAATTATCATAATATACCATTTTATAAAACTATTTTAAATTTTTTATTTAAAAATTTAGTTTACATAATAAAAATTAAATTAAAAATAGACGCAAATAGATAAATATTAGACGCAAGTAAATATTAACTTTTAAATGGGGTTTATTATAATACTCAATTTAATATTCAATTCCTGCTCTTGCACTTATACCCTTATCAAAAGGGTGTTTTTTCTTTACGATATTAGATACATAATCTGATAGATCAATAAATTTTTTTGACGGATTTCTTCCGGTGAGTACAATTTCAAGTTTTGCAGGTGCATTTGTTAAAAAATTATAAACCTCATTTTCACTTATCATACCTGTATCAATGGCTGAAAAAATTTCATCCATAATAAGTACGCTGTAATTAGAGGTCAGTGCTGCTCTTACGGAATGGTCAAATATTTCTCTGAATATTTTAGAAGCCTGAGCTTTTTGAGTATCTGTCATATTATATGTAAACTCAAGTTCAACAGGGCAGGGCGTCATTGTAATGCCGTTAATTTGTTCTAAAACTTTTCTTTCACCCGAATCATTGCTTTTTAAAAATTGAACAAACAGAACCCGCATATTTCTGCCGGCTGCTCTGACAGCAACACCGATTGCAGCAGATGTTTTACCTTTTCCGTCACCGTAATAAATCTGAATCACAATTTAACCCCCTCTTGAAAAATTTTTATTCAAGTATATTATATAAGAAATAGAAATGTTTTTCAAGTATTAATTGAATAAAATACACAAAAAAATTACAAAGGTGGAAAGATTTATATGAAAAAGAGGAATAAAAGGGCTTCCGCAAAAGTAATAAGCGTAAGAATTATAGCGGTTATAATCGCAGTTTTGCTGATTTTGTCGGTATTTGCAATGCTTATTTATAAGTGATTTGTTTTAAAATTGTGTTTTAGTATGATTGCACGTACATTATAAAATGTTTATTTTCATTTATATTGAAAGTTTATTATAATTATTGTTGCTATACATTTTTATTATATGTTGTAAAAATTGCACAAAAAATTAAATAAAAAATACAAAAATTTCTCTGACTGTAAATTTCGGAAAAAACTTGCTATTGGCATATATATATTGTATAATAACACTTGCGTGACTGCACATTAGATATGCGATGAAGCGGGAGGTTGCGGCTTTTTAAGCCGGTTTTTCCGTGGAGTATGTCCGATTTTAAACCGGGCGAATCAGTTAAGATTTTATTCAGAGTTAAAATGGCAAAGGGGTTGCTGTGCCACTTAAAACTCATATGTTCTAAGGATAATGCCCGGATTAACTGAAAAAGTTAAACGGGTTTTTTAATGCAGGGTCAGGAAACACCCGACAGCGTTGAAAGGTTTTGAGAACAAAACGCCCGCCAACTAAATTTTTAAGGAGGCGACGAAAATGGCAGTCAAGGAAAAAATAAGGATAAGACTTAAGGGTTACGATCATCAGTTGGTTGATCAGTCGGCTATCAGGATTGTTACAACAGCTAAGCGTACAGGCGCCAGGGTTTCAGGTCCTGTTCCGCTTCCGACAGAGAAGCAGGTCGTTACAATTCTTCGTGCTGTTCATAAGTATAAGGACAGCCGTGAGCAGTTTGAAATGAGAACTCACAAGCGTCTTATCGATATTTTAAGACCGTCAAACAAGACAGTCGAGGCTCTTATGAGCTTAGAACTCCCTGCCGGCGTTGAAATTGAAATTAAGTTATAATTTTAATTTTAACCTACAAGCAGACAGGGTCATGTTGGTGTAAACCAACCAATAACCTATAAGGAGGATATAGTAATGCAAAAAGCACTAATCGGCAAAAAGATCGGTATGACACAGATCTTTGACGAAAAGGGTAACGTTGTTCCCGTAACTGTTGTTGAAGCGGGTCCTTGCGTAGTTTCAACAAAGAAAACAGTTGAAAACGACGGTTATGCAGCTGTACAGCTCGGCTTCGGCGATTTAAAGCCAAGCAGAGTCAACAAACCTATGAAAGGCTTTTTTGACAAGGCTGACATAGCACCAAAGAAAACTCTCAAAGAATTCCGTTTTGATGACACAGACGCTTACAATGTAGGCGATGTCTTAAAAGCAGATGTCTTTGAGGCAGGTAACAAAGTTGATGTTACAGGTACCAGCAAAGGTAAAGGTACAGCGGGTGTAATTAAGAGATGGAACTTCCAGCGTCTTAAGGAATCACACGGTACAGGTCCCTGCGTTCGCCACGGCGGTTCGATCGGCGCTTGTTCTTCACCGTCAAGAGTTTGGAAGGGCAAGAAAATGGCAGGTCATTTAGGAGCTGAAAAGGTTACAGTTCAGAATCTTACAGTCGTTAAGGTTGACGCTGAAAACAACCTTTTGGCAATTAAGGGTGCGATCCCCGGTCCTAACAAGGGCATTGTTGTTATCAAAGATTCCGTTAAGGCTTAAGGGAAGGAGGATTATATATGCCTAATTTAGCAGTTGTTAATATGGAAGGCAAAGAGGTTTCTAAAATCGAACTTGCCGATTCCGTATTTGGAATTGAGCCTAACGCTGCAGTTATGCATCAGATGGTTGTAAGCTATCTTGCAAATCAGCGTCAGGGCACACAGTCAGCTTTAACAAGAGCTGAAGTATCAGGCGGCGGCAAAAAGCCATGGAGACAAAAGGGAACAGGCCGTGCAAGACAGGGTTCTACAAGATCACCTCAGTGGACACACGGCGGCGTTGTATTTGCTCCAAAGCCGAGAAGTTACAGTTTTTCTGTAAACAAAAAGGTAAAAAGACTTGCGATGAAATCTGCTCTTTCTACAAAAGCAGCATCACAGGAAATCGTAATTCTTGATGAAATAAAGCTTGATGAATACAAAACAAAGGTAATCGCAGATATGCTTAAAGCAATCGACGTTACTAAAAAGGCACTTATCGTTCTGCCTGCGGTTGACGGTAAGGTTATTAAATCAGCTAACAATCTTAAGGGCGTAAAAACAGCTCAGGTCAACGAGCTTAATGTTTACGATATTCTTAACGCCGACAAGCTTGTTATTGTTAAAGACGCTGTTAGCAAAATCGAGGAGGTATACGCATGATAGCACAAGATATTATCATCCGCCCTGTTATTACCGAGAAAAGTATGTTGGGCGCTTCTGAGAAGAAGTACACCTTTGAAGTTGCAAAATCAGCTAACAAAATAGAAATTGCAAAAGCTTGCGAAGAACTTTTTAAAGTTAAAGTTGCAAAGGTAAACACAGTTTCAGTCAGAGGACGCTTCCGTCGTCAGGGCAGAAACAACGGCGGTTACACAAAGTCTTGGAAAAAGGCAGTTGTAACACTTAAAAGCGACAGCAAATCAATTGAATTTTTTGAAGGCATGATGTAATACTGAACACTAATTTAAATGCAGATTTTTCGTTTTTAGCGGTATCTTGTATTCAATTGTTGTTTAGTATAAACCTGAAGAAATTTATAATTTTCAGGCAGAATGTATGGGGAAAAGCCATTTCCCCGCAAAGCCATCATGAGGAGAGTGAAATCAAATGGCAATTAAAGTTTATAAGCCGACCATTAACTCACGAAGAAATATGTCGGTTACTGATTATTCAGGTCTTTCAAAGGTTGCCCCCGAGAAAAGTCTGCTTGCTCCTTTAAAGAAAAACTCAGGACGCAACAGCTACGGCAGAATTACAGTTCGCCACAGAGGCGGCGGCAACAGAAGAAAGTACCGTATTATTGATTTTAAGCGTCAGAAATTTGGCGTTGAAGGTAAGGTAGTAACATTAGAGTATGATCCGAACCGTTCAGCATTTATTGCACTTATTGAGTACACAGACGGCGAGAAAGCTTATATCATCGCTCCCGAAGGACTCAAGGTAGGCGACACGGTTGTTGCCGGTGCAGACGCAGATATTAAACCAGGTAATGCGTTACCTCTTTCAGCAATCCCTGTCGGTACATTTATTCACAATGTTGAACTTTATCCCGGCAGAGGCGCTCAGCTTGCAAGAGCAGCGGGCAATATGGCTCAGCTTATGGCTAAAGAAAACGGTCTTGCACTTCTCAGACTTCCTTCAGGCGAGTTGAGAAATGTTCCTGATAAATGTATGGCTACAGTAGGCCAGGTTGGCAACACCGATCATGAAAATGTTAAAATCGGTAAGGCCGGAAGAAAGAGAAATATGGGTTGGAGACCTACCGTCCGTGGTTCTGTAATGAACCCTAACGACCACCCTCACGGCGGTGGTGAAGGTAAATCTCCTGTTGGTCGTCCGGGACCTGTTACTCCTTGGGGTAAGCCTGCTCTTGGTTATAAGACCAGAAAAACTCATAAAGCAAGCGATAAGTTTATCGTTCGCAGAAGAAACGGTAAATAAGGTTGACAGAAAGGAGCTTATATAATGAGTAGAAGTACAAAAAAAGGCCCTTTTGTCCAGCCTGTATTGCTCAAAAGGGTTCAGCAGATGAATGAAGCCGGAGAAAAGAGAATCTTGAAAACATGGTCAAGAAGCTCAACAATCTTCCCTGATTTCGTTGGTCATACATTTGCGGTTCACGATGGCCGCAAGCATGTTCCGGTATATGTAACAGAAGATATGGTAGGACACAAGCTCGGTGAGTTTGCTCCCACACGTACATTCAGAGGTCATGCCGGTTCTAAAACAAGCAAGTAAGCGGAAGGAGAGTATTGCAAATGGAAGCAAAGGCATATGCAAAATATGTCCGTATTTCACCACGCAAGGTTACTGTTGTTCTTGATTTGATCAGAGGCAAAGACGTAGCTTTTGCAGAAGCTGTTCTTAAGCATACCCCTAAGGCCGCTTGTGAGCCGCTTTTAAAGCTGCTCAAATCAGCTATGGCAAATGCTGAGAATAACCATGATATGGACACATCTAAACTCTATGTTGCAGAGTGTAACGCAACAGCAGGCCCTATCCTTAAGAGAATTCAGCCGAGAGCTCAGGGCAGGGCTTACAGAATAAACAAAAGAACATCCCACATTTCCCTTGTACTCAAGGAAAAAGAAGAATAAAGGGAGGTAAGTAATATGGGACAAAAAGTTAATCCGCACGGACTTCGTGTAGGTATAATTAAAGATTGGGATTCCCGTTGGTTTGCTGATAAAAAGACTTTCGGAGATACTCTTGTTGAGGATTATAATCTCAGAAAGACTTTAAAGAAACAGCTTTATACAGCAGGTGTTTCAAAAATTGAAATTGAGCGTGACGGCAAAAAGGTAAGACTTTACATTCACTGTTCTAAACCGGGTATTATTATCGGCAAAGGCGGCAGCGAAATTGAAAAACTGAGACTTCAGTGTGAAAAATTGCTTAATAAGCCTGTTTCTATTAAAATTGTAGAAATAAAATCACCTGATTTAAATGCACAGCTTGTTGCTGAGAGCATTGCTCAGCAGCTTGAAAAGAGAATTTCATTCCGACGAGCTATGAAGCAGGCAATCGCACGAGCTATGAAATTTGGTGCTAAAGGTATTAAAACTCAGTGCTCAGGCCGTTTAGGCGGTGCAGAAATCGCAAGAGCAGAACAGTATCATGAAGGTACTATTCCTCTTCAGACATTAAGAGCAGACATTGACTACGGTTTTGCAGAAGCTAATACAACTTACGGTAAAATCGGCGTTAAAGTATGGCTTTATAAAGGTGAAATTCTCAACGAGGCTAAAGAAAGAAAGCCTAAGAGGGAAGGAGGCAGAAAATAATGCTGTTACCAAAGCGTGTTAAACACAGAAGAGTACACAGAGGTCGTATGACAGGTAAAGCATCCCGTGGCAATAAAGTAACTTACGGTGATTTCGGTCTCCAGGCTTTAGAACCATGTTGGATCACATCTAACCAGATTGAAGCAGCCCGTGTTGCCATGACACGTTACTGCAAGAGATTCGGTAAAGTATGGATAAAAATATTTCCTGACAAGCCGGTATCAAAGAAACCTTTGGAAACCCGTATGGGTAAAGGTAAAGGCGCTCCCGAATACTGGGTTGCAGTAGTTAAGCCCGGCAGAGTTATGTTTGAGTTGGGCGGAGTAGATGAAACAATCGCAAGAGAAGCTATGCGTCTGGCAGCAGCAAAACTGCCAATTAAATGCAAGTTTGTTAAAAAAGAAGATACGGAGGTTGAGCAGTAATGAAAGCATCAGAACTTAGAGAATTATCAGTAGAAGAGCTCCAGGTTAAGCTTAAAGACCTCAAACAGGAATTGTTTAATCTTCGTTTTCAGCTTGCAGTTAATCAGCTTGAAAATCCAATGAGAATTTCTGCTGTTAAAAAAGATATTGCGAGAGTTTCAACAATTCTTCGTCAGCGTGAACTCAGCGGCAGTGAAGCTTAAGGGAGGAGGACTTAACAGTGAGTGAAAGAAATATGAGAAAAACTGCTGTCGGAAAAGTAGTAAGCGACAAAATGGACAAAACAGTTGTCGTTGCTATTGAAGACAGCGTAAAGCACAAACTTTACAACAAAGTTGTTAAGCGTACATTTCGCCTTAAGGCTCATGATGAAAACAATGAATGCAGAGTAGGCGATCGTGTAAAGGTTATGGAGACCCGTCCTCTTTCTAAGGATAAAAGATGGAGACTCGTCGAGATTATAGAGAAAGCTAAATAATTCCATTATAGTGGCTTTGAGAAAAAGGAGGAACGCACTGTGATACAGCAGCAAACTTACCTCAAGGTTGCCGACAACACCGGCGCTAAGGAACTTATGTGCATTCGTGTTCTCGGCGGAACCAGAAGAAGGTATGCCAATATCGGCGACGTTGTAGTTGCTTCAGTTAAAAAAGCAGCACCAGGCGGCGTTGTTAAAAAAGGCGAAGTAGTAAAAGCAGTTATTGTACGTTCTGCAAAGGGCGTGCGCAGAGAAGACGGCACTTACATCCGTTTTGATGAAAATGCGGCCGTTATAATAAGAGAAGATAAAAACCCAAGAGGTACTCGTATCTTCGGACCAGTTGCAAGAGAGCTTCGTGATAAAGATTATATGAAGATTTTATCTCTTGCACCTGAAGTACTTTAATGGAGGTGTCACAATGAATAAAAAGGTTCATGTTAAAACAGGCGACACCGTTGTAGTACTCAGCGGAAAGGACAAGGGCAAAAAAGGTCAGGTTATGGCTGTAAGCCCTAAAGAAGGAAAAGTCATCGTTGAAAAAGTTAATATGGTTTCTAAGCATGTTAAGCCCAGAAAAATGGGTGAACAGGGCGGCATTATTAAGGCTGAGGGTGCTATGTATGCATCTAAAGTTCAGATTATTTGCCCAAGATGCAAAAAGCCGACCCGTGTTGGACATAAAGTAAACGAAGACGGTTCTAAAGAACGCATTTGCAGAAAATGCGGCGAAACGCTTTAAGGAGGATATAAGAAATGGCAAGACTTAAAGATTACTACACTAAAGAAGTTGCACCGGCTCTTATGAATAAATTCTCTTACAAGAGCGTAATGCAAATTCCTAAGCTTGATAAAATCGTTGTAAACGTAGGTGCAGGCGAAGCGAAAGAAAACTCAAAGGTTATCGACGCTATCGTAAATGACCTTTCAATTATCACCGGTCAGAAACCGTTAGTTACAAAAGCAAGAAAGTCAGTTGCAAACTTTAAAATTCGTGAGGGTATGGCAATCGGAGCTAAGGTTACACTCAGAGGCGAAAGAATGTATGAGTTTTTAGACAGACTCTTCAACATTGCTCTTCCGAGAGTTCGTGACTTCAGAGGAATCAATCCCGATTCTTTTGACGGCAGAGGTAACTACAATATGGGTATTAAGGAACAGCTTATATTCCCTGAAATCGATTATGATAAGATTGACAAGGTTAGAGGTATGGATATATGCTTCGTAACCACAGCCAAAACAGATGAAGAAGCTCGTGAGTTATTAACACTTATGGGTGCACCATTTGCAAAGTAAGGAGGGATTGTTGTGGCTAAAACTGCTATGAAATTAAAACAGCAGAAAAAACAGAAATTCTCAACAAGAGAATATTCAAGATGTAAAATCTGTGGTAGACCACACGCCTACCTTCGTAAATTCGGTGTTTGCCGTATTTGCTTCCGTGAGTTAGCCTATAAGGGTGAAATTCCCGGAGTAAAGAAAGCAAGCTGGTAAGCAAGGGAGGTAAAAATCTATGCAGATTACAGATACAATTGCAGACTTGCTTACACGAATCCGTAATGCAAGTACAGCTAAACACGACACTGTTGAAATACCCGCTTCTAACTTAAAGAAAGACATTTGTCAGATTCTTTTGGACGAGGGTTATATTAAAAGTTTTACAGTTATTGAAGACGGCAAGCAGGGCGTAATTAAGGTTGTTCTTAAATACACAGACGGCAAAACTCCTGTTATTACAGGCTTACGCCGTGTATCAAAACCGGGCTTGCGTATATACAGCAATGTTGAGGATATGCCGAAGGTTATGAAGGGCTTGGGAGTAGCTATTATTTCTACTTCAAAAGGCATTATGACAGACCGTCAGGCTCGCAAAGAGCATGTAGGTGGCGAAGTTCTCGCATATATCTGGTAATAGGAGGTGCGAAAATGTCTCGAATTGGAAGAAAACCTATAAATATTCCCGCCGGTGTAGATGTTAAAATCGACAATGGCGTAATTACTGTTAAAGGACCTAAGGGTACTTTGGATTATTCTTACAACAAGAATATGTCAGTAGAAATCAACGGAACAGAAATTGAAGTTAAGCGTCCTAACGACGATAAACTCAACAGATCGCTTCACGGTCTTACAAGAACACTTATCGCAAATATGATCACAGGTGTTACAGAAGGCTATCAGAAGACACTTGAGGTAAACGGCGTTGGTTACCGTGTTCAAAAGCAGGGTAACAAGTGTGTAATGAACCTCGGTTACTCACATCAGGTTATTGTTGAGGATACAGACGATATCAAAATTGAAGTTCCCGATCCTAATAAAATTATCATCCACGGCATTGATAAGCAAAAGGTTGGTCAGTTTGCTGCCGAGGTTAGAGAAAAGCGTCCGCCTGAGCCGTATAAGGGCAAAGGTATTAAATACGCTGATGAGGTTATCCGCCGTAAGGAAGGTAAAGCCGGTAAAGGTAAGTAATTAAGGAGTGAATGAAAAATGGTAAAGAGACCTGACACTAAAAAGGCTCGCATCAGACGCCACAAGAGAGTTCGCGGAAAAATCAGCGGAACACCTGATTTCCCGCGCTTATGTGTTTTCCGCTCCACCAATAACATTTACGCTCAGATTATTGATGATGTAAATGGTGTTACACTTGTTTCGGCTTCAAGCCTCGACAAGAGCATTGATGGCAATGGCGGTAACAAAGAAGCAGCTAAAGCAGTAGGAAAGCTTATTGCACAGCGTGCAGCAGACAAAAAAATCACCGATGTTGTATTCGACAGAGGTGGCAACATTTATCACGGCCGTGTTAAGGAATTGGCCGAAGGCGCCCGTGAGGGCGGCCTCAATTTCTAAGGAAGGGGAGGAATAACTTTGGCTAATGTTGAATTAAAAGAAAGAGTTGTTGCCATTAACCGTGTATCAAAAACAGTTAAGGGCGGCCGTATATTCAAATTTGCAGCTTTGGTAGTTGTAGGCGATGGTGAAGGTACAGTTGGTTTTGGTATCGGCAAAGCAGGCGAAGTTCCTGATGCTATCCGCAAAGGTATTGAAGATGCAAAGAAAAATCTCGTTAAAGTTTCATTAAAGGGTTCAACGATCCCCCATGAAATTATTGGTGAGTTCGGTGCAGGCAGAGTTCTTATGAAACCAGCTGCTCCCGGTACCGGCGTTATCGCCGGCGGTCCTGTTCGTGCCGTTGTGGAAGCAGCAGGAATCAGAGACATCAGAGCGAAAGCATTGCGTTCAAACAATCCTTGCAATGTAGTACGTGCAACCCTTAAGGGCTTGTGTGCACTTCGTAATGCAGAAGAAGTTGCGGCTATCCGCGGCAAATCTGTCAAGGATATTTTATAAGGGAGGTTGTTAATATGAAAATCACATTGGTAAAAAGCCTTATCGGCTCAAAAAAAGATCAAATTGCAACCGCTCAATCTTTAGGTCTTAGGAAAATCGGTGATACTGTAACTCAGCCCGATAATCCTCAGACAAAAGGTAAGATCGCAAAAATAATTCACCTTATAGAGGTTAGTGAAGCGTAAACAAGGAGGTGCGAACTATGAAGTTACATGAACTTTCTCCTGTTGAAGGCTCAAAGAAAACTGCTAAAAGAATAGGCAGAGGTCACGGCTCAGGTCAGGGCAAAACTGCCGGAAAAGGTCATAAAGGACAGAAAGCAAGATCAGGCAAGGGTATGCGTTTAGGCTTTGAAGGCGGACAAATGCCGTTACAAAGACGTATTCCTAAGAGGGGCTTCAACAACATTTTTGCAAAAAAGGTTGTTTCTGTGAATTTAGGTACTCTTAACAGCAAGTTTGATGACGGTGCTGTTGTAGATGTAAATGCATTAACAGAAGCAGGAATTGTTAAAAACTCATTTGACGCTGTTAAAATTTTGGGAAATGGAAAGCTTGAAAAGAAATTAACCGTTAAGGTTAACGGTTTTTCAGAATCAGCAAAAGCTAAGATTGAGGCAGCAGGCGGAAAGGCTGAGGTGATATAATTGTTACAGACAATTAAAAATGCCTGGTCAGTTCCGGATTTAAGAAAAAAGATACTTTTCACACTGCTTATTGTTGTAGTATTCAGAATCGGCTCAGTTATTCCTGTTCCGTTTCTTGATATGGCGGCTTTAAGCCAGTTGATGGTTGAAAACGGAGTTAATACAAGTAACTCTGTTCTTGCATATTTAAACACATTATCAGGCGGTGCGTTCTCAAATGCAACTTTGTTTGCAATGGGCGTTACTCCTTACATCAACAGTTCAATTATTATGCAGCTTCTTTGCGTTGCTATTCCTCCTCTTGAGAGAATGGCTAAAGAGGGAGAAGCAGGCAGAAAGAAAATTGCAACAATTACACGTTATGTAACAGTAGCCCTCGGTCTTATTCAGGGTACAGCTTATTACTTCTATCTTTTAAGATCAGGCGTTACATCTTATAACAACGGTTTTTCACTTGTATTTTCTGCAATCGTTATTATCCTCTGCTTCACCGCAGGTACAGCTCTTATGATGTGGCTGGGCGAGCAGATCAACGATAAAGGTATCGGTAACGGTATTTCAATTCTGCTTTTTGCAGGAATCGTTGCAAGAATGCCTTATACAATCAATATGCTTGGTCAGTATTGGAATCTTGGTATGCAGGGCTCAACTCAATTCTTCTTCTTTGTTCCTCTTTGGGTCATCATTTTCCTTGCTGTTATTTGGGTTATTACCTTTATGCAGGATTCAGAAAGAAGAATTCCAATTCAGTACGCAAAGCGTGTTGTAGGCAGAAAGATGTATGGCGGACAGTCAAGTCACCTTCCTATTAAGGTTGCTTTAGGCGGCGTTCTTCCAATCATCTTTGCCAGCTCAATTCTTTCAATTCCAAGTACAATTCAAATGTTCTGGAATCCTTCAGAAGGATTTGCAAAAGCCTTTTTTGATGCATTCAGCACAACAGGCTGGCTTTATATGACATTGTACTTCTTATTGATTATAATGTTTGCATATTTCTATACAACAATTCAGTACAATCCGATTGAAATGGCAAATAACTTAAAGCAGAACAACGGTACAATTCCGGGTATCCGTCCCGGTGCTCCAACAGCCGAATTTATTAAGAGAATTTTATCAAGAATTACTCTTATAGGTGCAATGTTCTTAGCTTTAATCGCATTATTGCCTTTAATTTACGCTGCTATAACTGGTATGGGCGGTATGTCAATGGGCGGTACATCAGTTATCATCCTCGTTGGCGTAGCTCTTGAAACCTGCAAGCAGATGGAATCTCAAATGATGATGCGTCATTACAAAGGATTTCTTGATTAATTAGGAGTTATATATGAACATTATTTTATTAGGTGCTCCGGGAGCAGGAAAAGGTACACAAGCCGCTGTTTTAGCGGAGCATTACAATATTCCCACAATCTCAACAGGTAATATCATCAGAGAAGCGTTGAGAACCGGCACTGAGATGGGAAAAAAGGCAAAGTCTTATATGGATGCCGGACAGCTCGTTCCCGACGATGTTGTTATAGGTATTGTAAAGGACAGACTTGCTGAGGATGACTGCAAGAACGGATTTATTCTTGACGGTTTTCCGAGAACTATACCTCAGGCCGAGGCTCTGGATAAAATGGGTGTCAATATTGAATATGTAGTAGATATTGAGGTTTCTGACGAAAGAATTATCGACCGTTTATCCGGACGCCGTGTTTGCCAGAATTGCGGCAGACCTTATCATTTGGTAAATTTAAAGCCAAAGACTGAGGGTATCTGTGACGCATGCGGCGGCACCCTTGTTCAGCGCAAGGACGATCACATTGATACAATTAAAAATCGTCTTGAGATTTACCATAAAGAAACCGAACCGTTAGTTGATTATTATAAGCAACAGGGTAAACTTTCAATTGTTCACGGAAGCGACAGTGTTGAAAATACTATGGCTGATATGATGAAAATATTTGAGGCTTAATTTATGGTAGTAATCAAAACTTCGAGGGAATTGGCACTAATAAAAGAAGCGTGCAGAATTTCCGCTAATGCCTTAAAGGCAGCGGGAGAGGCTGTACAACCCGGAATTTCTACTTTAGAAATAGATACAATCGTTCGCAAGTATATCGAGAAACAGGGAGCAACTCCCTCGTTTCTCGGCTACGGCGGCTTTCCGGGAAGTGCATGTATCTCAGTAAACAATGTGGTTATCCATGGCATACCAAGCAAGAAATGCATTCTTAAAGAGGGCGATATAGTAAGCGTAGATGTTGGAGCCTTTATTGACGGTTTCCACGGTGACAATGCCTACACTTTCCCATGCGGAAAGATAAGTGCACAAGCTCAGGCATTACTTGACGCCACAAAAGAGAGCCTTTATGAGGGAATTAAAGCGGCTCAGGCAGGAAATCGCATAGGCGATATAGGCCATGCAGTTCAGCAGTATGTCGAAGATCGCAGTTACTCGGTGGTACGAGATTTTGTCGGCCACGGCGTAGGTGCGAAGTTACACGAAGATCCGGCAGTACCCAATTACGGAACACCGGGAAGAGGTGTTCGCTTATTGCCCGGAATGACCATTGCCATTGAACCAATGGTAAACGCAGGCGACTACAATGTAAAGGTGCTTGATGACGAATGGACTACCGTGACTGCCGACGGCAGTTTGGCGGCTCATTTTGAACACACAATAGCCATTACGCCTGACGGTCCGAAGATATTGACTATAGCGGATTAAGGCAGGACGTATGGATATAATTAAAGGAAGTGTAGTCAGGGCAAAAGCAGGAAGAGACAAGGGAAGTTACTTTGTTGTTTTAAATTTTGATAAGAACTTTGCCTTTATAGCAGACGGCAAGACACGTAAGCTTGAAAGACCGAAAAGAAAGAATTTAAAGCATTTGGAAGCAACCTCGGTTGTCTTAACCGAAAAACTTGAAACTAACCGTAAATTAAAAAAAGCATTATGCGATTTTAAAATCTCTTAATGGAGGATATGGTATGTCAAAGCAAGATGTAATTGAAATTGAAGGTACAGTAACAGAAGCTTTACCAAACGCACAGTTTAAGGTTGAGCTTCCGAACGGACACGTAATATTAGCAGTTATCTCAGGTAAATTAAGAATGAATTTTATTCGTATATTACCCGGGGACAAGGTTACGGTGGAAATGTCACCGTATGACCTGACAAGAGGAAGAATTACTTGGAGATCAAAGTAATAAAACAGATCTTATTTAAGAAAGGAATGATTATAGATGAAAGTCAGACCTTCAGTAAAGAAAATGTGCGAAAAGTGCAAAGTAATCAAAAGAAAAGGTAAGATTTTAGTTATCTGCGAAAACCCAAAGCATAAACAGCGTCAGGGTTGATCGTTAGAAACATTAAAAGGCGCAAGCCAATATTATTTAAAAATTTATGGAGGTGCAACTAAATGGCTCGTATAGCAGGTGTTGACTTACCAAGAGATAAAAGGGTTGAAATCGGCTTAACATATATCTATGGTATAGGAAGAAAAACTGCAAGTGACATTATTGCTGCAACAGGAGTAAATCCTGACACCCGTGTCAGAGATTTAACAGAAGATGAGGTTTCAAAACTCAGAGAATATATAGACCATAACTGCCGTGTTGAAGGTGACCTTCGCCGTGACATAGCTTTTGACATTAAAAGACTTATTGAAATCGGTTGTTATCGTGGAGTACGTCACAGAAAAGGCTTACCGGTAAGAGGTCAGCGTTCTAAGACTAACGCTCGTACTCGTAAGGGACCACGTAAGACAATGGCTAACAAAAAGAAATAAGGAGGGCATGAATTATGGCAGCACCAAAAGGTGGTAAAAAAGTAGTGCGTCGCCGTCGCGAACGCAAAAACATTGAAAAAGGTCAGGCGCATATTCAGTCAACCTTTAACAATACGATCGTAACAATTTCAGATACACAGGGTAATGCAGTATCTTGGGCAAGTTCCGGTGAATTAGGTTTCAGAGGCTCAAGAAAATCTACTCCGTTTGCTGCTCAGTCAGCGGCTGAAACGGCAGCTAAAGCTGCTATGGAACACGGTATGAAATCTGTAGAAGTTTTCGTAAAAGGACCGGGTCAGGGCAGAGAAGCAGCAATCAGAGCATTACAGTCCGCAGGTCTTGAGGTAACAATGATCAAAGATGTTACTCCAATTCCACATAACGGATGCCGTCCTCCAAAGAGAAGACGTGTATAGTATAAAGAAGGAGGAAACAACCTATGGCTAAGAATATGCAGCCAATTGCAAAGCGTTGCAGAACACTTGGAATTTCACCCGCAGTAATGGGTTACTCTAAAAAGACTTCTAACAAAAACCCCGGCGGTAAAATGAGAAGAAAAAAGAGTGAATACAGCCTCCAGCTTACCGAGAAGCAAAAGGTTAAATTTATCTACGGTATTATGGAGAAGCAGTTCAGATCTTACTATGAAAAAGCTGAAAAAGCAGAGGGTAAAACCGGTACTGCTTTACTTACAATAATTGAGCGCAGACTAGATAATGTAGTATTCAGGCTCGGACTTGCTGCTACAAGAAGAGAAGCAAGACAGCTTGTAAATCACAGCCACTTTACCGTAAACGGTAAAAAGGTTAATATCCCATCATACCTTGTTAAGGTTGGCGATGTAATCGAAGTAAAGGAAAAGAGCCGAACAACTACAAGATTCAAATCAATTGCAGACGGAGAAACAGCTTCAATGCCTGCACCAAAATGGCTCCAGAAAGATGAAAATCTTTTAGGCGGTAAGGTTATTGCAGTTCCGCAAAGAGATGATATAGACTTCCCGGTAGAGGAGCATCTTATCGTCGAGCTGTACTCCAAGTAATCCACATTATAGTTATTTAGATTACATTTACAGCGGATTAACAGCCGCTTTATAAGGAGGATTCGCTAATGATAGAGATAGAAAAGCCAAGAATAGAAACCGAAGAATTATCTGAGGACGGAAAATACGGCAGATTTGTTGTTGAACCTCTTGAAAGAGGCTTCGGCAATACATTAGGCAACAGCTTAAGAAGAGTTTTGCTTTCATCACTTGAAGGCGTAGCGGTTACATCTGTTAAAATCGACGGAGTTTTGCATGAATTTTCAACAATTCCTGGAGTTAAAGAAGATGTTACCGAAATTATTCTTAACTTAAAAGGCCTTGTAGCTAAGCTTTATGAAACAAGTCCAAAGGTGGTAGAGATTTCTGCCGAAGGACCTTGTGAAGTAACGGCATCCGCTATTCAGTGCGACAGCGAAGTTGAAATTCTTACCCCCGATCTTCATATTGCAACTCTTGGAGACGATGCAAAGTTAAATATGGAAATTACACTTGATAGAGGAAGAGGATACATTCCTGCCGAACGCAATAAATTAATAAACGGCAGCAATATAATAGGCGTGTTGCCTATTGACTCTATCTACACACCTGTTGTGAAGGTGAATTACACAGTAGATAATACCCGTGTAGGCCAGATTACTGACTACGATAAATTGACTCTTGATGTATGGACAAACGGCGTTATCAATGCACAAGAGGCAGTTTCTCTTGCAGCAAAGGTTCTTACAGAACATCTCAATCTATTTGTAAGCCTTTCGGATAAGGGCACAAATTCCGAAATTATGGTTGAAAAAGACGATAAGGGCAAGGAAAAGGTTCTTGAAATGACTATTGAAGAGCTTGACCTTTCAGTTCGTTCATTTAACTGCTTAAAACGTGCAGGAATTAACACAGTAGAAGATTTAATCAACAAGAGTGAAGAAGATATGATGAAGGTACGCAACCTTGGCAGAAAATCTCTTGAAGAGGTTGTGTATAAACTTGATTCTCTCGGTTTTAGCCTTCAGAAAGAAGACGAATAAAACCTAAACCATACAAAACGGTAAAGGAGTGAATAAAATGCCAGGTACAAGAAAATTGGGAAGAACAACTGCTCAGAGAACAGCAATGTTAAGAGCAATGGTGACTTTCCTTTTTGAAAACGGCAAGATTGAAACAACAGTAACTCGTGCTAAAGAGGTATCCTCATTGGCAGAGAAAATGATAACAATCGCTAAAGAAAGCAACCTTCACAATAAGCGTTTAGTGATGTCTTTCGTAACAAAGGAAGATGTAGTTTACAAGCTTTTTGATGAAATTGCTCCAAAATACAAGGACACAAAGGGCGGATATACACGTATTACAAAAATCGGACCTCGCCGTGGCGATGCTGCTGAAATGGCAGTTATTGAGCTTGTATGATTTTATAAAATAAGTAATGGACGGAGTTTTTATAACTCCGTCTTTTTTATTGATATAAAACCGATAAAAATTTAGGCTGACTCAAAACGAATTAAGTTTTGAGTCAGCCTCTTTTTGTCTTATAGTAAACTGCACGGAAACAGTCAGGCACGAGAGAATGTTTTTATATGGTGCTGTCTGCTCGGATATGTGCAGCCTGCCGGCTTTCTTTTACGTTATACCAAACTGCACGGAAACAGTCGGGCACAAGAGAGTGTTTTTATATGGTGCTGTCTGCTCGGATATGTGCAGCCCACCGGCTCTCTCTTACGTTATACTAAACTGCACGGAAACAGTCGGGCACAAGAGAGTGTTTTTATATGGTGCTGTCTGCTCGGATATGTGCAGCCCACCGGCTCTCTCTTACGTTATACCAAACTGCACGGAAACAGTCGGGCACAAGAGAGAGTTTTTATATGGTGCTGTCTGCTCGGATATGTGCAGCCCACCGGCTGCTTTTTGTGTTTAGTGTTATATCAAATTTCAGTATAGTTTCCGAAGAATGAAAAGTCGGGGAGTTCTTCTGATAATGCACACAAAAGATTTAATACATTTTCACTTCTTACATTACCTGTAAAATCAAGATAGAATAAATACTCGAATCCGTCGCCGATCATTGGACGGGATTCAATCTTTGTAAGGTTAAGACCTAAAGAGTTAAACCTGCAAAGCATACTGTAAAGTGAGCCCGTAACGTGAGGAAGGCTAAAGCAAAGGCTGATTCTGTCTGCATTTTCGGGAATGTACAGCTTTTTGGAAATAA
Source organism: uncultured Clostridia bacterium (assembly GCA_947584595.1). Lineage (GTDB taxonomy): Bacteria > Bacillota > Clostridia > Oscillospirales > Acutalibacteraceae > Ruminococcoides. The sequence continues at coordinate 102,334 of CANPWP010000001.1, read as the reverse complement.
CCACAAAGCGAGTTGTATTATTTTTGTTGTCCTGCAAATGGTTATCCAGAATTTTAAGTCCGTATTCTTCTGCCGCTTTATAGGGGCAAATTGCCGCAACATTAAGTCTTTTTTCATTTTTAACATCACGGGCGGCAACAGCTGTATTTGCACTTGGTATAGCGTTAAAATTATGCTCTGCTATGTAATCTGCACATTGCGAGATTGCCTGCGGATGAGACCAGACCTCTTCAATATCCGACAGCTCAGATTGTCTTAGTGCGCCTAAGCAGTAATCAATCGGCAAGTCCAAAGCACCTACTATATAAAATCTATGTTTTAAAATCAGGTCATAAACTCCTGAAACAGAACCGGCGCTGGAGTTTTCAACAGGGAGAACACCATAAGTCACTTCACCATTATCAACTGCCTCAAAAACATTTTCCCATGTTTTATAACAGGTGGGTTCGCTTTCGGGGAAAAGTTTTAAAACGGCTTCGTGAGTGTTAGCTCCTTTAATTCCCTGATATGCAACCTTGATATCCTTTGTTTCCATTTCAGATGATGCATTTAGTATTTCATTTCTTAGAGCTTTGCCGCTGCCTAAAATCGTATGCTGTAATGCTCGGGAAAGCTCCATTATATTTGAATAAAGCAAGCGGGCAAATGTTCCGTATTCCTGGCCCATTTCCTGAACTTTATCGAGAACTTCATTTTCTCTGTTTTCGTTAAGAACTGGTATGTTGTTAGCTTTTTTATATTCGCCGACTGCTTTTGCACAATCCATACGCTTTTTAAAAAGCTCAATCAATTCTTTGTCAATTAAGTCTATTTCTTTTCTGATTTGGCTTAAATCCTTCATTTTATCACCTAAGACTAAAAGATTATAATAAATTCATAAGAGCAATAGCTGTGCAGGCTTCAATTACAGGTACTGCACGGGGAACTATACAAGGGTCATGGCGACCGTGAACGGAAAGTTTTGCGCTGCATTTTTTCTGTAAATCTACCGTATCCTGCTCTTTTGAAATTGACGGTGTAGGTTTAACGCAGGCTCTAAAAATAACAGGCATTGCATTTGTAATTCCGCCTAAAATACCGCCGCAATTATTGGTTTTTGTAACTACCTTTCCGTCTTTATATTCAAATGGGTCATTGCTTTCGCTTCCAAGCATTTCTGCAAGCTCAAAGCCCTTTCCGAATTCAATACCCTTAATTGCAGGAATTCCGAAAATAATTGAAGAAATAAGTCCCTCAACTCCGCCGAACATCGGTCCTCCCAGTCCTGCGGGCAGTCCTGTTACGGCACATTCAATAATACCGCCAACACTGTCTTGACTTAATCGGGCATCTTCTACAACCTGTCGCATAGCTTCTTCTTTTGAAGTATCGATTAAAGAAAATGTGCTTTTAGAAAGTCTGTCCATTAAATCATCATCTATATCAATTGCGTTAAATGGTTCATCTTTAACATTGCCAATCTGTGAAATATGAGCAGAAATTTTAATTCCCTTTTTTTCAAGAATTAGTCTGCAAATACTTCCTGCAAAGACAAGAGGAGCAGTAAGTCTTCCTGAAAAATGTCCTCCGCCTCTGATATCATTAAAGGATTTATACTTTTCATAAGCGGTATAATCGCTGTGACCGGGTCTTGGACAGGCAAGCAAATTGGAATAATCTTTGCTTTTTGTATTTGTATTGTTAATTACAGCACAAAGAGGAGCACCTGTGGTAACATTATCAAGCATACCCGACAATACATTAGGCAAGTCGCTTTCTTTTCTTGGTGTAGCGGTTTTATCCCTGCCGGGGGCTCTTCTTGCCATTTGAGCAAGGATTTTATCAGTATCGACTTTAAACCCCGCAGGCAAGCCATCTATAACAACACCTATTCCGTTTCCGTGACTTTCTCCGAATACGGATATTTTAACTTTTTCACCCCATGTTGATGACATCTGAATTGCCTCCTAATTTGTTATAATCTTCAAAAAATGCAGGATAGCTTTTGTTAATACTGAAAGCGTCTGTTATAGTGACCTTATCTGTTGCCTTTTCAGCGGCTACTGACATAGCCATAACGATTCTGTGGTCGTTACAGCCTTCAACAGTTCCGCCTTTAAGGTCTTTAACGCCTTCTATTACAAGGCCGTCAGGCTTTTCCGTAACCTTTGCCCCCAATTTGTTAAGCGCATTGCTTATAGAAGCAAGACGGTCGCTTTCTTTTATTCTTAATCTTTCGGCATTTGTAATTTTAGTTGTGCCTTTTGCAAATGCTCCCGTAACTGCAAGGATCGGCACGAGGTCGGGAATTTGTCTTGCGTCTATTTCAATTCCGTTTAATTCTTTTGGTTTAACGGTTACGCTGTTTTCATCTATTTTAACATCAGCACCGAAGCGTTTCAAAATTTCGGCAATTTCTTTATCTCCCTGAGTTGAATTTATATTAACTCCCTTTACGGTGGTTTCTGCATTTATTGCGCCTGAACACATAAAAAATGCCGCTTGCGACCAATCGCCGTCGGTTGTATAGTCGTTAGGGGAATACTGCTGATTACCTTTAATATGCCAGCCGCAGTCAGTTGTTTCTACCTTAACGCCGAACTTTGACATTGTGTAAATCGTCATATTTATATAGCCTATACTTTCAATGGGTGAGGTCAGCACAATATCGCTGTCGCCGTCAAGTAAAGGCAGTGCAAAAAGCAGGCCCGTTATAAACTGTGAGCTTACATTGCCCGGAATTTCAAATCTGCCGCTTTTTAGCTTTCCTTTGATTTTAAGCGGCAAAACACCTGTAGTTTCACATTCAACCCCAGCCGGCGGAAGAATATCGGCAAAAATTCCTATAGGTCGGGAAAGTAAACTGCCGTGTCCCACAAATTCTGTTTCAATTCCGCCCATTGCCGCAACAGGGACGAAAAATCTCAAAGTGCTTCCGCTTTCTCCGCAATCAAGAACAGCCTTTTTGTCTTTAAACATATCGGCTGCGTCAACAGTAAGAACATTACCTTCAAGCGTTGTTTTTGCACCGAGAGAGTTAATACAGGCTATTGTTGCTTTAATGTCATTTGAAAGCACAACAGGTGAAATTGTACTTTTGCCCATTGAAAGAGCCGCACAAATTATTGCACGGTGAACATCGCTTTTTGAAGGAGGAATTGTAACCTCACCTTTTAAAATACTTGGGGTTATAACAGCCTGTGACATTGCATTTTCCTTTCGAAGTTATTCTTAATCAATTATTGCTTTAAAACTAATTATTACTCTGAAATGAAATTTTCAAGCTCTGAAATTTCTATTTTTTTAAGATAGCTTTCGCCGATCTCTTTTAACAATACAAGCTTAATTGAGCTTCCGTTTGTTTTTTTATCGGAAGAAGCCGCTCTTGCAATTTCTGATTTTGAAATATCGCTGTATGTGGGAAGATTATATTTTTTGCAAAGATTTTCAATTCTTTTTGCAGAGCCTTTTTCTGTTAAATCCTCTTTTTCCGATGCCTTTGTAATCATACACATTCCGATTGCAACTCCCTGACCGTGAGAAAGGTCGGTAAAGTTATTTATCTTTTCAAGAGCATGACCGAGAGTATGTCCGAAATTAAGCAGGGCTCTTTCGCCTTTTTCTCTTTCATCACGGCTTACAACATCTCTTTTGATTGCAACACAATTAAAAATTATATCATCAATACAGTCTGCTGCATTTTCATTTTCAAGTTTTTCAAAAAGTGTTTTATCCTTAATACAGCCGTACTTTATCACTTCTGCCATACCGTCTTCAAAGTAATATTTTGGGAGGGTGTTTAAAGTGTTGCTGTCAATCAAAACCAGTACAGGCTGCCAGAAAGCACCTACAAGGTTTTTGCCTGCTCCTATATCAACTCCTGTTTTTCCACCAACTGAGCTGTCAACCTGAGCAAGCAGAGAGGTAGGAATTTGAACAAAGTCAATGCCTCTTAAATAAGATGCAGCGGCAAAGCCGGCCATATCTCCTGCAACGCCGCCGCCCAATGCAACAATAAGGTCGGTTCTTGTTATATGGTTTTCCGCTAAAAAGTCATACATTTTTGAAACGGTAGTCAGATTTTTAGATTTTTCACCTGCTTCAAATGTGAAGTAACAAACTTTGTAACCGCTGTTTTCCAAAGATTTTATAACATTATCACCATAAATAGGAAACACATTGGTATCTGAAATAACAGCAGCTCTCATAGCTTTGGAAACTTTTTTTATATATTCTCCGCAATCGTCTAAAATACCCTTTTCAATAATTATATTATATGGTCTGCCTGTTTCAACCTTTAAGGTTCTCATTCTCCCAATGCCTCCTTTACCTTATGTCCTTTTTCAAGCAAAGCGGCAAGCTCTTCTTTGTCTTCTTTGCCGATAGCATTTTTTATTAAATTTATATTTTTAATAAGTTCGTCAAGTTCCTCCATTAAAGGTTTTTTATTTTCAAGGAAAAGCTCGCTCCAAAGCTCCGAGTTAATATTTGCTACTCTTGAAACATCCCGATAGCTTCCTGCGGAGAAGCCCTTATGATTTAAACAGCAGGGACTCATAACATATGCACAGGCAAGTACGTGTGGAAGCTGAGAAGTAAAAGCAATCATTCTGTCGTGCTCTTCGGGAGTTGTTATTTTAACTCCTCCAAAGCCGATTTTTAAAGCAAGATTTGATATGACTTCAATGCTTCTTTTATCTGCTTCACAGGGAACTAAAATATAGCTTGCTCCTAAATAAAGGTCAGCGTCACTTACATCAAACCCATTTTTCTCTTTTCCCGCCATCGGGTGACCGCCTACGAATGTAAATCCGTATTTTTTGGAAAGGTTCACCATTTTAGGACAGATCTCAGCTTTAATTCCTGCTGAATCTGTTACGATAGTACCATGCTTAATATGCTCTCCGTATTTCTCTATATAATCAACGGCCGCCTGCGGATATGTTGCAAGGATAATAAGGTCGGCTTTTTCAAGACTTATTTCATCGCCGATTTCATCAATAGCTTTGCACTCATATGCCTTTTGCAGCGTTGATCTTGTTCTGTTAATTCCGATAATGTGATGGTCGGTATATTTTTTAAAGGCCTTTGCAAAGCTTCCGCCTATAATACCTAAACCTATTATTGCAATATTCATAGCTATCTTCCTTTAATTAAGGGATTATTAATATTCAGTGTGTAGATTAATTTTATAAAAACATCTAATAAAGAATGTAGGGGCAACCCTTGCGGTTGCCCGCAAAAAGAAAAAAGTCAGTTGGAAACTTCGGACAACCGCAGGGGTTGTCCCTACAATTATGCAGAAAACTTATCTGTGGTAACTGATTTTTTCTTTTGACCAAGTCATTTTAAAGCTTGTAATATTATTAATCTAAAAGAGATTTTTTAAGATTGAATAGTTTTTTGGCAACCGAATCAAACTGCTCGGGAGTTAAGGACTGGGCACCGTCTGACAAAGCGTGAGCAGGGTCGTTGTGAACTTCAATAATAAGACCGTCTGCGCCTGACGCAACTGCTGCCATAGCTAACGGCTCAACGAGCCATGCTCTGCCTGAAGCGTGGCTTGGGTCAACTACAACAGGCAGGTGGGAGAGTGATTTGACAATAGGAATTGCCGAAACATCAAGAGTATTTCTTGTAAAGTTTTCGTATGTTCTTATACCTCTTTCACAGAGAATAACATTATTGTTTCCGCCTGCCATAATATATTCGGCACTCATAAGCCATTCTTCAATTGTAGCTGACAAGCCTCTTTTTAAAAGAATAGGCTTGTTTGTTTTGCCTAATTCTTTTAAAAGCTCAAAATTCTGCATATTTCTTGCGCCGACCTGAATAATGTCAACGCTTTCAAACATATCAATGTGAGATTCCTTCATAATTTCAGTTACAATAGGAAGTCCGGTCGCTTTTCTTGCTTCTTTTAATAAATCAAGTCCCTCTGCTTTTAATCCCTGAAAAGAGTAGGGAGAAGTTCTTGGTTTAAAAGCGCCGCCCCTTAAAATTGAAGCGCCTGAATTTTTAACGCTTTTTGCAATGCTGATAATCTGTTCTTCTGACTCAACAGAACAAGGTCCTGCCATAATCTGAAGACTGCCGTCTCCAATTTTAACGCCGTTTGACAGCTCAATAACAGTATTATCGGGATGAAATTTTCTGTTCGCCTTTTTATAGGGTTCCTGAACTCTTTTAACGCTTTCAACAAATTTCTGGGCGTCAATGTAATCTATATCTATTTGTGTAGTATCACCGATCAATCCTAAAACGGTTGAGTGAACGCCGTTCCATGTATTTACTTTAACATCATATTTTTCGGTTAAAAGATTGCAAAATTCAGTTGCCTGCTGACTGGTACATTCAGGCTTTAAAACTATAATCATATTTTTTACCTCCTATGTTTTTTGACTTAAAGTGTTAAAAAATATTTTATCACTTTAAAGCGTAAAAATCAATAGTTTATAAGGCAATAAACAACATTTTTAAGATTTTTTCCTTCTGTTTTGCCTTTTTAAACCTATTGAAGAAATTATTAAATTTACTACGCTACCGGGATTTTGCGAACCGTCTACAATAATAGTTGCAGCGTCCATATATGAGGACAATCTTTTATTATAAAGCTCTCTGATAGCCTGTTCTTTGTCATCCCTTTGAAGAAGAGGCCGGGTAGTATCGTTTTCAAGCCTTTTTAAAATAATACGAAGAGGAACTGAAAGAAACAATATAGATGAATTTTTCCTAACTTTGTCTACATTTCTTTTATATGTTAATGCACCGCCGCCTGTTGCAACAACAAGATTTTCCTTTTTGGAAAGCTCTATACATACCTGATGCTCAACATCACGAAAATAGGCTTCTCCTTTTTCTTCAAAAATTTGTGAAACGGTCATATTTTCTTTTTCTTCTATATATTTATCCATATCAATAAATTCTCTGCCCAGTCTTTTTGACAGAAGTTTTCCTACAGTTGTTTTTCCGCAGCCCATAAATCCACATAAAAAAATGTTTTTATTCATTTATTCTCAAGCTCCTTTGAAGCGTCTATACAAATTTTTTCAATATCTTTTACATCATAAGCGCTGTTGTCCCACTTTTCGTGTGCAACTACTGCCTGCCATACAAGCATTGACATACCCCCAACAGCTTTGCTTCCGTTTGCAAGGGCTTTTTTAATAAGAACGGTTTCAAGGGGATTGTAGATTGCGTCAAATACTGATTTGCATTTGTTTATTACATTGTCGCTTACAGGCTGAACATCAGTTTTAGGGTACATTCCCAATGGTGTTGCATTCACAAGCAAATCAATATCGCCCTCTAATTCTTCAATAAGGCAATAACTTAATTTTGCGGTTTTCACTGTGTCTTTAATTTCTCTGCAAAGTGCTCTTGCAATTTGCTCGTCCTCTTTTCTTATGGCAAATAAAAGAGGAATTCCCTTAAGCACTACCTCATACGCCATTGTTCTTGCAACGCCGCCGCAGCCTAAAATAACAACTCTTCCGTTAATTGCAATTTGAGCTGCTTCAAGTGCTTTTAAAAATCCGTCGGGGTCGGTAGTATATCCTTTTGTAATACCGTTATTTACAGCTACAGTATTTACACTTCCGTACATTTTTGCTTTTTTATCAATTTCATCAATTAACGGAATAATATTCTGCTTGTGTGGAATTGTAATGTTGAAGCCGTCAAGGTGACAGAGTGTTTTATTAAATTCTTCTTTTAAGTTTTCAGGAGCAATATCAATTACTCCATATTCAGCATTAATTCCTGAAAGTTTAAAAAGTCTGTTATGTATAAAAGGTGACATCGTATGACCTATGGGATGACCTATTACTGCAAATTTTTTTACATTCATATCCATTCTCCTTAAAGTTTAGTTGAAAATTTAAAAAAATTATAAAATTTTTTAAATAAATATTGACAAAGTCAAGAATAACTAATAATATGATTGAGTAAAGATTAAAGTATTTAAAATAATACAAATCTTAGCTAAACCATTGTATCATAAAAAGTACTGTTTTGTCTATAATATTCAGTACACTATAATTTTTAGGAGGAAATATTATGGTATTAGAAAAAGTAAAATCTATTTTAGCGGATCAATTTGATGTTGAGGAAGATAAAATCACTGCAGAGACTGACCTTCAGGAAGATTTAGGTGCAGATTCTCTTGATGTTGTTGATTTACTTATGTCAATTGAAGACGAATTCGAGATTGAAATCCCTGATGAAGAAATTGAAAACATCAAAACAGTTGGTGCTCTTGTTTCTTATATTGAAGCAAATTCATAATTTTTTGGAATATTTTGCAGGCAGATACAGATCTGCCTGTATTTTTTTGCAAATAATTATAAAAATCAAAATATTTGAAATTGACAATTTACTTCAGCTTTGCTATAATTACAAGGCAGTCTAAATTTGCTAAAAACAGGTTTCCTGTTTTTATATCTGTGGGTTAAGCGTTACGCTCCACCTCGGTTCTCCAACTCTCTGCCGTGTAAAAATTATGAGAGTGCAAATTTAATATGCGGATATGGCGGAATTGGCAGACGCGCATGGTTCAGGTCCATGTGAAAGCAATTTCATGCAGGTTCAAGTCCTGTTATCCGCACCAAGGGATATATTTAAATTTTGAATATATCCTTTTTTATTTGCAGGAAAAAAGTACGCACAATGGACTTGACGAGGCTTTAGTATATTTATTCCTAAATAGGAAACGCTAAACTTAAAGATATATATTGATTGCGGAGGGAAAATGCTTAAAAATAATTATTTCAAAGGATGGTATTTTAAATGCTGTACCAAAAATAAAACAATTGCTTTTATTCCCGCATATCACCTCAACAATAGCATAAAAACTGCATCTCTGCAAATTATTACCGATGATGAAGTATTTAATATACCGCTTGACACATTGAAATTCCGTGAAAAGCCATTATTCGTAAAGCTTAAAAATTGTATTTTTTCTGAAAAAGAAATAAAAATCAATATAAAAAATAGCAGTCAAACTATTCAGGGAACTTTGCAATTTCAAAAGCTTTCGCCTATCAGATATGACATTATGGGACCTTTTAAATTTATTCCGTTTATGCAGTGCAGACACAGAATTTACAGTATGAGTCATAAAATTGACGGACAAATCACAGTAAACGGAAAACAGTATGATTTTCAAAACGGAATCGGATATATTGAGGGAGATTGCGGACGTTCTTTTCCCAAAAAGTATGTATGGACACAATGTTGTTTTGAAAACGGGTCTTTAATGCTGTCTGTTGCAGATATTCCTATGTTAGGATTTCATTTTACAGGTATTATAGGAGTAATTCTCTTAGGTGGAATAGAATACCGAATTGCAACATACTTAGGAGCAGGCTTAAAGCATATAGGAGAAAATACAGTTACAGTCAAGCAAGGAGATTATCAGCTTACGGCAGAGCTGATAAAAAAGAATACACACCCTCTATACGCTCCCAACAGCGGTAAAATGAACAGAACGATTCATGAAAGTGCGTCATGTACAGCATACTATCGCTTTTCTCATAAAAAAAACATTTTATGTGAATTTACAAGTGACAGAGCGAGCTTTGAATTTGAATATACATGATTATATAAACTGTTAAATAAGAATATTTATCTTGTTTTTAATATAATTGAGGGTTGTCGCAAATAAAAATTTGTGACAACCCCTTTTGTTTATAGAAAACTGCGTATATCTTTTGCCAGTTTTTCTTCAAGATTTATAAGACGTTTGGTAATGTCCTTGGAAGTTTCATCTGCCGCTTTGTATTGATTAAGGTATCTGCTGAGAGATTTTACGCCCATATTACACCCGTCTGTTATTAAATCAGCAATTGTACCGTCAGACTCGTTCATTACAAGCTTTACATTGGTTTTCATCCACGACATACCCTTAGCAATCGGATTAGGATCTTTTCCCTCGTCCTTAAATCTGTCCAACTGTTCTTGAATTTCAGTATCCAATTTGTCGTTCTCATTTTTACAGTCGATTAGGTATTGCTTTAATGTTTCGTCGTGTACATAATTCAGGACATCATCAATTGCTGAAACGCCCATTTTAACTCCCGCATCACATTCACGCAATAATTTTATTGTATCCGGCTCTATCATAAATGTTACCCTCCTTTTATTTTATAAAGGAAGTATTCCCACTTTACTGGCTTTTATTAAAAAATAACATTTTCTTGAAGTTTAGAGATATTTATTGTTAATTTATATTTTATAAATTAAACTATTGGTTTAATTATAGTGTATCGATAAAGTATATAATTAGAAAAATAAATAATTTGTGTTATATTTAAAAATATTTCACATATAATTTGAATTTTTATTGAAAATATTGTCAGAAAATGATAAAATACACTGAGGTGATAGTATATGTTCGCTGTACAGCCAAAAAAACCTAAAAAAAATTTAGGCAAAATTATAATCACCGTCGAGAAGACATTGGAAATATATAAAGGTTAAGGTGATTAATTGTGAAAACCATTACGTTAAACATTTCTAAAAAAACTATTGAAATTGAAGATCCAACAGAAGTGATAGAACAATATCATAAAGACTTTTACACTTATCCAGAGCATGAATATGAACTTAATTTAGATAAAGGTGAGAAAACTGACAATAAATTAAGAGAGGATTTGTTAGAAGATGTTTTTAAGAACTCAAAAAACGATGTTCTTTTAGAAGTACTTAAAAAGGTTACCTTATTAGACAATTTTTACCGCACACGTATTCCCAAAAATAATATAGTTCCGATTGCAAGGCACATAGTATACCTTGAAATTGACAAATATCTGTATACTAATCCGATTAATACCGACTTAGTAAATAAAATTGCATACCAACAGACAAAATATAAAACAAAGGATTTTAAAACTGACAAAGAGGTATATAAAGACTTACAAATAAAAATCAATCATGTATATTCATTTGCATCAAAATACTGTAGTTGGCACAACTCTGAATATCCTATTGCCGACAGCTATTCAAAAGGAATGTTGTACTATATAAACAAAGCAGAAGCGTTTTATAAAGACGATAAAAATGAATTACCTAGCAAGTCAAGCTTGAACGATTATAAAGTATTTTTTGATATGTATATGGCTTTTAAAAAGACGTACTTCGATGGTATGTCTGATATAACAAATAAAGTAATTGATACATATTTGTGGAAATATGCTCAAAATAAGATTTCATATTTGAAGAGTAAAAATTTGACATGCAATATTTCAAAAAAAGACAGCGAAAATGATAAAAGATTATTTGACTATATTAAATTAGATTCTAATATACCCTCTTATTTAAAAAAACAATATAAAATCTCATAAGTTAGATACAGCAGACGCATTGCAAAGTGACGGATCTAAGCGATGTGTCCGCTGCTTTATATGTACTCTTCCATGTATCAAAAATAACCCACATACTATATTGTACAAAATGATAAAATACACTGAGGTGATAGTATATGTACGCTGTACAGCCAAAAAAACCTAAAAAAATTTAGGCAAAATTATAATCGCAGTTGAAAGAACATTAAAAAAATATAAAGGTTAAGGTGATTTTACCTCCAAGCCTTATTGAAAAAATTAAAGAAATATAATTTTGCTAAAGAAAGTTATGAGAAATAATCACTATGAGAAAAAAATTACTTTATGCGTACTCTGTTCCACACGATTCCGGAAATGCACCATGTGTGTTTAACAATAATGAAAAACCAACCGAACTTTTAACTCTATCTTGTTGTAAGGGAGGTAAATTTTATAAGAATAAGCCAAACAGATTTGGCGGATTAAGATATCATATTGGAAATTTATACATGCAATGTAATAACGAGTATGATTTTTATATTTTAGGTATGTACAAAAATGAATTTTTGTATTTTTGCAGGATAACAGATGTCAAGGAAATGGAAGACTATTATTCTCAAAATATATACAATGACAGAAAGGATTTTATATATGCTTATGATATGGACTTAAGTTATAATAAACAATTTGGAGTAAATTATATTCCTCATTTAGTTAGAAATAATAACAATCCCTTATTTCATCCAAAAGAAATTAAAGGAAGTTTTAATAAACAATTAGTGAAAGATTTAATCGGAAAATATGTTTTATTATCAGATAAATTTGTTTATTTTGGCGATAAATCTCCCCAAATAGATTTTTTAAAAAATTACTTAACTAAAAACAGAACCTCTCTTTATCCTACTTGCATTACAAATTATGATGAAATAAAACGAAATTATGTAAAGAGTGAATTAATAATAAAAAAAATATTAGATTGGCTTAATAAAGAATATAATTGTAATTTAGAACAACCAAATATTTTTTGTAAAAAACCACATATAATCATTAATTAAATTAATTGCAAAGGAAGTAATTAAAATGAAAATAATTTTATCAAGAAAAGGTTTTGATAAAGGGGCAGGAGGATGTCCAAGTCCATACATAGTTGACGAGGGCATATTGTATTCAATACCAATACCGGGTGAAGGTAATTATTTTTCATATAAAGATTTAAAATTTAACGATAAACTTTCTTGTTATGATTTAATGGAACAACTTAAAATTAAATGTCGAGACTCAAATGCTCATACAGATCCTGATATTCGTTACAATTTGTATTATTCACCCGATAGTAAATGGAAACCTATGTTTGGACAGCAGGGGCTACCCCAAAAGCATTTGGCAAAACAAGGAGTAGGTAAAGGCGATTTGTTTTTGTTTTACGGCCTTTTTCAAGAGGTAAAACAAATTGACGGAATATATTGCTTTATACCCGGCACAACAAGACAGATAATATGGGGATATATGCAGGTAGGTGCAGAACCCAAATTAGTGACGGAAAATCCCGAAAACCTATATCATCCGCATTATTACGGCTATAAAAATTATAACGAAAAAAGTAAAAATACAGTATATTCAGCTTCAGAAAATTTATCTTTTGCGAAATCATTGCCGGGATATGGTGTTTTCAATTACCATCCAAGTCTTGTGCTTTCAAAGGAAGTTGGTGATAAAGCAAATATCTACAATGTTTGCAAGTTTCCATTGCATTTCTACGAACATAGAATGACAGGTAATCATGCCGAATGGCGTTGGAAAAAGGAAGATGAAAACTGTATTGTTACTATTGCTAACAGAGGTCAGGAATTTGTGATACATGATGATGAACAAGCTATAGATTGGGCTAAAAATTTAATAATGAATAATGCTTAAACAAATACCGATTTATCTTTATAAACACTAAAAACAGTTATCACAAAACTTTTGTGATAACTGTTTTTTAATAGTTTTTCTTTTGACTTGACGAGCAAGATATAAAGGTTTATTAAATTTAATTAATCTATAACCTTATATCCTTTATCTTCAATGGCTTTTTTCAAAGTTTCGTCTGAAATATCGGAATTTAAAGTTATTACTGCCGTGCCCTTTTCGTGGCTTACCAAGGCGGTATCTACTTCGGCAAATTCCTCTAAGCATTTTTTAACTGTTGCCTCACAGTGTGGACACATCATACCTTCAATTTTGATAGTTTTTTCCATAGTTGAATTCTCCTTTATTGATATAATAATTTTTTTAGTTTTATTAAACTTTTTAGGATTGCGTATATTAAAGAAATTAAGTCTTAATGCGTTAGATACAACACAAAAACTTGATAAGCTCATAGCGGCGGCGGCAAACATAGGATTTAATGACCAGCCGAAAAGCTGAGTAAATACTCCTGCTGCAAGGGGGATACCCAAAACATTATAAATAAATGCCCAGAACAGATTTTCATATATATTCCGCAAAGTTGCACGGCTTAGTCTTATTGCCGAAGGAACATCGCTTAGCTTGCTTTTCATAAGAACGATGTCGGCGGCATCTATGGCGATATCTGTTCCTGCTCCGATAGCTATTCCTATATCTGCTCTTGTAAGAGCAGGGGCGTCATTAATTCCGTCACCCACCATAATAACTTTACCCTGCTGCTTTAATTGTTTTATTGCATTTTCTTTTCCGTTGGGAAGTACGCCTGCAATAACCTTATCAACACCTGCCTGTTTACCGATTGCGTCGGCAGTTTTTTCGTTATCGCCTGTCAGCATTACAACAGATATCCCCATATCCTGTAGTTCTTTAATCGCCTGAGGACTGTCTTCTTTAATTGTGTCGGCAACGGCTATTATTCCCAAAAGAGTATTGTCTTTTGCAAAAAACAGCGGTGTTTTACCCTCGTCCGAAAGCTTTTCTGAGGCTGAATTAAGCTCAGAGGGAATTGCTGTAACTGTGCTTATAAACTTTTTGCTTCCGCCGAAAAGAGTGTTTTCATTTTGTTTTGCGGTCAGTCCGTTTCCTGCTGCAGCTTTAAAATCGGTGACTTCAAAAAAGTTTATGTTTTTTTCTTTGGCTTTTAAAATTATCGCTTTTGCAAGAGGGTGTTCGCTTTTACTTTCAAGGGAAAATGCAATTTCAAGCAAAGCGTTTTCCGATATCCCAAAAGGAATAATATCGGTGACTTTTGGTTCACCGCTTGTAATAGTTCCTGTTTTGTCAAGCACAACAATTTGTGTTCTGCCTGTTTCTTCAAGAGAAGAAGCTGTTTTAAACAAAATTCCGTTTTTAGCGCCCATTCCGTTGCCCACCATAATAGCAACAGGGGTCGCAAGTCCTAATGCACAGGGACAACTGATAACTAAAACGGTAATTGCCCTTGCAAGAGAAAAACCTATGCTTTCTCCTGCAAACAGCCAGATAATTGCAGTAATAATTGCAATAACAATAATGGCAGGAACAAATACACCCGATACTTTGTCTGCAACTTTAGCAATAGGTGCTTTGGTTGCGGCGGCGTCGCTTACCATTTTTATAATTTGTGAAAGGGTTGTATCTTCGCCTACTCTTGTTGCCTCACATTTAATAAATCCGGATTGATTTATTGTTGCGGCAGATACCAAATCGCCTCTTTCTTTGTCAACAGGTATGCTTTCACCTGTCAGGGCGGATTCATTAACAGCACTGTTTCCTTCAATAATAACT
Organism: uncultured Clostridia bacterium; assembly: GCA_947584595.1. Taxonomy (GTDB): domain Bacteria; phylum Bacillota; class Clostridia; order Oscillospirales; family Acutalibacteraceae; genus Ruminococcoides. The sequence goes on along the minus strand of CANPWP010000001.1, from coordinate 87,317 downwards.
CCGTCAACAGGGATATTTTCTCCCGGTCTTACAACAAATATGTCACCTTTTTTAACCCGTTCAATGGGGACTTCGGTTTCAACATCATTAATTAATACAGTCGCTTTTTTAGGAGCAAGCTTCATAAGTCCTTTCAGTGCGTCGGTTGTTCTTCCTTTTGACCTTGCTTCAAGCATTTTACCAACTGTAATTAAAGTTAAAATCATAGCCGCTGACTCAAAGTAAAATTCGTGCATAAGAGTCATAACCTGCTGTGCATTTCCGTTAAGCTGTGCGTCAGTCATAGCAAAGAGAGCATAGGTACTATAAACAAATGCCGCACCGGAGCCTAAGGCGACAAGTGTATCCATATTTGGCGAACGGTGTATAAGTCCTTTAAATCCGCTTATGAAAAACTTTTGGTTTATAACCATAACCGCTCCTGTTAAAAGCAGTTGGATAAGTCCCATTGCAATATGGTTGTCTGCAATAAATTCGGGAAGCGGAAATCCCCACATCATATGTCCCATTGATACATACATAAGTACCGCTAAAAATACAAGGGAGGCAATTAATCTCTTTTTAAGCTTGGGAGTTTCCGTATCCTTTAAAAAGTCGCTTTCTGATTTTGCAGACGAGCTGTTATCAATATGTTTATTTTTTAAAGACGCACCGTATCCTGCATTTTCAACGGCTGAAATAATTTTTTCAGCCGTTGCAGTACCCTCAACGCCCATTGAGTTTGTAAGCAGACTAACAGAGCAGGAGGTTACACCCTTAACTTTTAAAACTGCCTTTTCAATTCTTGTACTGCAAGCTGCACAGTTCATACCGGTAACATTAAATTGCTTCATAATCAACCTCTATTTCATCAGCTTTTGCAGTGTTGCAACTAATTCGTCCACAGTTTCGTCTTTACCGTTTCTAATATCATCGGCAACACAGGTTTTAATGTGGTTTGCAAGAAGTTCCTTATTAAATGCGTTAAGCGCTGCGTTTGCAGCGGCGACTTGAACTAAAATATCAGTACAGTAAGCATTTTTTTCAACCATTCCTTTAATTCCCCGAATTTGACCCTCGATTCGGTTAAGACGGTTGATTAGGCTTTTATATTCCTTTTCGGAGCGTTCTTTAGTTTTATTGCTGCAACATTCTTTTTCCATTACAAAGCCTCTTTTACACAAATTATACCCTTATGGGGTATGCTAAAATAATATACCTATATGGGGTATTTGTCAATAGGATTATACAGTAAAATATTCTTATATTATAATGTGCGGATAATTAAATAAATATAACAAAAAGACAGAGCCGTCAGCTCTGTCTCAAAAATTTAAAACAAATATTAATTAGCAGAAATAAACGTCCATTTCGCCTTCAAAGCCGTCTGCTACGAAATAAGCTTTGCTTTCATCAGGTTTTACATAAACCTTAATGTCTTTAGCTTCTTTACCGTAAGTAGCTTTTACATTGCTAATTACTTCATTAATAGCTACCTGAACGCCTCCGAACTCAACGAATACTTCAACTTTTTCCGTTGCTTTTGTAGCAACCGGTTTCTTTGGAGCAGATTTCTTTACAGCAGGTTTTTTAGCGGTTGTTTTTGCTGCAGTTTTCTTTTCAGCAGTTTTGGCAGATGTTGTTTTTGTAGCAGACTTAGCAGCTGTTTTATTTTCAGCTGTTTTAACTGTTGCAGCTTCAGAGGCAGTTGTTTTTGTTTCTGCTTCTTTAGCGGCAGTTGTTTTCTTTGTTGTTGCCATGATTATTTCCCTCTTTCTAATTCTTATAAGAATTAAATAAAATAAAATAAGTAAACTAACCTGACCATATTTTTACAACACAAATTATACATTTATATATTTTAAAAGTCAATGAGGTGAGAAAAATTCAGCTTTTCATATAAATTTTTAGAAAATTTTGACTTATTTTAGATACACTTATCAACAAAATAAAATGTTTTTTTATCAAAATATTGTAATTACAGGGCTCTGTGATATAATAATATCGACAAATTGTACAAGAAAAGAGTGCTGTTTTAATTTATGACGGAAAATTTTTTAATGGTTTCAGGTCAGGTAATAATTTTATTTATTCTTATTGGTATAGGTTTTATTTGCGGAAAAACTAAATTTTTGAACGACAATGCTTCTTCAAAATTGACCGATATTGTTTTATATATTGTTACACCCTGCGTTATGATTAATGCATTTCAAAGAAAATTCAATGCGGCTATGCTTTTGAATTTAGGAATTACAGCCTTGTGTTCGACAGCAATAATTATCGGCTCAATTATAATTTGCAATATTGTTTTCAGAGACAAAAATACTTCAAGAAATAAAGTGCTTAAATTCGGTACTGTTTTTTCAAACTGCGGGTTTATGTCATTACCTTTACAGTCTGCAATTTTAGGCACAGACGGCGTATTTTACGGTTCAATGTTTGTTGCCGTTTTTAATATTATTATATGGACATACGGACTTTATGCAATGAGCGGAAATAAAAAAGAACTTTCTGCAAAAAAACTTGCATTAAATCCGGGTATTTTGGGAGTTGTAATAGGACTTATTTTGTTTTTGCTTTCAATAACGCTTCCAAAAGTTATTTCAACTCCCGTTGAATACCTTGCAAATTTGAATACACCTGTCCCAATGCTAATTATAGGATATCATTTATCTCAGTCAAATATTAAAGAAATTTTTAAGGACAAATGGGCGTATGTTACAATTGGAATGAGGCTTATATTCATTCCTTTACTGTCGCTTGCAATTATGTATCTGTGCGGTATAAGAGGAGATATTCTTGTTGCCTGCACTATCGCATCAGCCGCACCTGTTGCGGCAACTACCACAATGTTTGCAACAAAATTTAATGCAGATGTCAAGCTGTCGGTAGGAGTAGTTTCTGCAACTACATTAGTTTCAATTATAACAATGCCCATTATAATTTCTGTTGCGACTATGATAGCATAGACATCATAAAACTATTTTGAAAGGATTTTTATTATGGCAAGGGCTTCAAGACAAAAGGAAAAAATACTATATATAGCAAAAATTCTTTTGGAAAAGACTGATGAAAACCACAAAATAACCGTAAATGAAATCATAGAAGAGCTGTCAAGACAGGGAATAAATGCTGAGAGAAAAAGTATTTACAGCGACCTTGAAACGCTTTCAAAATTCGGTCTTGATATTTGCAGGGAAAAAACAAACTCAACAGGATATTATATCGGAATAAGAGATTTTCAGATGCCTGAGCTTAAACTTTTAGTAGACGCAATTCAAAGTTCAAAGTTTATAACCTCCAAGAAAAGTATGGAGCTGATAGGCAAGCTTGAAAAATTATGCTCACTAAATGACGCAAAGCTGTTGCAAAGACAGGTCTTTGTAACTAACAGGGTAAAAACTCTAAACGAAAAGATTTATTATAACGTAGATACTTTGCACAACGCCTTGTCATCGGGTAAACAAATTACTTTTGTTTATAATGAATGGATACTTGATTTTAACGATATTGAAAGAATTAAAAAGCAACCCAGAAGAAACGGTGAACTGTACAAGGTATCTCCGTGGGCATTAAGCTGGGATGATGAAAATTACTACCTTATTGCATACGAAAATGACTCACAAAAGCTGAAGCATTACCGTGTTGACAAAATGCAGGATATTATGATTTCAGATGAGGAAAGAGAGGGTGAGAGCTCTTTTGAAAAGTTTGACGTAGCATCCTATACAAAATCGGTTTTTTCAATGTTTGGCGGTAACGAAACATCAGTTAAGCTTTCTGTAGACAATTCGCTTATCGGAGTAATAGTCGACAGGTTCGGAAAAAATGTTTTTGTATCAAGAGAAAGTGACGATACCTTCTCTGTAACCGTAAAGGTCGTGTTAAGTCCGCAGTTTTTCGGCTGGCTTTTTGCACTTGGTACAAAGGTCAAGCTTATTGAACCAAATAATGCTGTAGATGAGTTTTCTAAATATTTAAAGGATGTTTATAAATTTTATACTACATAAAAATATTTAAAAACTTGTTATAAAAATGTTGTTGTGTTATATTTAGTATTGAAAATAATAAAACAAAATGATTTTACAGATTTTTATTTAAAAATAACTATAATTCGGAGGAATATATGCGTATTGCAGATAAATTTAAACAGGGTAAAACAATTTTTTCTTTTGAGGTTTTTCCTCCGAAGAAAACCTCACCGGTAGAAACAATTTTAAATGCAATTGAACAAATGAAAAAGCTTTCACCTGATTATTTCAGCGTTACATACGGTGCAGGTGGAAGTAATCCCGGAAAAACTTTGGAAATTGCATCAAAAATTAAAAATGAATATAAAATTGAGGCATTGGCTCATTTAACCTGTATTAACAGCAGCAAGGAAGATATAGACAGAGTTTTGGAGGATTTTCAAAAAGAAAATATAGAAAATATTCTTGCTTTAAGGGGAGACATTGTGCCTGACATTGAGCCTAAAACAGATTTCAGATATGCAAGTGAACTTTGTGAATACATAAAAACAAAAGGTGATTTTAATCTTGCAGGAGCTTGCTACCCTGAAGTTCATGTTGACGCCGAAAATCAGGTGGAGGATATTATAAACTTAAAGAAAAAAGTAGAAAACGGCGCAGAATTTTTAATTTCACAGTTATTTTTCGATAACAGTGCATTTTACAAATTTTACGAGAAAACTAAAATTGCAGGAATTAATATACCTATTGAAGCGGGTATTATGCCTGTTACAAACAAAAATCAAATTGAGAGAATGGTATCAATGTGCGGAGCAAGTCTGCCTGTAAAATTTTCAAAAATTATGCAGAAATATGAAAATAATCCTGAGGCACTTCGTGATGCAGGTATTGCTTACGCAATTGAGCAGATTGTAGATTTAATTGCAAATGATGTTGACGGAATACATCTTTATACAATGAATAATCCTTATGTAGCAACAAAAATAAAGGGAGCTATAAATAATTTGTTATGATAGAACTTTCTTCTTTGAACAGACAGGAATGTATAAGATATTTAGGTAATGCAAATGTTGAAATGAACAGCAAAATGGAAGAATTGCTTGATATTTGTGAGCAGGAAATTTTAAAAAATGCAGAACCGAAATTTTTGTATAAGGAAGTTCCCGTAAATAATGCCGAGCTTTTGGAAGGCAATGATATTAAGAATCACTTGCAAGGGTGTCAGAATGCTGTTATTATGTGTGCAACTTTAGGCAACGGCATAGATAATTTAATAAGAAAAACTCAGCTTTTGGATATGGCAAAGGCGGTTGTTCTTGACAGCTTTGCAAGCGTTGCAATTGAACAGGCGTGCTGTTGCGTTGATGAAATAATAGCGAAAAAATATAAGGGGAAATATTTAACTTTCCGTTTTAGTCCGGGTTACGGTGATTATCCCATAACATTGCAAAAACAGTTTCTGAATATTTTAGATGCACCCAGAAAAATCGGTCTTTGCACAAATGATAATTTTTTGCTTACCCCTACAAAATCCGTTACGGCGGTAGTTGGAGTATCAGATAATGAGATAGAACAAAGAAAAAGAGGCTGTGCAGTTTGCTCTTTAAAAGGCAGTTGCCGTTACAGAAAGGCAGGTTCACATTGTGGATTTTAAAAGTTTATTGTTAAATAAAGAATTTGTGATGCTTGACGGTGCAATGGGAACTATGCTTCAAAAAGCAGGACTTCCTTTAGGGGAAATGCCTGAAATACTCTGCGTTACCCATAATGAGCAGATTGCTGATATTCATAAACAATACATCGAAGCAGGTGCCGATATTATTTATACAAATACATTCGGAGCCAACAGCTATAAACTTAAAAACAGCGGATATACAGCAGAGAATATTATTCCGCAGGCTGTTAAGGCGGCTAAAAAAGCGGCGGAAAATACCGACACTTTAATAGCTCTTGATATAGGTCCTGTGGGTCAGCTTTTAGAACCAACAGGTTCACTGAGCTTTGAAGAGGCTTATAACATTTTTAAAGAGCAAATCATTGCAGGCAAAGACGCAGATTTAATCGTTTTTGAAACGATGACCGATTTGCTTGAAATTAAAGCGGGCGTCCTTGCGGCAAAAGAAAATTCCGATAAACCTATAATTTGTACAATGACTTTTGAAGCAAACAAACGTACTTTTACAGGCGTTTGTATTTCTTCAATGGTAATTACATTGTCGGGATTAGGCGTCGACGCAATCGGCGTAAATTGCTCTTTAGGTCCTGAGGAACTATTGCCTATCGTAAAAGAAATGTCCCACTGGACTGACCTTCCGCTTGTTGTTAAGCCAAATGCAGGTCTGCCTGACCCTAACAGCAATACCTATGATGTCAGTCCAAAGGATTTTACTCAAAGTGTTTTAAAAATGCTTGATTTCGGAGTTAAAGTTACAGGCGGATGCTGCGGTACTACTCCCGAATATATTAAAGAGCTTTCTTCTGCCTTAAAAACAGAAAAATTCAGAAAAAAAGAAAATCAGAAAAAATCTGTTGTATGCAGTTCGAGTACAACGGTTTTAATTGATCAGCCCAGAATTATCGGAGAAAGAATTAATCCTACCGGTAAAAGGCTTTTTAAAGAAGCTCTTAAAAATAATGATATGAATTTCATTTTAAATCAGGCTGTATCACAGGTTCAGGGCGGCGCAGATATTCTTGATGTGAATGTAGGACTTCCTGAAATAGATGAAAAAGCTATGATGGTGCGTACCGTTAAAGCACTCCAGTCTGTCATCGATGTGCCTTTGCAAATTGACTCAACAAAGCCTGATGTTGTAGAGGCGGGGTTGAGAGTTTATAACGGTAAAGCTATTATAAATTCTGTAAACGGAGAGGAAAAAAGCCTTAAAAGTATTTTACCTCTTGCTAAAAAATACGGTGCGTCGGTTGTGGGATTAGCTCTTGATGAAAACGGAATTCCCAAAACAGCTCAAGGTAGATTCGATATAGCAAAAAAAATTGTTGAACGTGCAGAACAGTACGGAATCGGCAAAGAAAATATTTTTATTGATTGCTTAACACTTACGGCATCTGCGGAACAAGAGGGAGTTATGCAGACCTTAGAGGCTTTGCACAGGGTAAAAACTGAACTTGGATGCAGAACCGTGCTTGGTGTTTCCAATATATCATTCGGACTCCCCAACAGGGAGCTTGTAAACAGCACATTTTTAACAATGGCATTGCAGGAGGGTCTTGATTTACCTATAATCAATCCTAATGTAGAGTCAATGACAGGTGCGGTAAGAGCATATAAGGTGCTTGCTGATATTGATAAAAATTCAAGAAGTTTTATTGAAAACTATAATGAATTTACACCTCAGAAAACTACTGATAATACGTCAAAGCATGATTTGAATTACGCTGTTATGAACGGACTAAAAGATGAGGGCGCTAAGGCAACAGAAGAACTTCTGAAAAATACAGACGCTATGGAAATAATAAATAATAAACTTATTCCTGCCCTGGATAAAGTTGGCGAGGACTTTGAAAAGGGCAAAATCTTTTTGCCTCAGCTTATTCAGAGTGCAAATACTGCACAGGCGTGCTTTGATGTTATAAAGAAAAAGCTTACAGCAGAAAATAATATTGCTGTAAGCAAGGGTAAAATTATATTGGCAACAGTAAAAGGCGATATTCACGATATAGGCAAAAATATTGTAAAGGTATTGCTTGATAATTACGGTTATACGGTTGTTGATTTAGGCAGAGACGTTGACCCTCAGCTTATTGTTGATACCGCAATTAAGCAGGACATTAAAATGATAGGTCTGTCTGCTTTAATGACAACAACGTTAAAGAGTATGGAAGATACGATTACTCTTGTAAGAAATACAAAAGAACTTCAAAATCCTGACGGTTCAAGCAAATGTATCATTTTTGTAGGAGGCGCAGTTTTAACCGAAGATTACGCTATGAAAATCGGCGCAGATTATTACTGTAAAGACGCTAAAGAAAGCGTAGATACAGCAAAAAAAGTTTTAGGATAATTTTATTTATTAATATCAATTACACACACTTCCCCCGGATTATTGATTCGGGGGATTATACTTGATGTTGAAAGTCCTGATGTAACAATCATCTTGGCAGTATCGGATTCAAAGTATCCCATATCATATTTTGGAAACAGACCCTGCTCAGGAGCGATAAGTCCGCCTAAAAAGGGAATTCTTATTAGCCCGCCGTGTGTATGTCCGCATAGCATTAAATCAATATCAAATTCATTAAATTTCCACATAAAATATTCGGGATAATGACAAAGTAAAATTCCAAAATCTTCCTTTTCTTTTTCTATAAAATCATCAAGAAAATATCTTTCCTCGTTTTCAAAGTCGGGAGATTGAAAATCATAATAAGGGTATTGCTTAATACCACCAATAAGAATTTTTTCTCCGTCTTTTTCAAAGTATTCACTTTTATTGATTAATAGATGAACCCCTGTGCTTTTAATATCATCTGTAAAGTTTGTTGTGTCAAGTATTGGTAACTCGTGGTTTCCTAATACATAGTAGGTAGGTGCTGTATTTACAAGCTGAGGCATAAGTTTTAGCACAATATCATAATTTGTGGAGTCTTTTACTGTAAAATCTCCCAATACGGCAATAATGTCAGGAGATTCCTTCTTGATAATATTTACTAATTTTTCATTATTGTTTCCGTAATCTTTCATATGTAAGTCAGAAATCATAACAATTCGCAGGTTTGTTTGAAGTTTTTGAGATTTAATATTGTAATGATTTACATTTATTGTGTTATAGCAATAAATTATATTACAAATAAGAGTGATAATTAAAACAAAAATAATTGTTAAAAAAATTGATGATTTTTTGTAATTTTTAAAAAATTTGTTTATTTTCATTATTAACTCCCCGTTTATACTAAAAACCGTTTTTTATTGGGTTTTAGTATAATATGTAATTTAATAATATACATAAATTAAGAAAAATTCAAGAAAAAGATATATCATTTAATTGTCACAAATTGTCGACAAAAATGTTATTTAAAATTATTGCTTAATAATTGAGTATGTGTTATAATTCATTTAAATATGAATTTATTTTTGGAGTTATTTTTATGTACATAGAGAAGGTAAGGAATATAGAAAATATTGCTGAAGTTTATACAAACAGCAGCATAAACGCATTTGATGGAATCTATAACAGATATATAAAAAGAGTTTGTGATTTTGTTTTAGCGGTATTTTGTTTTTTTGTTTTATTCCCTGTTTATTTAATTATTTCAATTGCTATTGTTGCAGAAACGGGTTTTCCTGTTTTTTACAGGGCAGAACGAGGCGGGTACAAGGGGAAACCCTTTAAAATATTTAAATTCCGCACTATGGTACAAAATGCGGATAAAATAGGCGGCGGTACAACTGCCCTTAATGACAGCAGAATAACGAAAGTGGGCAACTTTCTTAGAAAAACAAAGCTTGATGAAATCGCTAATCTTTTGAACATTATTAAAGGCGATATGAGTTTCATAGGTCCAAGACCCGAACTTTTAAGATATACAAATAAATATAGTGGCGATGAAAAATACATATTTCAGGTTCGTCCGGGAATAACCGATTACAGTTCAATAGAATTTATAAACTTAGATGAAATTGTAGGCGGAGAAAATGCCGATGAAATGTATGAAAAATATGTATTAAAAAAGAAAAATCAATTAAGAATAAAATATGCGGCAACAGTTTCTTTTAAAACAGATGTGACCCTTTTCTTTAAAACTGTATGGTGTGTTTTGAAAAAGGCTTTGTCATTTACTTTTGGAAAAAAGGGATAAAAGAATGGAGTCTATTACTTTAAAAAATTCTGATTTAAGGGTATCTCGTTTATGTATGGGCGGTTGTCCTATGGGCGGATACGGCTGGGGCGGAAATATTCTTGAACAGGAATTAATTGATTCAGTGCATTGTGCTTTGGATAATGGTGTTAATTTTTTTGATACTGCCGATGTTTACGGTTTAGGTCAGTCGGAAATTACACTTGGTAAAGCTTTGAAAGGAAAAAGAGAAAAAGCAATTATTGCTACAAAATTTGGTGTTTGTACTTCTAACGGCAAAACTGTTTATAACAATAGTCCTGAATATATAGAAAAAGCCCTTGAAGGTAGTTTAAAAAGACTTGATACGGATTATATAGATTTGTATCAAGTTCATTATCGAGACAATATAACACCGATTTCTGATGTTATTAAAACTCTTGAAAAACTTAAAAGAAAGGGATATATCAGATATTTTGGTCTGTCTAATATTTATAGCGAAGATATTGAAGAACTAAAATCTCAAAAAGGTAAGTTTGTAAGTTTTCAGGATGAATACAGTCTTGCTTGCAGAAAAAATGAGAAGGATATATTGATTATTTCAAAAGACCTTAATTTAACTCCTTTTACATGGGGAAGTTTGGGACAAGGCATTCTTACCGGAAAATATGATATAAATACAAAATTTGATTCTGACGACAGACGTTCAAGGGAAATATATGTAAATTTTCACGGTGAGAAGTTAAAACAAAACTTGCAAATTGTAGAAACAATGAAAAAAATTTCTTATGAAAATTCAAAATCCCTTCCTGCAATTGCAATAAGATTTATTCTTGATTATATAAAAGAGTCGGTTGTTTTAGTCGGAGTAAAAAGACCGTCTCAACTTCTGTCAAATATTGAAGCAATGGACTGGAATCTTACAGACGAACAAATTTCAGAATTGTTAAAAATTTCTGATTAATTAAGTAGGTGTTTTTTGGTTGATTATATATTTATCAATGCTAATCTGTCCCTTAATAGTTTATTTGTTTTATAGATTTACTGTAGGCAGAAAAATTAAGTCGCTTGTTTATGCACCGTATGCAAGCGATGAAAAATTAGAAGAAATGTTTGATAAGGTTCCGCTTATTTTTTGCCTTGTAACTTTTGGATACTTTATCTTTTGGATAGGTATGCGAACTGTTTTTATAGATACTACACAATATATATGGTCTTTCAGAGCTATTCCTAATAATTTTACAGATGCATGGAATGAGATAGAGTGGGATGGTAAAGCACCGGGGTTTGAAGTTTTTAATGTAATATTTAAATCATTTATTTCTCAAAATTATCAGTGGTGGTTAATGACCATTGCCATATTCAGTGGGCTTTGTGTAATGTATACATTAAGAAAGCATTCCTGCAATTTTTTTTACAGTTCATTTTTATTTATCTCAATGCTCACCTTCACTTGGATGATGAATGGTATGAGGCAATTTATTACAGTAGCGGTGCTATTTGCATTATCTGACTGGATTGTAAGAGGAAAATTATTCCCTTTTATTTTAGCCGTTTTATTGTTATCGACTATTCATACAACCTGTTTATTAATGATTCTTATATATTTTATCGTAAGATGTAAACCGTGGAGCGGAAGAATAATTTTATTTTTAACAATAATTATTTTAATTTGTATATTTGCCGAACCGTTTTTTGAAGAAGTTGATAATGTTTTGCAGGGAACTAATTATGGAGGTATAAGCGAACAAATGCAGGAAGATGACGGTGTTAATCCTATAAGAGTTGCTTTTTATGCCATTTTTCCAATAGCAGCGTATATTTACAGAGGAACCTTAGAGAAAGAAAATGAGGCAGACCCTTATGTAAATATTTGCATAAATATGTCTTTGGTTGCAGCTGCACTGTATTTAGTAGGTATGTTTTCAAGCGGAATACTCATAGGAAGACTGCCTATTTATTGTGAAGTTTATAATTTAATTTTAATACCGCTTTTGTTTAAAAAGTGTTTTCCTGAAAAACAAAGAAATTTGGTAATTGTTATAGCTACATTGTTGTTTTTTAGCTTTTTTTATTTACAAATGAACAGTATAGGTTATGTGAGTTATATTACGGGATATATAAAATAAAAAGGAAATAGAGGTTAATTTATGAAAAAACATGCATATTTAATAATGCCTTTTAATAATTTTGAAATTTTAAAAAAGCAAATTTCACTTTTAGATTATCCTCAAAATGATATTTACATACATATGGATGCGAAAATCGGAGAGTTTGATCAAGAACAATTCTGTTCTATACCTAAGTACTCAAATATTAAATTTATACCAAGAAAAAATTTATATTGGGCAGACTTTTCTCAGGTTGATATAGTTTTTGATCTGATAAAAAATGCTAAAGAAGTGGATGATTATGACTATTTTCATCTACTATCCGGTGTTGATTTACCAATTAAAACACAAAAATATATTCATGAATTTTTAAAAGATAAAGATGAGATTTTATTAGCTATTTATCCACATACAATAAGTTATTCTGATGATAGAGTAAAATATTATTATAATTTTTTAAATTATAAAAATTATCGCAACTGTAAATTTTTAAAAGGCGTTAACTTAATGTTAATGTATTTGCAAAAGCTTATTGGAATTAATAGATTGAGAAATGAAAATATAAAAATTTATAATGGTTGGGATTGGTGCTCCTTACCAAACGATTTTGCAAGTTACTTGTTGGAAAACGAGAAGAAGATTTATAAAATATTTAGAAAAACACTTTGTCCTATTGAACTTGTATATCATTCAATGGCATATAACTCAGAAAAATTCAGAAATAAAATAAGAGACGTCAATAACTTTCAAAATAGTTCTATGAGATTAATTGATTGGAAACGTGGAAAGCCATATACTTTCAGAAAAGAAGATTTTGATGAAATTATAAAAAGTAAGTGTTTTTTTGCCAGAAAATTTGATGAAAATATTGACTTTGAAATTGTTAATATGATTTATGATTATATTTTTGAAAAACAAATAAAGGAATTATCGGAAATATCTTTTTAAGGGAGAATAAGAATGAAAAGTCAGCAATTATCTTGGCTGATACGCCGACACGGAATAGAAATGACGCACCTTTCAGGCGGAAGCCACATAGGTGCAATTTTATCCGTTGCAGATATAATGGGTGTGCTATATGCAGATATTTTAAAATTTGATAAGGATAATCCTGACTGGGAATATAGAGACAGATTTATTTTAAGCAAAGGTCACGCAGGAGCAGCAGTTTATGCAGCAATTGCCGAATGTGGCTTTTTTAATGTGGACGAGCTTAAAACACATTATGCAAACGGCAGTCGTTTATCGGGACATGTTTCACATCATTTGCCCGGAATAGATTTTTCAACAGGCTCTTTAGGTCACGGACTTCCTGTTGCAGCGGGTCGTGCTTTAGCGGCTAAGCAGGATAATAAAAGTTTTCGTTCATTTGTAGTTATGGGTGACGGTGAATGTAACGAAGGTTCTGTTTGGGAAGCGGCGGAATTTGCAAATCATTTTAAACTAGATAACCTTGTGGCAATAGTAGACCATAACCATATGCAAAGTCTTGATTATTGTAATAATACTCTTGAAGTTGATATGGCTAAGCGTTGGGCAGGATTTGGCTGGAATGTTATTGAGGTTGACGGACATAATCACGATCAACTGAAAAATGCACTTAAAAATACCTCAAACCCTGAAAATAAGCCGACAGTTGTGATAGCCCATACAGTAAAAGGCAAGGGGATTTCTTTTATGGAAATGGATATCCTATGGCATTACAGATTTCCTCATGAGGGATGGGAATATAACTGTGCAGTAAATGAACTGCATAAAATTAAGCCTGATAATGCAACAGACCCATATACACCAAACGGTTGCCCTGAAACTAAGGCTGCCCCTGAAAATTGCAGACATACTGTTTCAGAAACATATAATCCCACATATTACACAAGAAAGGTTGAAGACAGATGAGAGACACTGTAATAAAGACTTTAATCGAACTTGGTAAAGAAGATAAAAGTATTGAGCTTATAACCGGCGATTTGGGATTTGGAGTTCTTAAGAGTTTCTGGGAAACACTGCCTGACCAGTTTATCAATGCAGGAATTGCAGAGCAAAATATGACGGGTGTTGCTGCAGGTCTTGCACTTGAAGGCAAAAAGGTATTCACATATTCAATCGGTAATTTTCCTACACTTCGTTGTTTAGAGCAAATCAGAAACGACTGTGCTTACCATAATGCTAATGTAAATATAATTTGCGTTGGCGGAGGTTATGTTTACGGTTCTTTGGGAATGAGCCATCATGCAACGGAAGATATTGCAATTCTTCGTGCATTACCTGATGTTACTGTTATTTGTCCCGGGGACCCTAATGAAGCATCTCTTTCAGTTAAAAAAATTGCAAATAAAAATGGGACCTGTTATTTAAGGCTTGGCAGAGGCGGAGAGAAAACAGTTAATAATATAAAAGAGTTTGAAATAGGCAAGGCTTATAAACTAAGAGATGCAAATGAATTGCGGAAAAAGGTTGCAATTTTTTCAACCGGTGCAATTCTTGAAGAAACATCTTTAGCCTGTGATATGCTTGAAAATGAGGGTATTGCAGTAGAGCAGTATAGCTTCCCCACAGTTAAACCTATTGACAAAGAAGTAATTAAAAATTGTGCAAATAGATTTGATAATATATTTACTGTGGAAGAGCATAACATAGTAGGCGGTTTTGGCAGTGCAGTTGCCGAAATTATGGCAGAGCTTGATCATAAAGCAAAGCTCCACAGAATCGGTATTAATGATTTTTATTGTGTTGAAGTAGGAAGCCAGGCTTATTTAAGAGAACAGGTTGGAATCAATGCTGATGGAATTGTAGAAAAGGTAAAGGGTGCTATAAATGAATAAGCGTATTCTGATTACCTCAACCGATTTAATGATGGTTCAATTTTTGGTGCCTCATGTAATAAATCTTTCAGAAAATGGCTTTGATATAGAAATTGCGTGTGCTGATGTTGGGGGCAGAATAGAAGAAATAAGACAAAAGTTGGAAGGATATGTAAACAATATTTATATTGTTAGAATTGTCCGCAGTCCTCTTTCTCCCGTTAATTTTAAGGGTTATAAGGATATCAAAAAAATAATTCAAAATAATCAATATGATATTATTTGGACAAATGAGCCGGTTATGGGGGTTGCAACCCGTTTGGCAGCAAAAAAAATACGTAAAACCGATACAAAAGTATTGTATATGGTTCATGGATTCCATTTTTATAATGGAGCCCCAAAACTTAACTGGATAATTTTCTATCCTATAGAAAGACTTATGTCTCATTTTACCGATACAATTGTTACGATAAATCGTGAGGATTTTGAACGAGCAAAAAAGATGCATGCCAAAGACGTTAAATATATCCACGGAATTGGAATTAACACAGACAGACTGCAAAAAAGTGAAAATCAGAATGATATTCGAAAAGAATTAGGAATAAGTGATAATGATTTTATTGTATTATCGGTTGGAGAACTGACAAAAAGAAAGAATCAAAAAGTAGTAATTAATGCTCTTGGATTGTTAAAAGATAAAAAAATTCACTATATAATATGTGGTAAGGGGATCTTGTTTGAAGAGTTGACAAAACTGGCAAAAGAAAATAATATAGAGGATAATGTACATTTTATAGGATACCGTATGGATGTTGTTGATATTTGCAGTCAGTCTGACGTATTTGTGCTGTCGTCTATACATGAGGGATTAAGTGTTGCATCTTTAGAAGCAATGTACTGCGGATTGCCGGTGGTTATATCAAATATTCGAGGTGTAAACGACTATCTGGAAGATGGAAAGACAGGCTATATATGTAATGTTAACGATGTTAATGCATTTGCGGATGCAATTAAAAGTTTGAAAAACAACAAAAATCTATGTTTGCAATTTGGCAAGCAAAATAAAGTAAGAGTTCAAAGATATTGTATAGAACCTGTAAAAAAAGAGGTATTAGCATTATTTAAAATGTTATAATTTTAATTATGTGAGTATGAAACTTATCTTACATTGTATTAAAAATATACAAATTTTATTTAATGTCCTAGATTACGGAGGAAAATATGAAGAAAGTAATTACATATGGAACTTTTGATCTTTTGCATTATGGGCATATTAACTTATTGCGCAGGGCAAAGGAAATGGGTGATTATTTAATAGTTGCATTGTCAACGGATGAATTTAATTGGAATGAAAAACATAAAAAATGCTATTTTAATTATGAACAACGTAAGCAATTGTTGGAAGCAATACGGTATGTAGATTTAGTAATACCTGAAAAAAGCTGGGAACAAAAGATAAGTGATGTTCAGGAGCTTCGTGTTGATACTTTTGTTATGGGAGATGATTGGAAAGGTAAGTTTGATTTTTTGCATAACGAAGGTGTACAAGTTGTATATCTTTCACGAACTCCGGAAATAAGTACAACACAAATAAAAAAAGATTTAAATGATATTAATTAGGAAATGTAGCATGATTGAGAAATTTGATTATAGTAAAATTGATAATTACAATGATTTAAGAAAACTACAATTGGTTCAAATTGAAATATTAAAGGTAATTCATAATTTTTGTATAATAAATAATATTAAATATTCAATTGCATATGGAACTATTCTTGGTGCAGTTAGACATGGAGGATTTATACCATGGGATGACGATCTTGACATATGTATGTTAAGAGATGACTATAATAAATTTATTGAACTTTGGACAGATACTGACGAATATATTTTACAGAATCATGACACCAATAGAGATTTTGCTCAAAGTTTCACCAAAGTTAGAAAAAGAAATACAGCATTTGTTCAAAAAACGGATTTAGGAAAAAACTATCATAAAGGTATTTTTGTAGATATTTTCCCTTTTGACAGGGTCCCTGAAAAAAAATTACACCAAAAAAAGCAAATGATAGATGTAATGTTATATAATTTGTTTGTTAGAGAATATGCACCTATGAATAATGGTAAATTGTTACAATTAGGTTCAAAGTTAATTTTAAAATTAAGTAGAAAAAATAAATTACCGTTAAAGGCAAAAAAGTATTTAAAAAAAATTTGTAAATATAACAAAAATACGAACCTAAAATTAGCTGACATGAGTGTTATAAATACTATGAGAATGCATTATGATAAAAAGTTGCTTGAAAAAATAGTTGATATAAAATTTGAAGATACATATGTAAAAGTTTTAGAAGATTATAATAGTTTTTTAAAAATTAGATATGGAGATTATATGAAGTTGCCCCCAGAAGAACAGCAAACATGGTATCATCATCCTGTATATGTGAGCTTTACAAATGAATATGAGGAGGATAAAATTGAACAGTAAACCATTGATATCAGTTTTGATGGGTATATATAATTGTTCAGATACCTTGGAAGAAGCTGTAGACAGTATTAAAAATCAAACATATACAAATTGGGAATTGATAATGTTTGATGATTGTTCAACTGATAATACATTTCAAAAAGCGTTAAATATTGCGAATAGTGATAATAGAATAAAAGTTTATAGAAATGAAAAAAATCTAACCCTTGCACCTACCTTAAATAATTGTTTGGAAGTTGCTAAAGGAGAATATGTAGCAAGAATGGATGGCGATGATGTATGTTCTCCCGAAAGATTTGAAAAAGAAATAAATTTTCTTGAAAAAAATTCTGAATATTCATTAGTCAGCACAAGAATGAATATGTTTGACAAATACGGAATATTCAGGACAACAATAGTCAAAGACTTTCCGTCAATAAGGGATTTAGTTGTAGGTCCTCCATTTTGTCATGCAGGCTGTATGATGAAAAAAAGTGTGCTTGATGAATTGGACGGATATAATACAAGCGAAGAAGTTACAAGAATTGAAGATTATGATTTATGGTATAGACTTTATAAAGCCGGTTATAAAGGCGCAAATATTCAAGAAGCTTTATACAGTATGCGAGATGACAGGTCAGCGGCAAAACGCAGAAAATTTAAGTATAGGATTAATAGCTATAAATTGCGAAAAAAAATAATAAAAACATTTAACTTGCCTGTAAGGTGTTATTATTACGCTATTAAACCTATTTTAGTTGGATTGTTGCCAACGCCTATATATAAAATATTGCACGAAAAAAGATTTAGCAGAAAGTAGAAATATATGAAAAAGATATTGTTTTTTATTCCCAATTTATCACACGGCGGAGCTGAAAAAGTTCTTGTTAATCTTGTTAATAATATGGACAGAAGTAATTTTGATATTACTGTTCAAGTATTATTTGCAGGCGGAGTAAATGAACAATTTTTAAAAAGGGATATTAAGTATAGATATTGTTTTAAAAAAACATTCAAAGGAAATAGTCAAATTTTAAAACTATTTTCACCGCAAAGTCTTTATAAAAAGTTTATAAAAGAAAAATATGATATTGTTGTATCATATCTTGAAGGTCCGACAGCAAGAATTGTAAGTGGCTGTCCGGACAAAGATACAAAGCTTGTAAGCTGGATTCATTGTAAAATGGATACAGAAAAAAATGCCTCTGTAGGATTTAGAAATTTTAGGGAAGCAAAAGAATGTTATAGTAAATTTGATAATACAATTTGTGTATCAAAATTGGTTAAGGATTATTTTACTAAAACATTTTCTTTTAATAAACCTATAGAGGTTTTGTATAATACCATTGAAACAGATGTTATTTTAAAAAAGTCTTTTGAAAATGTTGATGATATCACTTTTGATGAAAGCGTTTTCAACCTTTGTTCTGTTGGAAAAATAACGAAAGTTAAAGGTTTTAAAAGGTTGGCGTCTATACATAAAAAGTTATTAGACAATGGAATAAAAAATAAGGTTTATATCCTTGGTTTGGGAGAAGAACAACATATTATAGAAAAATATTTATTAAAAAATAATCTTTTAAACAGTTTTATTTTTTTAGGCTACAAAACTAATCCTTATAAATATGTAAGAAAATGTGACTTATATGTTTGCTCTTCTTATAGTGAAGGATTCAGTACTTCTGTTACGGAATCCTTGATTATTGGAACGCCTGTTGTTACAACATTATGTTCAGGTATGCAGGAAATGCTTGGAGAAAATAATCAATATGGAATTGTAACCGAAAATAATGAAGATGCTCTTTACAAAGGAATTAAAAAAATACTGACTACTGACGGTTTGCTTGCAATTTATGCAGAAAAAGCAAAAGAACGAGGCAAGTTTTTCAGTACGGAAAACACAACTAAAGCTGTTGAAGAAATGCTTATGAGGTTATAAATTATGAAACATGCTATTTATTTTAAATTTTATAATATATTTCATAATGAAAGTTTATCAATATTATTTGCTGAATTGTCATATTTCTTTTTTTGTATAATATTTTTTATAAAAAAAATATTATACAAAAAAAATATAGTAAAAATGGATTCAGAAGTTGCTTTGAAAAATATTACAAAAGTATATCCAGATATAGTTTCCGAACCTGAATATATAAATCCTAAAATAAATAATGAAATTGATTTGTCTATTGTAATACCAGTTTACAATTATGTTGACCTAATAGAAAACAATATATTATCAATCATTGAACAGAAAACAAAATATAAATTTGAGGCTATTTTTGTTGATGACGGTTCTACAGATGGCGCAAAGGATATTTTAAAAAAATATAAAGATTATCCTAATATAAAAATAATTTTTCAAAAAAATATTGGAATTGCGGGAGCAAGAAATACCGGTATAAACAATGCAAGCGGGAAATATTTAATGTTTGTTGATTGTGATGATCAAATTCATAATGATACTGTGGAAAAACTACTTTCAAAGGCATTTGAGGGAAATTATGATATAGTAATGGGAGCACATAATCTTGTTAAAGAATCAAATGGCAAGGTAGTTAGTGTATTACCTAATATTTATCCTAAATTTAATTTAATGAGCTATAAGAACAATGATGAAATAATGAATTATCCCGGTCTTCCTTGGTGTAAGGTTTATAAAAGAGAATTATGGAATAAAGTAAGGTTTTTTCCAGGGTACTGGTATGAAGATACAATTATCCAAATGCTCATTTTCCCTCAATGTAAAAAGTTTGCCTATATTTCGGAAGTTTTATATGAATATAGATGGTATGAAAATAATTTTTCACACATTCAAAACAAAACGACCCAATTAAAAACAATAGACAGCTATTGGCTGTTAATGAAAATATTAGGTCAGTATAAAAATTTAAATTTAAAATTTAATGATATGTTTTATACGCTTTTAATAAGACATTTAAGTTTATATTATTATAAAACATTTTGCGGTTTAGACAATGAATTAGTTAATTCTTTATTTGTACTTGCATGTAATATTATAAAAAAAAATAAGCCAAGTAAGGATGTTAAATTACCGTATATACTAAAACAAACAGAAAAAGCTATGCTAAATAATGATATAAATTTGTGGAAACTTGCAAGCTGTTTTCAATAATTATTAATTTTGCATAAAGGTTGTACGTAAAATGGGATTAAAAATTGAAACATGGAATATTGCTTACAGAAATAAGAAAAACGGATTATTGCTAAAAGATACCGCTGGTTTTCAAATTATTAAAAACGGACATAGAGGATGGTATGCAGATCCATTTTTGTTTGATTATAAAAACGAAACATATCTTTTTGCAGAGTTTTTTTCTTATAAATTAAGCAGAGGAGTTATTGTATATTCAAAATTCAACAGAGAAAATAACAAATTTGAAGATTTTAGGGAAATAATAAAAGAAGAATATCATCTTTCATATCCGTTAATATTCAGACTAAATAACGATATATATATGCTTCCGGAATCAAATGAATCAAATAAATTATTTATGTATAAGGCAATTTCTTTTCCTGATAAATGGGAAAAACAAATAGCATGTATGGACAACATAAAATTGGTTGATACAACACCGTTTTTTGTAAATGATAAACTGTATGCACTGTCATTAAGATTGGGTAAAAATGAAACTGATAAAAAAGAGTTGCTATTACTAGAATATAATGGTACAAAGTTTGAAATTTCAAAACAAGGCGTATTGTCAACAGATATGAGTATTGCAAGACCTGGAGGAAATATATTTAAACTAAATAATAAAAATATTATGGTTACTCAAGATTGTATTGAGGAATATGGAAAAGCAATTAACTTTTTAGAATTACAAGATAATTTTATTTACGATTTTAAATTCCAACTGTTAAAGACAATAACACCTAATGATATTGGTATATTAAATGGAAATCCTGCAATCGGTGTACATACATATAATTATAATGACAAAATTGAAGTTATTGATTTAAAATACTACCGAAAGTCATATTATAGAGCAATTATTAAAATTTTGAAAACATTATTGCGTAAGTAAGTGGCATTATAAATTTTTAAAAGGAATAATTTATGAAAAAAGTATCTGTAGTTGTACCTGTTTACAATATGGAAAAATATTTAACTCGTTGTATGGATACACTTTTGAATCAAACAACTGATGATATGGAAATCATATTAATTGACGATGGTTCAAAAGATAAGAGCGGAGTAATGTGCGACGAATATGCAGAAAAATATTCTGACTTAGTTCGTGTTGCACATAAAATAAACGATGGTTTATCTTCTGCAAGAAATGCTGGAATTGAAATTGCAAAAGGGCAATATGTTATTTTCCCTGACCCGGATGATTGGGTTGAACCTAATTATATATCTCGGTTTATTGAATTATATGATAAGTATAATCCTGATTTGGTTTGTTTGGGTCATTATGTGGATTATGAAAATGGAGAAAGTGTTGTAATAAATGAAAATGTTAAGTTTGTTGAGATGAACGGGTTAGAAGCTCAAAAGGCCTTAATGTCGTATCCAAATATAAGCGGATTTGCATGGAATAAATTGTACAAATTAAGAATTATACGTGAAAATAATTTAAAGTTTTTAGATGATGTGGGAACAACTGAAGATCTGGATTTTGCTTTTAGGTATTTAAAATATTGTAAAAAAGTTTGTTTTGACCCTCAGTCGAGGGTCTATCATTATTTTCAACGTGATAATTCTGCTACATTGTGTGGTTTTTCTTTAAACAATTTTCATAGTATTCGTACTTATGAAAAAATAATTGACAGCAGTCGTAACAAATCTGAGCTTTCAATTATTGCAAGAGCAGAAATTTTCGACATTGCACTTAATTTGGTTTATTTATATAAAAAAGATGGTATAAACAATAAACCTGTGTGGAAGGATCTTTGTAAATATTTAAGAAAAAATTTTTTGGTATATATAACCAGCGAAAGTTATGGGATTGGCAGAAAATTACAGGGTATAATGGCGTTTTTTATACCTTCTCTATATGCTAAATGTAGAAATCATCTAAAGAGAGGATGAATAATTTGCTTGCAGCAGTAATAGTAACATATAATCGAAAAAAATTACTTGCTAATAACATTGAAATGTTATTAAAACAAACTATAAAATTTGACCGTATATTTATTATAGATAATTGCTCTACCGATGGTACATACGGATTTTTACATAGTAAAGGTTGGTTAAACAACCCAAAGTTCAAATATATTAAAACAGAATCAAATATCGGTGGAGCAGGTGGATTTTATGTAGGTACTAAAGCTGCTTATGATGATGGCGCCGATTGGATAGTCTTGATGGACGATGATGGAGTTGCTGCTGATGAAAATACTTTTAGTATTTTGTATAATAAGGCAGTTGATTTTTACAATCAAAATAAAGGTAATAAGAAGTTGTTTATAAATTCGTTAGTACAGCAGGGAGATATGCTTTCTTTTAAAATAGATAATATTTATACTGTAAAAGATGCTTTAAAAGTTGCCCAAAATGGTATTATTGAGAATGCGGCAAATCCATTCAACGGAACACTTGTGTCTCGTGAACTGGTGGCAGAAATAGGGTATCCGAATAAGGAGTTTTTTATAAAGGGTGATGAGGTTGATTATAAGCATCGTTCTTTTGCTTCAGGAGCCTATGTAGTTACTGTTGTTGAATCTCGTTATAATCATCCAAGACCTGAAACTTTTGAAAAAAAGGTATTGGGAAAGAAAATGCCGTTTTTCGTTGAGGCACCTTGGAAAGAGTATTATGCAGCAAGAAACTTTACATGGATGTATAAGCAAAACAAACAATATAAAGCTATTGCTTTTGAATTGGTTTTTGTAAAACTTTTAGCTATTTTTAGTATAAAATGTAAAAAGTTTAAAACAATGAGAATGTTATTTAAAGGAGTAAGGCACGGATTAACAGGAAAATTAGGTCCAATAGTAAAACCGTAACATTAGGAGAAAAATGATGAAAAAAATATTAACAGTATCTATAGCTGCTTATAATGTACAGAACTATATCGAGGAGGCATTAAACTCTTTCGTAAATGTAAAAGGAAAAGAAAGATTAGAAGTTTTAATTATTGATGATGGGTCTACCGATAATACTTTAGAAATTGCAAAAAAATATGAAAATGAATATCCTGAAGTGTTTAAGGTAATTCATAAAAAAAACGGTGGTTGGGGTTCTACTGTTACGTCCGGAATACGAAATGCTACAGGAAAATATTTTAAACAACTTGATGGTGATGATTATTACAATAAAAAGGATTTAACAGCGTTTTTAGATGAACTGGAAAAATGTGAATCTGATATGGTAGTTACTGCTTTTACAAAATTTTATGATGTTACCAATAAAGTGGTTATTATAGATAATCCTTATTACAAAACAGACAGAGTGAAAAATAGTACGATTGATGAAATACCTGTACAGCCTTATAGCATTGAAATGTATGCGTTAACATTTAAAACAGCTTTGTTAAAGGAAAATAATATTTCGATAACAGAGCATTGCTTTTATACAGATAATGAATATGTATTTAGGAGTTGTAATTGTTGTAAAAGTGTTACAATAATGCCATATAGTATTTATTGTTATCGTTTATCACGTCCGGGTCAAAGTGTTAGTGTTGAAGGAATGAAGAAACATTATAAGGAGTTTGAATATGTATTACGGACACTTTTATGTTTAACAAAGAACGAAACAAAAAATTTGCAATTACAAAAAATATATTATGAAAGACTGCGTGCATTAAGTTATTATTACTTTGAAATGCTTGTTTTAATGGAAGATAAAAATTCTTTAAAACAAGAGTTTATAGAATATGATTTGTGGCTAAAAAAGCAATTTCCTGAAATTTATAAAGGAATTAGATATTTGCCGCTTATGATTTTACGCAAGACAAATTATTTAGGTTATTCATTTATTATTAAACAGCAAAAAAAACGTACAGAACTCAGAGAGGCTTAATATTATGTTACCGTTAATTTCTGTTATTGTTCCGGTATATAATAGAGAAAAAACAATAAAAAGATGTATAAATAGTATTATTGCTCAAACCTATTCAAATATAGAAATCATAATTGTTGATGATGGTTCTACAGATAATAGTTTAAAAAAATGTAAGGACTTGAGTGTTTCAAACGAAAATATTATAGTTTATCATCAGGATAATAAAGGAGTATCTGTTGCCCGTAATTATGGACTTAAAGAGTCTAAAGGCGAGTATGTTATGTTTGTAGATTCAGACGACTGGCTGGAGCAAAATGCTGTTGAATATTTGTTTGAAAAACTTACTCCGGAAACAGACATAGTTTGTTGCTGTTGTAATGTTAATATTGAGGATCTGGTTGTTGTTGATCACTTTTTTGACGGTAACAGGATTTTTAAAAATACTTATGAATCTAAAAGGGATTTATATTTTCAATTGCTTGATACCGCATATGGGCAACCTCAAGAAAACATTTATACAGGTATTGGTGTACCTTGGGGTAAAATTTATCGAAGAAAATTTATCAATAAAGTTGGAATACAATTTGATGAAAGAATAAATCATCTTGAAGATAATTTGTTTAATTTAATATTATTTTATTATTCTAATGTTGTCAGGTATGTGGATATTCCATTATACAATTATTCTTCAGACCATATTACTACTGTTTTAAAAAAATATGATAAAAAGTTGGTAACATCCTATTTGTTAACTACAAATGAAAGATATCAGTTTTTTTCAAAACATGAAGATTTACAAAAAAAAGATTTTGAGGATAAATTATTATTGGAAACTTTAAAACTTTTAGAAATTGTTGTTTTTAATATGATTTTTGATAAGACCCGAAAAGCGGATAGGAAGACAATTATAACTGAATTAAAAGAAATTACTGATAAATATAAAATGGCATCTATATTAAAAAAGGTTAATTATAAGGATATAAAAAACAAAAAGGTTAGAATTATTTTTAGGCTATTACAGTTAAAAAGATATAATTTAATTTATTACATCTATAAAATTAGGAGTGCATGAAATGAAAACCATAGTTTTATACCCACATATAGGAAGTGGCAACCATGGTTGTGAGGCTATTGTCAGGTCGACAAAAAAGTTAATAAGTAATAAAAATATAATTCTTTTATCAGATAATCCACAAGAGGATTTAAAGTATATCAATGATATTGATGTTGAAATACAAAAAGCAAATTATGAAATTAAAAGGTTTGCTTTAGAACATATTTCTTGTTTAATTAAAAAATATCTTTTTCATCAATCTGATGCATATTACAATAAAACGTTTTCTCCGATATTTAATAATTGTAAAAAAAGTGGCATTCTTTTGTCTATCGGTGGAGATATCTACTGTTATGATACTCCGAACTTTCTTTATAGAGTTAACAAATATTTAAGAAATCAAGGCTGTAAGACCGTTTTATGGGGTTGTTCTGTTGAACCTGACTATATTGACGAGACTATGGCAGAGGATTTAAAAGGTTATGACTTGATTTGTGCCAGAGAAACTATTACTTATGAAGCTCTTAAAAAAATAAATTCAAATACAATACTGACAGTTGACCCTGCTTTTGTATTGCCAAAACAGGAAACAGAATTACCGGCAAAAACATATATTGGTGTTAATGTAAGCCCAATGATTGCTGCTCATGAGCAGGTGTCTGGCATTACAATGGAAAATTATAAAAATTTAATTCAATATATATTAGAAAATACAAAAGATTCAGTTGCATTAATTCCGCATGTTGTTTGGGAAAGTAATGACGACAGAAAACCACTTAGTGAACTTAAAAATATGTTTGCCTGCAATGATAGAGTTGTTATGGTAGATGATCATGATTGTACAAGACAAAAATACATTATTTCAAAATGCAGAATTTTTGTTGGAGCGAGAACTCATGCAACTATTGCCGCATATTCAAGTTGTGTTCCAACATTGGTTGTAGGATATTCCGTTAAAGCAAAAGGAATTGCAAAAGATTTATTTGGAAGATATAATGACTATGTTGTTCCTGTTCAATCATTAAAAAATAAAAATGATTTAGTTAATGCCTATTGCTGGATAGAAAACAACGAAGATAGCATACGAAATTATTTAGAGAAAATTATGCCTGAATACAAACAGAAAACTCAGCTTGCGGTTGACGCTTTAAAAAAAATAATGGGTGAATAAAATGTTATATGTATTAATTATTATAAGTGTTATTGCACTTGTTTTAACTATACTTGTGGGATATGATGCAATTTCAGCTTTGTATGAAAATTTTAGTCACTATCATATTGGAAGATGGGAAAATAAACAGCAGTGGAAAAATGCAGTTTTAAAGGTTTGTAAAAAGTGGAGTGTTAAAACGCCGAAATTAAAGTTAAGAGACGATTGCCGTTATTTGTTGATCGACAGATTAAGGGGCAAATACTCTAAACCTATGGTTCAAAGTTGGCAAACGGCGGGGTGCATATTAGGCGTGAAAGCATTGCAGGAAAATTGTTTTGACAATGATTTTCAAAAAATAAAAGAACAATTTCTTGATAAAGGTGGCGGTTGGAATTTTCCGGTAAAAAAAATTGATTTTGCAATGCTGTCATATGTTTTATTAAAATGTGAAAAAGACAAACAATTAATACATAAAGCTATGGATCAAATGATAGAATGTATTAAATTTAATTTATGTGATGATGGCATGATAAGTTATTCGGCAGGTAAAAATGCCCGTCGAAGATATGTGGATACTTTAGGGTTTGTATGTCCGTTTCTTGCTCTATACGGTAAAATTTATAATAAAACTGAATATGTTGATTTAGCTATTGAACAGATTAAACTTTTCAGAGAAAAAGGTTTTTATAAAAATCTTCCGGTTCATTGCTTTCAATCTGATTCAAAAATCCCATTAGGAATATACGGTTGGGGCAGAGGCATGGGTTGGTACTCTTTAGGATTAACTGATTTATATCTGGAACTGGATGATAATTTAAATAAGAAAGCTTTGGCGGCTTATATGAAAGAAGCTGCAGAAAACTGGAAACGGTTTGAAAGAAAAGACGGTGGGTTTTCTACAATTGTACAGGATCATGAGCATTATGATAGTTCTGCCACAGTTATGTTAGGATATTTTTATGCAATTTGTGGTAAAGAGTTTGATGTGAAAGAATATACGGATATAGCAAATCGTTGTTTATTAAAAATTATGAAACACACAAAAATAAATGGTGTTATTGACGGTTGTCTCGGTGACACAAAGGATATTGGTGTGTTTTCACAAAGATATGGCAGTATGCCATTTGTTCAAGGTATGGCAATCAAACTATTTGCTGTTTTAGAGTAAATGTTAAAGGAGCAAAAATGGAAAAGAAATCAAGAACGCAATATTCCTTATTAAATATGCTTACAGGTTTTGTAGGTTATTTTATAAATACAGTGTTCGGCTATGTATGCAGAATGGTATTTGTAAGAGTTTTATCCGAGGAGTACTTAGGTATAACAGGATTACTTACAAATTTCCTAAGTATGTTATCTTTAGCGGAATTAGGAATTGGAAGTGCAATAATATTTTCATTATATAAACCTATTGCAGAAAATGACGAAGAAAAAATTGCTTCTTTAATGCATTTGTTTAAATATGCTTACAGATTAATCGGTATGATTGTTGCTGTATTAGGTATTGTATTAATACCATGTCTAACTTTCGTAGTTGGTGATACACATGATATTAATGAAAGCATATATTTAATCTATGGTATTTTTTTATTTAACACTGCAAGCAGTTATTTCTTTAGTTATAGAAGTTCTTTAATTACAGCTTTTCAACGTAATTATATTGTAGTTGGTGTTGGTTATGTTTGCACTGTATTGCAGAGTATTGTACAAATAGTTTTATTGTTAGCTTTAAGATCATATCTGCCTTATTTAATAGTTCAGACAATATGTACTTGGATATATAACATTATAATTACTTTATGGGCTAAAAAAGATTATCCTTTTATAGATAAGAAAAATATTATGCCTTTACCGAAAGAGGAAAAAAGAAAATTATTTAAAAATGTTAAAGATATTACTGCATATAAGGTGAGCGGAATCCTTGTTAATAATACTGATAATTTAGTTATTACATACTTTAGCGGTTTAGGAATTACCGGTTTAGCTTCAAATTATACATTATTAATTAATATGCTTGATACTTTGATAAAAAATGTATTCAATGCATTGACAGCAAGCGTAGGAAATTTAAATGCAGTAGAAAGTAAAGATAAACAGTATAATTTTTTTAAGATTCTTAATTTAACTAATTTCTGGCTTTATGGGTTTGCAGCTATTGGAGTAACTTGTGTAACCTCTAACATTGTGGATTTATGTTTTGGCGGAAAATATGTTATGTCTTGGGAAATACCATTAATACTTGCTGTAAATTTGTATATGGTAGGTATGCAAAATGCTGTATGGACGTTTAAGAATACTATGGGTATGTTTAAATACGGACGATATATATTATTTGTAACAGCCGCTATTAATGTAGTGGGAGATATAATTTTAGGGTATTATTTAGGAGTGTTTGGAATTTTTTTGGCTACCGCAATAGCAAGGCTTGTTACTAATACTTGGTATGAACCTTTTGCGTTATTTAAGTTCGGCTTTGAAAAAAGTGCTTTAATTTATTTGAAAAAGTACTTATGGTATTTAGTGATTCTTTTAGTAAGCGGTATAACATGTTGGTTTTTATGCTCATTAGTTAATATAAATTTATTTGTTGATTTAATATTGAAAATCGTTATTTGTACAGTTGTATCTAATGGAATATTTTTACTTGCTTTTCGTAAAACAAAGGAATTTGCTTACTTGAAGGCAACAGCAATAAGGATCATAAATAATGTTTTAAATAAGTTAAAAAATTAGTTTTATTAAATGGGGTTATATATGGATAACTTTAGTATTAAACATACCCAAATTGCAAAGGGTATTGCTATACTTTTAATGATTTATCATCATTTATTTCTATTTGCGGAACGTATACATTGTCAATATCTTTCCGTATTAAACGTATTTTTGTTAGGGGGGGGGGGTAGACGCACAAACAATATTTGCTAAGTTTGGGAAAATTTGTGTTTGTATTTTTGTATTTGTAAGCGGTATAGGATTATATTATTCCAATTTAAAAAATCAAAGTAATATTGTTTCTCAGTATAAAAGTATGCTTTTTAGAGCACTGCACTTTTTAACAAATTTTTGGATCATCTTTTTAATATTTATTCCAATTGGTGTTTTAATGGGTGTATACGAATTTAATATAGGTAACATTATAGCAGCATTTTTTGGAATGAATACAGCAACTTACAATACGGAGTGGTGGTTTGTAAGGTGTTATTTAGTTTTGTTGCTTATCTTTCCGTTTTTCAATTATTTGTTATCAAAACATAAAATATATAAAAAATTTATTGTATTACTTATTTATTTTGTTATATACCTAACAGGAAGAATTATAATTAAATTTTTAGGAAGTAATATTTTTTTGGATAGTTATTTTTGGTATTTAAGAAATATTGAAATATTATCTGTCTTTTTTATAGGGATGGTTTGTGCAAAATATAATGTATATGGGAAATTAATAAACTTTTTTAATGATAAAATTAATATTAAACTTGTTTCAATTATTGCAATAATTATTTCCGTAATTTTAAGAATTGTTTTTCAAAATAGTGCAACTACAATGAGGGCAGATTTTATTGTTGTACCGATATTTGTGTTTTCAATTACTACACTACTATACAATACATCAATATCAAAATTTTTTATATTAATGGGAAAACATTCAACCAATATGTGGTTGACACATACATTTTGGTGTTATTATTTTTGGCAGCCGATAGTATTTTTACCATACATATCGACAGCTGTTTATGTATGGCTCGTTATACTGTCTTTAGGAACATCATTTTTAATTAATTTAATATACATTCCGTTTTCTAATCTGTTTTTTAGTAAAGAACGACGGTTATCATATAAAGGATATTTTAAGTAATTAAGAAAACTTAAAAGTTTCATAAGGTCAGCTTTTTTATGTAGCTACTGACCTAAGAAAAGAAAGCAATTCATTTGGTAAATGGTACTCAAATGTGTTTTCTTATAAAAAAGCAGCTTTATATACCTGCAGTCTTTGCAAATTGTTTTCTTTTATTAAGTGAAGTTGCAAAATTTTGTCATAAAGTAACGGCTTTTTACCGGCTCGCAGACAAGAGAGGAATTATGTGGAATAATCTTAAAATTAGTATTGAATAGTCTTGTGATAAAATAGATAAAATAAAGTTATTAAATACGGATAAAACAAATTTTGCTTTTGTTCGTTTGTATTTTACAGCAGTAATAGTTATTGCTTTATGTTTGAAGCTTTGTTGACACAATTTTTACTTTATTGTATAATTTGAAAAGAATAATTTGGATTTTTAGAAGTTGGGTAGCCTTTATTTCAGGAGTTTAGCAACTTTTATTTAGGAGTTGTTCAAAGAAAATGAAAATTATAAAATTACGCAAGATTGTTCTTGCGCTTTCTGATATCTTTATTATTATAGTCAGCGGTATTATTACAAATTATATATTGTCGCTTTTTAATTCTCCATTTGCTTCCGCCAGCCGAAGATTATTATATGACATTGTAATTGACCTGATTTTATGTATTCTTATGCTTTTTGTATTTGGTGCATATTCAAGATTGTGGCGGTATTTTAATGTCAACGATTATTTTTATTGCGGTATTGCAATGATTATAGGTTTTGCACTGGGATATTGTGCGTCGTTAATTTTGCCGATAGGCCAAAATTTTGTATTTACTCTAATCTATTTTTTAATATCTACAACAGGAGTTTTACTTTTTAGGTTTGTTTTTAAAAGAGCATTCCTTGATCTTACCTATGCAGGCAGATCACAAGTAGCCGACAGGACCTTAATTGTAGGTGCAGGAAATGCCGGAAAAATGATCTTGACTGAAATCAAAAATTCACGTTTTGATGAAAACAGTCCTACAAAAAATATTTTGCCGATATGTTTTATTGATGACGATTTGTCTAAGCAAAACAGCAAGCTCAGCGGAGTTCCGGTTGTAGGAACAAGTGCTGATATAGAGCGGGTTTGCAGAGATTTTAACATAGATACAATAATTGTTGCCGTTCCTTCCTGCGAAGAGGAGGACAAGCGCAGAATCCTCAATCATTGTTCAAATACTGAATGTAAAATAAAGATAATTCCTTATTTAAGCGAGCTTTTATTTGATGAAAAGCACACACAGCTCATTACACAGGCTAAGGAAATAAAAATAGAGGATTTGCTTGGAAGAAAGCCTATTGAATTTGATAAGTTTGTTATTAAAACACTTATTAAGGATAAGGTTTGTTTAGTAACCGGAGGCGGGGGCTCAATCGGAAGTGAGCTTGTACGACAAATAGCAAAGTATGATCCCAAGCAAATAATTATAGTAGATATTTATGAAAATAACGCATATGATATACAACAAGAGTTAGTTATTAAATACGGAAATGATCTTAATCTTGTTACGTTAATTTCTTCTGTAAGAGATTATGATAAAATGGATAAAATTTTTGCTGAGTATAAGCCTAATCTTGTTTTTCATGCGGCCGCTCATAAGCATGTACCCTTGATGGAGTCCGTACCTGAGGAGGCTGTTAAAAACAATATTTTTGGAACGTTCAATGTTGCCAATCTTGCAGAAAAATATGGTGCAGACAAATTTGTACTTATTTCAACAGATAAAGCGGTAAATCCTACAAATGTTATGGGAGCTACCAAAAGATGTTGTGAAATGATAATTCAGTATAAGGCCCAAAACAGCAGCAAGACAGAATTTGTAGCAACCCGTTTTGGAAATGTATTAGGTTCAAACGGAAGCGTGATTCCGCTTTTTAAAAGACAAATTGAAACCACAAATCAGGTAACTGTAACACACCCTGATATTATAAGATATTTTATGACTATACCTGAAGCAGTATCTCTTGTTCTTGAAGCGGGGGCAATTGCAAAAGGCGGTGAAATTTTTGTTCTTGATATGGGAGAGCCTGTAAAAATACTTACATTGGCAGAAAATTTGATTCGTATGTACGGCAAAATTCCGTATAAAGATGTTGAAATTAAATTTACAGGTCTGAGACCGGGCGAAAAACTATTTGAAGAACTTCTTATGAATGAAGAAGGATTGAAATCTACTGCAAATAAAAAAATCTTTATAGGTAAGCAGATTGAAATAAATCCGGAAGAACTTTTAAATAATTTAGAAAAGCTTAAGAAATATGCAGAAGAAAATGACAGTGATGGAACTGTTGAATTTTTATCAAAAATAGTTCCGACATTTAATCATAAAACTAACACTTAAATCGTTAATACCGGGAGGAAAGTATGTGTGGAATAGTTGGGTATATTGGTCCTAAGGATTGCAGTGATGTTCTTGTAAGTGCATTGACAAAGCTTGAATACAGAGGATACGATTCAGCAGGTATTGCTGTTTTTGAAGATAATGTAATTAAAACAGTTAAAACCCAAGGAAAGTTAAAAGACCTTGAAGATAAGCTTGTAAATGTAGGAAAGCCAAAAGGACATGTCGGTATAGGTCATACCCGATGGGCGACACACGGCGAACCATCTGATATAAATTCACATCCCCACAGCGGTGCAAGAGTCACTATAGTGCATAACGGCATAATTGAGAATTACAATGAATTAAAAGAATTTTTAATATCTAAAGGCAGAGAATTTTTGAGTGAAACTGATACAGAGGTTGTGGCACAGCTTCTTGATTATAAATATAATGGAAATCCCCTTGAAACTATTGACAGCGTAATGGCTGAATTAAAGGGCTCTTTTGCATTGGGAATTATGTTTAAGGATTTTCCCGATAAAATATTTGCCGTAAGGAGAGAAAGTCCGTTAATCGTGGGCGTAGCAGAGGGAGAATGCTTTATTGCGTCTGATGTTCCTGCAATTTTAAAGTATACAAAAAATTATTATCTTCTTGAACATGATGAAATTGCAACATTGTCAAAGGAAGGAGTAACCTTTGTTGACGAACATTTAGATTCGATTGAAAAAGAATTAAAAACGGCAGATTGGGATATGGAGGCAGCAGAAAAAGGCGGCTATCCTCATTTTATGATTAAAGAGATAAACGAACAGCCTGAAGCAATCAGAACTACAATTATGCCGAGAATTAAAGACGGATTACCTTGCCTTGAAGAATGTGGCATAACGCTTGATAAGATTAAAAATTTTAAAAATATTACAATTGTTGCCTGCGGTACAGCTATGCACGCAGGTATGGTTGGAAAATATGTAATTGAAGATTTAGCCCGTGTTCCCGTAAATGTTGATATTGCTTCGGAGTTTCGTTACAGAAACCCTATTGTCGGTGAAGGAGATCTTGTAATTATTATTTCACAGTCGGGTGAAACTGCCGACAGCCTTGCGGCGCTCAGGCTTGCAAAGCTAAAGGGCGCAAAAACCTTGGCTGTTGTAAACGCAAAAGGCAGTTCTATTGCCCGTGAGGCTGATATGTTAATTTATACTTTGGCAGGTCCCGAAATCGCAGTTGCTTCTACAAAAGCATATATTACACAGCTTTCGGTTATGTATTTGTTTGCATTTGAACTTGCACTTGCAAAAGGAACCTTAAGCGAGCCTGAATGCAAACGGCTTGTTTTGGCTCTCATAAAAACTCCTGATACAGTTGCTCATGTAATTAAAACCTGTGAAGAAAAGTGTAAATACATTGCAACAAAACTGATTACATCAGAAAGTCTGCTTTATATAGGAAGAGGACTTGACTATGCGCTTTCAATGGAAGGCTCTTTGAAACTTAAAGAGGTTTCATATATACATTCGGAAAGCTATGCTGCAGGCGAATTGAAACACGGTACGATTTCTCTTATTGATAATGATATGCCTGTTATTGCAGTTGCAACACAAACTGACATTATTCCAAAAACAATAAGCAATATTGTTGAAGTTAAATCAAGAGGAGCAAAAATTATACTTGTTTGCACAGATGTTTGTGCAAGAGGTTTAAAAGACGGAGTTGCAGATTATGTAATTGAAATTCCTCATATTGATGAGCTTTTAATGCCAATAACAGCTGTATTGCCGCTTCAGATGCTTGCTTACTATACAGCAATAAATAAAGGCAACGACCCTGATAAGCCGAGAAACCTTGCAAAATCTGTTACGGTAGAATAAAAATAAAAGCATATTATTTACATTCCAAAGGTTAAATATTTTGAGATGCATATAATTCATGGTTAATTAATTTATTTCTTCCTTTTATTTATTTTCGTTGTATAATTATTATTAATAATGTTTTTATAATTGCTTTTTGGAGGAAAATTTTTGAATTTATCAGTACTTTATAATAATAATCCGATATATAAAAAAAGAATTAAAAAAATGCAAAAAAATTTAAAAAATAAAGATATGACTATACTTTGCTCAAGTTGTATTGGGGGAATAATTTATCATAATCTTGGACTTAAATTTTATTCTCCAACAATAAATACAATGATGTTTCAAACAGATATGTATAGATTTATACTGGATCCAAAAAGGTATTCATCAAAAGAAATTAAGTTTTTAAATATTGATAAAATACCTGTCGGAATGATTGATGATGTAAAAGTACATTTTACTCACTATTCTACAAATGAAGAAGCACAAAAAAGTGGATTGAGCGTAGTAAAAGAATCAATTTTGATAATATATTCGTTATGATGAGTGATAGAGACGGATTAACTTATGAACAAATGAAAAGTATAGGTAAATTAAAATATCGTGGTATTGTGATTTTTACATCAAAAGAATATAAAGATTTACCACATACATTTTATATTGATAAATACAAAAACAAACCTTATGTAGGTAATATTTTACAGCGTAATAAGCTTTTAAATAAAAGGTTATTTGAAAGTTATTTTGATTATGTATCTTGGTTTAATAATGAAAACGGAAAATACAATTGTGAAAAATATCGCATTAAATAATAAAACCGGCTGGAAATTTTTATGAAATGTCCAGTCGGTTTTATTTTTTGACTCATTTGTTATACATTAAATCTAAATAGAACAATGTCGCCGTCTTTCATAACGTACTCTTTGCCTTCGCTTCTGACAAGACCTTTTTCTTTTGCAGAGGACATACTTCCGTTTGCAATTAAATCCTCAAAGGATATAACCTCTGCTCTAATAAAGCCACGCTCAAAGTCTGTATGGATTTTACCTGCCGCCTGAGGAGCTTTTGTACCTTTTTTTATAGTCCAAGCTCTTACTTCAGGCTTACCGGCGGTTAAGTAAGAAATTAATCCTAAGAGCGAGTAACATTCTTTAATAAGTCTGTCAAGGCCTGACTGTTCAAGTCCCATATCAGCAAGGAAGAGTTCTTTTTCTTCCTTATCCATTTCAACAATTTCAGCTTCAAGCTGTGCACAGATTGGTAAAACTGCCGCTTTTTCTTCCTTTGCGATTTTTTTAACCTTTTTGAAATGTTCATTTTTATCGATACCGCTTGAAAAATCTTCATCACTCATATTTGCGGCATAAATGATCGGCTTGTTTGAAAGCAGAGCAACTTCTGATAACAGCTTTTCTTCCTCTTCACTACATTCCACGCTTCTTGCAGATTTACCTTCGTTTAAAATATTAAGAACACGGTTATAAAAATCTAAATCTCTCTGATATTTTTTATCTCCTTTAATCATTTTTTTGGTTTTATCAATTTTTCTTTCAAGTATTTCAACATCAGAAAGAATAAGCTCAAAATTAATTGTTTCAATGTCCCTTGCAGGGTCAACACTGCCTTCAACATGGATTATATCATCATTTTCAAAACATCTCACAACATGAACAATGGCGTCACATTCACGGATATTTGACAAAAATTTGTTGCCCAAACCTTCACCTTTTGAAGCTCCCTTTACAAGACCTGCAATATCTACAAATTCAATAGTTGCAGGTGTGACTTTTTCAGGCTGATACATTTCAGCCAGCTTGTCAAGTCGCTTATCGGGAACAGCTACAACACCGATATTTGGCTCAATTGTGCAAAACGGATAGTTTGCAGATTGAGCGCCTGCGTTAGTAATTGCGTTAAAAAGTGTACTTTTTCCTACATTTGGCAATCCTACTATACCTAATTTCAATTTAAAAACTCCTTGCATAAAAAATTTATTTGCCTTAAAATGTTTTTTGCTGTATATTAATAAATGTGGTTTAGCAAATAACGATAAATTTATTATTTATTATAACATATCAAAGAAATATAAACAATAAATTTTGAAAGGGAATTTCAATATGTCATTAAATATCGGAGACAAAATAACAAAAAAAGCAGTAGTTAAAGAGGATATGCTTGCCTGCAATATAGGAAGCGGAAGTTTGAGAGTTCTTGCAACACCGTTGGTTGTCGCCTTAATGGAAAATGCAGCGTGTGAGCTTGCTCAAAAGGGACTTGAAAATATTTTTACAACAGTAGGAACAAACATTTCGATTGAGCATACAAGCCCAACGCCTATCGGAGCTGAAATTTGTGCAACGGCTGTGCTTGAAAAAATTGACGGCAGAATGTTTTATTTCAGCGTTTATGCAGAAGATAAAAAAGGTGAAATTGCAAGAGGAACTCATACAAGAGTCAGCGTAAAAAGTGAGAGTTTCCGTAAAAAAGCGGAGGAAAAATTTAATGGCTGAATATGATTATGTGCTTTTTGATTTTGACGGAACATTAAGTCAAAGTGCAGAAGGTGTAAGGCTGAGTCTTGAAAAAACAATTGAGAAAATGGGGAAGCCTGTTCCCGATTTATCAGACTATTCAAAATACTTAGGACCTCCGCTTATAAACACTTTAAAAAATCTCTGCGGTCTTGATGAAGATGAATGTGAAAAAGGTGTTGCAATTTATAAGCAGTTCTACAAAACCGAAGGAATAAAGAAAAATCGTCTTTATGAGGGAATGGAAGAGGTATTAAAAACTCTCAATAAAAATAATATTTTAATGAGCGTATGTTCTTCAAAATATGAAGTTTTTGCGAAAAAGGCATGCGATATTTTAAACATAACAAAATATTTTAATGTTGTCTGCGGTTCTTCAAAGGACGGCTCAAGAAAAGAAAAAGAGGATTTAATTCCATATGCCGTAAACCGATTAGGCGGCAAAATGACTGACAGAATCGTTTTG
Organism: uncultured Clostridia bacterium; assembly: GCA_947584595.1. GTDB lineage: Bacteria > Bacillota > Clostridia > Oscillospirales > Acutalibacteraceae > Ruminococcoides. Next base: position 49,960 of record CANPWP010000001.1, on the reverse strand, counting down.
ATAGGAGATACTTATTTTGACGCGGAGGGAGCAAGGCTGACAGGTATTGATTTTATCGGAGCGTCTTACGGCTACGGAGAAAAGTCGTTAATGGAAAAACACGGTGCAAAAATTTTTATAAATAAACCTTTGGAAATTCTTGATATAGTTTTGTAAATTAAACATTTTACTTTGTCCCTTTGCATATTTATATTTATGAAAGGGTGACAGGATGTTTATCTTTGCAATCGGTGAAATTAAAGAACAATGGAAAAAATATTTGCTTATAGGGCTGTTAGTGTTATGCGTTATGGCAGTAATACTGATAGTTTTATATATAAACGGAACAAAAATGCCCCAAAGCGCAACTTGTGACGAGCTTGGAGAATTTTCTCTTCAAGTGCAGGACAGCTCTAAGGAAATTGAGTTTTTAAAGCAGTTCGGACTCGAAGCAGACGAAACATCACTTGTAAGCGATGAGGTTGTTATTCCGTCTTTTTTTAATGAAACATACACAAAGTACAACGAACTTCAGAAAAAAATCGGGCTTGACTTAAGTAACTATAAAGGTCTAACGGTAAAAAGAAATATTTATAAATTGAATAATTATGATAAAAACGGGAATGAATACTATGTTACCTTGCTTATATATAAAGAATGTGTAATAGGCGGTCATATAGGAACAAAGGAGTACGGCGTGGACTATAGTCCGCTGATTTAAGATTTTATGGAAAGAATAGATAAAATACTGGCATCTCAAAATTTCGGAAGCAGAAAACAAGTGCACAAGTTGTTAAAAGGCAAGTCGGTTTTGATTAACGGAATTGTTTGTATTGACAGTTCCCAAAAGGCTGACCCTGAAAAGGATATTATTGAAATAAACGGAGAAAAACTTGTTTTTAAAAAGCATTTATATATAATGATGAATAAGCCTGCTGGAGTTTTGAGCGCCAGCAAAGATAAAAAAGAAAAAACCGTTATTGATTTGTTGCCTGAAATGCTTAAAAGGCAGGGACTTTTTGTTGCAGGCAGGCTTGATAAAGATACAGAGGGCTTGATGATAATTACGGATGACGGCGATTTTGCCCACAGGATAATGTCGCCCAATAAAAAAGTATATAAAAAATATTTTGCAAAATTGGACAAGCCTGTAACAGAAGAAACAAAGAAAAAATTTGAACAGGGGATTGTGTTTAAAGACGGAACGGAATGTTTGCCTGCAAAGATTGAAATTTGCGAAGACGGAAAATCTGCTTATGTAAGTATTTGCGAGGGAAAATTTCATCAGGTGAAAAAAATGTTTTTGTGCTGCGGTCTGAAGGTCGAGTACCTAAAAAGAATTTCCATAGGTAAATTGGAATTGGATAATTTACTTGACCCGGGTCAATCAAGAGAACTTGAGGACTGCGAAAAACAACAGATGTTTTTTGTGTAAAATGCATTAAAATAGGGGACGGTTTTTATTCGCTTAGAAATAATACATAAAATCTTAGTCAAAAGTTTAGTTGATTTAATAGTGGTAAACGTAAGCAAAATGTGGTAAACTAATGACATACTAAAATTTGAAGCAATGTATTTTGCGCAACAATAGGAGGTTTTTAGTAAATGGCAAATGTATCTTTAAGACATATTTACAAAATCTATGACGGTGGTGTTACGGCTGTAACAGATTTCAATTTGGAAATCCAAGATAAGGAATTTATTATTCTTGTAGGACCGTCAGGATGCGGTAAATCGACAACTCTCAGAATGATTGCCGGTTTGGAGGATATTTCAAAGGGTGAGCTTTATATCGGAGATAAGCTTGCTAACGATATTGCTCCTAAGGATAGAGATATCGCAATGGTATTCCAGAACTATGCTCTTTATCCTCATATGACAGTATATGACAATATGGCATTTGGTTTAAAACTGAGGAAAACTCCAAAAGAAGAAATCAAAAGAAGAGTAGAAGAAGCTGCAAGAATCCTCGGCATAGAGCAATATCTTGACAGAAAGCCAAAGGCTCTTTCTGGCGGTCAAAGACAGCGTGTTGCTTTAGGCCGTGCCATTGTTCGTGATCCTAAGGTGTTTTTACTTGACGAACCTCTCTCAAACCTTGACGCAAAACTCCGTGCTCAGATGAGAACAGAAATTTCAAGAATTTATCAGAGACTCGGCACAACATTCATTTATGTAACTCATGACCAGACAGAAGCTATGACAATGGGTACAAGAATTGTTGTAATGAAAGACGGTTTCATTCAGCAGGTTGATACTCCTCAAAACCTTTATGATATGCCTTGTAATGAATTCGTTGCAGGATTCATCGGTTCACCTCAGATGAACTTTATTGACGCAACACTTGTGAAAAAGGATAGCGACTTCTATCTTAAATTTGACCAGTATGAAATTAAACTGCCTCAGTCAAAGAACAAGGACAACGTTCTTGACGCTTACAACGGCAAAGAAGTTGTATTCGGCATTCGACCTGAGCATGTTCACGATGAACCCGAATTTCTTGATAAACTTGCTGACGGCAACGGTATAATTACAGCTAATGTTGACGTAACAGAGCTTATGGGTGCAGAAATTTATCTGTATCTCAATATTTCAGGAGTTCCGCTTACGGCTCGTGTTGACCCTGCTTCAAACGCAAAACCGGGTGACAATATCAAGGTTGGTCTTGATCTTAACAGAATTCATATTTTTGATAAAGAAACAGAACAGACAATTACAAACTGATAATTATTCAGCAATCTTCTCCCCGTAATTTTTAAATTACGGGGTTGTTTTTTATAGATGTTTTGTTTTTAAAAGGAGAAAATAAAAAAGATTCGGCATAATCTATAAAAAAATTTAATGATTTTTGTAAATAGAGGTTGATTTTTTATTTGTTTTTGTGTAAAATGAATATATGTAAAATATAATGTATTTTTATATTCAAATTTAAATAATTATTAAAATAAATAAGGCTAACTAAGCTTATTTAGGAATGAGGTAAAATCATGTCTAACAGATTATTTCAGGGTATCATTCATCAAATGAAGGACGCTATTGATAGAACAATTGGCGTAATAGACGAAACATCTGTTGTTATAGCTTGTTCAGAACTTGGAAAAATCGGAGAAGTGAACGAAAGCGTAAATTCTGAGACTCTCAGTTCATCGGTTCCGTTTGTGATCAACGGCTATACTTACAAGTCCTTCGGTAATTCAAAATCCGAGTATGCAGTTTTTGTATCCGGAAATGATGATTATGCTCAGCGTTATGCTCAGCTGTTGTCTATTTCACTGAGCAGTATTAAACAGTATTATGACGAAAAATTTGACAGGAGTAATTTTATCAAAAACGTAATTCTTGATAATATTTTGCCGGGTGATATCTATTTAAAGGCAAGGGAACTTCATTTTAACAGTGAAGTAACAAGGGTTTGCTTTTTAATTAAAATAACTGCTAAGACAGAAGTTTCTGCATATGATATAATTCAGAATCTTTTTCCTGATAAAACAAAGGACTTTGTAATTAATATTAATGAACTTGAAATAGCACTTGTTAAAGAGATTAAACCTATTATTGAAAGTAAAGACCTTGAAAAGCTTGCTTCATCAATTGTTGACACATTGTCAAGTGAGTTTTACACACACTGTGTAGTTGGTATAGGTACTATAGTTACAGGTATCAAGGATCTGGCAAAATCATTTAAAGAAGCTCAGGTTGCCCTTGAGGTTGGCAAGGTATTTGATACGGAACGTACAATTGTAAGCTATGATAACTTAGGTATAGCCCGCCTTGTTTATCAGCTTCCTACAACATTATGTGAAATGTTCCTTAGGGAAGTTTTCAAAAAGGGCTCTATTGAAAGTCTTGACCAGGAAACTTTATTTACAATTCAGAAGTTTTTTGAAAACAACCTGAATGTTTCCGAGACATCAAGAAAGCTTTTTGTTCACAGAAATACTTTAGTTTACAGACTTGAGAAAATTAAAAAATTAACAGGTCTTGATTTAAGAGAATTTGAGGATGCTATTGTATTCAAGGTAGCTCTTATGGTTAAAAAGTATCTTACTGCAACTCCTACAAAGTACTAAAGATTTAGGTGAAGTTCGTTTTAGAAATATAATTCGCCTTGCATACATCTTCTTTATGAATATGTGTGTGCAAGGCGATTTATGGTATTTAGAGCTTATTTCCAAAATTTAGCACTTATACTGAACAATAAGTAAAAACATATATAAACAGTTTTTCCAATTTGTTTATACTTCTGTTCCGAAAAAACACAGGGTTTTCTGCGTTACGGCATCAATTCGTAGCAAAGTATTTGCCCAAATTTTATCCCTTTTTCATTCTGTGTTCAGTATTAGTTTCAATTTATAAAATGAAGGTGAAACGATGATAGAATTTATCAATGTATGCAAAAACTATTCATCAGGCACACACGCATTAAATAATGTCAGCCTTTCTGTTGATAAAGGTGAATTTGTATTTATAGTGGGAGCTTCCGGTGCAGGTAAGAGTACATTTTTAAAGCTGATTATGCACGAGGAAGAAGCAACAAGTGGAGAAATTATTGTAAACGGCAAAAAGCTGTCTAATATGAAAAGGCGTCAGGTGCCGTATTTAAGGCGTCATATGGGAATAGTATTTCAGGATTTCCGCCTTATTGATAAGATGAATGTTTTTGATAATGTCGCATTTGCCATGAGAGCGATCGGCGCAAAGCAATCCACCATAAAAAAGAGAGTTCCCTATATTTTAGATCTTGTAGGATTGAAAAATAAAGCAAAAAGCAGACCATCAGAGCTTTCCGGCGGGGAACAGCAGAGGGTGAGTCTTGCAAGGGCGCTTGTAAATAATCCTGAAATTATCATTGCAGACGAGCCCACAGGTAATATAGACCCTGAAATGTCTTATGAAATTATTGAACTTTTAAATGAAATAAACAGTCAGGGAACTACTATACTTGTAGTAACACACGAACACGACCTTGTCCGCCATTTTCATAAAAGAGTTATAGAACTCGACCGAGGAAGAGTTGTAGGTGATTCGGCGGCAGATGATGATGTTACAGAAGAAGATCTTCTTGTAAGGCATGAAGATTTATTATTGGACGAATCATTGAAGTAGTAACGAAAGGATAATTAATATGGGTATAAGCGGCTTCGGCTATTTAATAAAAGAAGGCGTAAAAAATGTGTGGAATAACCGCATTATGAGTATCGCTTCTGTTTGTGTGTTGATATCGTGCCTGGTTCTCACAGGTTCTGCCGTGTTGCTTTCAATGAACGTGGCAAGAGTTGTGGAATCAGTTGGAGATTCAAACGAAACAACCGTATATTTAAAAGATGATGTCTCTAACGTAGAGGCAGCTTATATTGGAAGAGATTTAGAAAAGTTAAGTAATGTGTCAACAGTTGAATTTTATTCAAAGGAAGACGCATTTAAAGAATATGAAGATGTTTTAGGTGAAGAGATATTTGCAAATCTTCAGGGAGATGACAACCCCTTACCTGACGCTTATCACATCTCTATGGTAGACTTATCAAAGTATGCCCAGACCGTTTCTCAAATTACCGCTATCGATGGGGTAGACTCTGTAAGCAACAGAAGCGAAATTGCAGAAAGACTTACAAGCATTAATAATCTTGTAACAACAGTAAGCCTTTGGATAATTTTGGCGCTTACTGTAATATCGTTGTTTATTGTTTCCAACACAATAAGAATGACAATGTATTCACGCAGATTTGAAATAAGTATTATGAAATCTGTCGGTGCAACAAACTCTTTTGTCAGGATCCCCTTTGTAATTGAAGGTATGCTTATGGGTTTGATTTCAGCAGTTCTTTCAACGGGTTTGCTATACTTTTTATATAACGGAATTATGGAGGTAATCACAAATATTATTCCGATTACCCCGATTCCCATTCAAAATGTTATAGCCATTGTTGCAGGGGCGTTTGTAATTGCTGGTATGCTGATTGGTGCATTAGGAGGATTTATATCAATTCGTAAATATCTGAAAAAAGAAGGAAATGAAATTTTGGGTTGGTAAATCTTTTTGAAATTATAATGAAAGGAATTGGGGGACGGATGGCAAAAAAGATAATTGCCGCAGTTTTGTTTGTCTGCATTATATGTTTTGGTACGATTCTTGGTACTTTTGCTGCTGATGATATAGATTCCCTTGAGGAACAGCTTGCAAGACTTGAAGAGCAAGACGCAGAGTATCAGAATATTCTTAATAATACAAAGGAAAATATATCTGAAAAAGAGGCCTACAGCGATGCTCTTGTAAAAAAAATCGGAGTTTTAAGCGAACAACTTTCTCTTAATCACAGCAAAAGTGATGAGCTCGATAAAAATATTACAAAGCTGCAAAAGGATATTGATAAAGGCAATGAGGATATAAAAATTCAGATGGAAACCCTCAAAAGCCGTATCAGAACTATTTATATGTCAGGCGGGGCTTCCGATCTGGAAATTATTTTCGGTGCAAAGAATTTTTCCGATTTCCTTGATAAACTTGAACTGGTAAAAACATTATCAGCTTATGACTCTAATTTAATTAACGAAATTAAAGGAAAACTGGAAAAGATTTCTGCTGACAAAAAGCAATTGGAGAGCAATAAAGCAGAGCTTAAAAAGGTTGAAGAAGAATTGACTGCCGATCAGCAGGAGCTTCAGGACCTTCTTGACGAAAATGAAAAGCTGCTTGATACTTTATATACAGAAAGCGAATCTTTAATTGCAAATATTTCAAATACATCTGCTGAAAAGTCAGATGTTGAAAAACAGATTCAGGATTATTATGAAGCACAAAAAGCCGCTGAAGAGGCTGAAAAAAAGAAACAGCAGGAAGCTGAAGAAGAGAAAAAGAAAAATGAGCAAAATAACGTTTCTTCAGATGACCCTGATGAAAATAAAAATAATTCAGATGGCGGTGACTCGTCCGGCGGCAATACCGATTTAAATTATAGCACGCCTGATTCAAGCGGAGGTTATGTATGGCCTTGTCCGGGATATTATTACCTTACATCAGAATGGAATGAAGACAGAGGTTCATATAACCACGGAGCAATTGATATTGCAGGCGGCGGAATAATGGGTTCAAATGTTATTGCCGCTGCATCTGGAACGGTGATTTCAGCCAATACGGGATGTGTACATAACTGGGGTAAAAGCGGAAGTTGCGGTTGCGGCGGCGGATATGGAAACTATGTCTGGATTGACCACGGCAACGGTAAAGCTACAATTTATGCTCATCTTACCTCTGTGTCTGTATCTATCGGAGACTATGTATCTGCCGGACAAGTTATTGGCACAGTCGGTTCGACGGGAGAATCAACAGGTCCGCACCTCCATTTTGAATGCAGATATTACGGAGAAAGATATAATCCGATGTCGGAATTTCCGGGTTAAATTTAATAATTAAATCAAAGCCTTTTGCATATAAATTTTTATAGATATATGCAGGAGGCTTTTTTATGTTGACAGCGTTGACGGTTACCCAAAAAACAGAAAATTTATGGTTTAAAAAATTATTTAATCATATTAAAGGAAATAAAATTAAAACAGATATAAAGCAGGTAAGAGGAGTTACCCTCAGACACATTGAGTACATAAACAGAACGGGTAAAATCAACTGGAATGAAATAGATAAAATTGTAGGAGTTCAAAGGAATCATCTCCTTTGTTCAGAGTATCTTGAGCTTCCTGAAAATATGGGATATAAGCGGTTTGAATCTCAGGAATTTAATCAAAGACTTTGCACAAATATGGCTTTGTATGTGCTTGGTAAGATAGAAAACCCGCAGAATTTGAATGTTTGCTTTTATGATATTGACGGAGAAAATTCAGATTATCTTATTCATTTGTTAAAATACTGCCCTGAGGCTAAGGTCATTTCTAATAACAAAGAACTGTACGCAAAGGTTTCGGAACTGATTTTAGAGGAAACAGGTATTTCACCTATAATTTGTAATACTGTTGACTGTATTGAAAATTGTGATTTTTTAATTGCACCTTGTACTATTAATGAAAGACTGCCTATCAAAAATCAGGCAATTACTTTAACATCATCATGCCCCAAAACCGCACAAAACGGAGCAATTTATTTTAGGTATCACTTTAAAATGCCAAATAAATTTGAAACGATAAAACCTGCGGAGCTGTCTGATATATATTTTGCGTCCGCACTATATACAAAGGCAAGACAACATCAATTTGGCTCAATAGTACCGATGATATGCAGTAATTATTCCGGGGGAACAAGGATAGAATCAATCTGTGCTTATTTTGAGTCCCGTGCTTGACATAATTATTTAAAATACCTATAATACTATTATATGCAGAAAAATTCTTGATGAAAGGAATGTATAAAGATAATGGCTAAAACAATAATGCTTACTGAAGAAGGATATAAAAAATTAGAAGAGGAACTTGAATTTCTGAAAACCGAAAAACGTACCGAAATTGCAGAAAAAATTAAAGTTGCCCGTTCTTACGGAGACCTTTCCGAGAACAGTGAATATGACGACGCTAAAAATGAACAGGCAATTATGGAAGCAAGAATCGTTACCATTGAAGCTACTCTTAAAAACGCACAGATAATTAATGAAAATGAAATTTCAAACGAATATGTTCATCTTGCATCTAAGGTTACATTGGAAATGGTTGCAAGCGGTAAAGTAGTTGAGTACAAAATCGTCGGCTCTAACGATACAGACCCCAAAAACGGAAAAATTTCAGACGAATCTCCAATTGGCAAGGCAATTTTAGGTCATAAAGAGGGCGATGTCGTTGAGGTTGAAACTCCGTCAGGCGTTATGGGAGTTAAAATTCTTACAATTTCAAAATAATATAGTTTATAAGCAGGGAAAGTTAAAGGAGTTTGTTTAATGAGTCAGAATCCACAGCAGAATAATTCAGGCGACCTTTTGCAGGTTCGCAGAGATAAATTAAAAAGTTTACAGGAAATGGGCAAAGACCCTTTTGCAGAAACAACAAGCGACAGAAATATTTTTAATTCTGAAATATCGGAAAGATTTGACGAACTTGAAAATAAAGACGTTTGTATTGCAGGCCGAGTTATGTCTAAAAGAGGAAAGGGCAAGGTGTCTTTCCTTGATATTTACGACAAAACAGGAAAAATGCAGATTTTTGCAAAATTTGATGATTTGGGCGAGGAATCCTATAACCTTTTAAAAAAATGGGATATAGGCGATATTGTTGAAGTCAAGGGCTTCGTTTTCAAAACACAGGTAGGAGAAATCAGTGTTCACGCTAAAGAGGCAAAACTTCTCTCAAAATCACTCAGACCATTGCCTGAAAAATTCCACGGCTTAAAGGATACGGATTTAAGATACCGCCAGCGTTATGTTGACCTTATTATGAACCCTGAGGTTAAAGATACCTTTATTAAGCGTTCACAAATTATCAGCAGTATCCGAAGATACCTTGATGATCAGGGCTTTATGGAGGTTGAAACTCCTATGCTTGTTTCAAATGCAGGCGGTGCTTCCGCACGTCCCTTTGAAACTCATTTTAATGCATTAAATGAAGATTTAAAGCTTAGAATTTCCCTTGAACTTTATTTAAAAAGATTAATAGTAGGCGGTATGGAACGGGTTTATGAAATAGGAAGAGTTTTCAGAAATGAAGGTCTTGATACAAGACATAATCCCGAATTTACCCTTATGGAGCTTTATCAGGCTTATACGGATTATAACGGTATGATGGATTTAACAGAAAAACTCTATCGTCACGTTGCACAGGATGTTTTAGGAACAACAAAAATTACCTATAATGGCATTGAAATGGATTTAGGCAAGCCATTTGAAAGAATTACAATGGTTGACGCTGTTAAAAAATATGCAGGTGTAGATTTTTCTGAAATTCATACTGATGAAGAGGCAAAAGCTCTTGCAAAAGAAAAAGGTATTGAATTTGAAGAAAGACATAAAAAGGGAGATATTCTTAACCTGTTTTTTGAAGAATATGCGGAGGAACATATGATTCAGCCTACATTTGTAATGGATCACCCTGTTGAAATTTCACCTCTTACAAAGAAGAAACCGGACAATCCTGATTATGTAGAACGCTTTGAATTCTTTATGAATGGTTGGGAAATGGCTAACGCTTATTCAGAGCTTAACGACCCAATCGACCAGAGAGAGCGTTTTAAAGCTCAGGAGGCTTTGCTTGCGCAGGGTGACGAAGAAGCAAATACAACTGATGAGGACTTTTTAAATGCTCTTGAAATCGGAATGCCTCCCACAGGAGGTATCGGCTTCGGTATAGATAGAATGGTAATGCTCCTAACCGATTCCGCCGCTATCCGTGATGTTTTATTGTTCCCGACAATGAAGCCCTTAGATTGACCGAAGTGCGAAAAAGCCCGTAAAATTAAGGTTTTTCGGACACGGAGAGAGCGGAAAACCTTACACCTTACACCAATTGATGTAGGAAAACGTGCAAAGGCAAAAAAATTGCAAAATTTTAAAGTGTGAATGAGTAATCCAATATCGAGATTGCCTATTTTCATAAAGAGAAATATAGGTAGTATTTATTATGTTGGTATATTCTGTGATAATGTTTTTAGCGGCATCGCTTTTGTTGGCATTCAGCATAGCGATTTACAGGGACAAAACAAATTTAATACATTCTTATCATCAAATAAAAGTCACCGATAAAGCAGCTAACGGAAAAGCCTTTGGGAAAGCACTTCTTGTCGTCGCAATGGCGTCGCTACTCAGATGCATTATCGGATTATTCGGAGCTTCTGATAATGATAAAACAATTGCAATAGTTGCCGATGCGGTACTAATTATAGGTTTAGGTATAGGAATAGGTTTTATTGTTGCAGTGCAAAACAAATACAACAAAGGAGTTTTCTAAGTCTATATTTGACGGAAAATGGTAAATCCTATAGGGGTTGCCCATTTTTATAACAGAAAAAGAAAATCGAGATTTGACAAAATAATGAAAAACGGAATATTATAGAAAGAGGCTAACTATGAAAAATAATGATAGATTACCAAAACAATTAGGAGATTTTGGAGAACAATTAGTTATGTTTATAATTGGGCGGTTATATAAACATAGAGTTGCATATGTTGATCATGTAGGCGCTGACTTAATTGCTACAGACGGAGAAAAAAAATATGCAATCTCAGTTAAATCAAGGATTTTTACAACTGATGGACCACAACAACCATTTGACGAAAATCAACAAAATAAATTAAGAGACTTTGCAAAAAGTTTTGGATTGATACCTACAGTTGCTTTTGTTTTTATTGATAAAATTTGCCGAGACAGTGATATTAATATTGATATATATATTATTGAATTAGATGATTTTGTTAAATTAGCAGCTAGTGGCGTTAAAGGAATAACTACTACAGGAATTAATGGTCAGAAATTACATTTTAGTAATGCACCTAAAAATCAAGATGTTTTACAAAATCACAAATTAATTAATTTTCATAGATTAGTGTTAAAAGCAAAATGTGTATCAGAAGAAAAGTAACATATTAAAAAAATTTATTTATAAGAGTAATACAAATTCCCGCTTATTTAAATGATAGTTACTAAACACCGTTTTTGAAACGTCATTTTTTGGGGAGAAATGTAGTAAATAATTAACTAAGAAACATCACCCAAAATACGGCTGAATTGTTTCTATTTTGCTTTAATTGGCGTTGTGTTTTAATTGAAATTAAAAATAATTCTGCGAAAATCGGTGTGTTAGCGTATAAATCAGATAGGAAAAGAAATAAAATACGGATATAAGGGAAAATGATCTTGTTGTGCTTTACGACGATAAAATCTTATGATAAATAAGTTAGTTATTTATTATTAGAAAAATAATATTTAAAAATGACTGCGAAACGACACTTTGCATTCCTGTTTATATCTTGATTCGTATATTATAGTTTTTACGTATTATAATTAAAAAATGTTAGTATAAAAGGGCTTTTTATGGTAAAAAGCATTGAGGAAAAATACAAATTATAAATTCATCTGCTTTAATAAGACTATGATAGAGAGCGCTACAAGATACGTAGATGAAAAAGCAAAACAGCGAAATCAATCAAGATTAATAATTGATTGTTGAAATTATATCCAAATACATGTCGTTATTATCTGATAGGCAACAAGTTTTATTGTAAAAGGGGGTTACAAAATGAAGTGCAAGGCACTAACTTTAACAAGTAAGAAATATAGAGAAGTAAGTATAGATTTATTGGAATGTATAGCAATATTATTAGTTTTAATATATCATAGTACTTTGTATTTAAATGATATAGTAAACGAGCCTACTTATTTGTATTATGCTAGATACTTATTTAGAACAATTTTATCACCATGTGTGCCTTTGTTTTTCTTTGCAAATGGATATTTATTATTTAATAAAGAATTCAATCTAAAAAAACACATATATAAAATAATACATATAATTATTCTTTATGTAGTATGGGTATTGCAAAAATTAGTATTTTAATGCCTATTAAAAACGAGTTTTTATCCCTAAAAGAGATTATCAAAATTTTATGGAGACAGGAAGTTGGTTGGATAAATTCTTTATGGTTTTTAGGCGCTTTGGTTTGCTTATACATATTATTTCCACTTTTAAAGGTGGTATATGATCATAGTAAAAAAATATTTTTTTATTTTATCATAGTATGTGCAATTCTTACATTTGGCAATGCTTTACTTAATGAAGGTGCTACTATTTTCTTAACTACTATCTTACATAAAAGCACTACTTTGCAAGGTGCTAACTTTTTTAATATATTTAATCCATTTCGTGGAACTTATGGATATGCTTTTGTGTATTTTTGTGTTGGTGGATTTTTCTATCAAATAAAGGATAAAATATTAAGTTTTAAACCTTTAAAACGAAATATAATGGCAGTTCTCATTATGGCTGCAAGTTGTTTATGCTTATGGGGAATTGGAATTTGTTATTCAAAATACTCTGGCGAAATTTGGGATGTTGTATGGAATGGATATGATACTATTTTTACATTTACAAATGTAATTTGTATATTTGTACTTTGCTTGAATCTAAAAAAAGATATTACTATTATACGTACAATATCATGTAATACACTTGGAATATATTTTATGCATGAAATATTTATTTTTCTTACTAAAAGTACTATAGAAAAATATCCATTCTTTTGTAATATTCCGTTCAATATTGTTTATGCAATTGGCATTTTGTTGATATGTTTAATTATTTCTCTAATAATGAGAAGAATTTCTTTCATAAGACGATTAATTAGTTAATGAAAATATGTTTTTATATGTTAATAAATGGAGATTAAATTTAAGGTGAATAATCTCATTATATTGGGAGTCTTTTTCATAAAGGTGTGGAAATGGGTATACGAAATAAAGTGCAACCTATTTTTGTAAATTTTAGCCCCAGATTATTCGTATGAATCAGTATTAATTAGATATTTAGAAACAAAAAGTGGCTTAAATAAATAAAAAATTATTTTATAATAGCTCCCGACGATGAAAACACAGGATAAATAAAATTGTTATAAATAGAGAAAGATTTAAGCCTTTTTGATTTTGTATATGTGATTTTATATCATTAGATAATAATTTGACATAATTAAAAATAATTTCCGCTGTATAGCTTTATAGTTTTACAGCGGTTTTGTTTATTTTATCAATAAAATTTTATACAGATTTTTGTGTCGTTTGGAAAACAAATAGCACTTGACGATTTTTTTATACGGTTATATAATTACTATATGTAAATTTATTATATTAAAGGGTGTCTTACAATGAACAGTGATAAAATTAAAAAGGGTATAAACGCTGCTCCTCAGCGTACTTTGCTTCACGCTTTGGGACTTACAGATGAAGAAATAAAAAAGCCTTTAATCGGCATTGTCAGCTCAAAAAACGACATTGTTCCAGGTCATATGAATATTGATAAGGTTGTTGAAGCTGTAAAAATGGGTGTATCTCTTGCAGGCGGTGTACCAATTGTATTTCCTGCCATTGCAGTTTGCGACGGCATAGCAATGGGACACGAAGGTATGAAATATTCTCTTGTGACCCGTGAGCTTATTGCAGATTCAACAGAAGCTATGACAAAGGCTCACGCTTTTGACGGTCTTGTTATGGTTCCTAACTGTGACAAAAATGTTCCCGGACTTTTAATGGCTGCTGCAAGACTTAACATTCCCTCAATATTTGTTAGCGGAGGTCCTATGCTTGCAGGAACGGTTGACGGAAAGAAAATCAGCTATTCAACAGTTTCGGAAGCAGTTTCCCGATTTAAGGTAGGAGAAATTGACGAAGAAAAATTGAATGAATATGAAAACAATGCCTGCCCCAGCTGCGGAAGTTGTTCAGGAATGTTTACAGCCAATTCGATGAACTGCTTATGTGAAGTTCTTGGAATGGCGCTAAAAGGCAACGGCACAATTCCTGCCGTTTATTCTCAGCGTTTACAGCTTGCAAAGCATGCAGGTATGAAGATTATGGAGCTTGTTAATAACGATATCCGTCCACGTGATATTATGACTCAGGAGGCATTTGAGAATGCTCTTACTGTTGATATGGCGCTTGGATGCAGTACAAACAGTATGCTTCATCTTCCTGCAATTGCTCACGAATGCGGTATTAACTTACATCTTGATATAGCAAACAACATTTCTGCAAAAACACCAAACCTTTGCCACCTTGCACCTGCAGGCGACCACTTTATTGAACAGCTTAATGAAGCGGGCGGAGTTTATGCAGTTATGAATGAGCTTGCAAAACACGGTTTATTACATACAGATATTAAGACCTGTACAGGAAAAACAGTTGGAGAGAACATTTCAGGCTGTGAAATTAAAGATACTGAGATTATCAGAACCTACGATAATCCGTACAGCAAAACAGGCGGAATCGCAGTTCTTAAAGGAAACTTAGCTCCCGACGGCTGTGTAGTTAAGCGAAGTGCCGTTGCAGAAGAAATGATGTGCCACACTGGCAACGCAAGAGTTTTTGACTGTGAAGAGGACGCTCTGAATGCAATTTATGACGGAAAAATCAATCCAGGTGATGTTGTTGTTATCCGTTATGAAGGACCTAAGGGCGGTCCGGGCATGAGAGAAATGCTTAACCCTACATCTGCAATTATGGGAAGCGGTTTGGGCAATTGCGTTGCACTTATTACAGACGGTCGTTTCTCAGGAGCAACAAGAGGAGCTGCTATAGGTCATGTTTCTCCTGAGGCGGCAGTTGGCGGAAACATTGCTCTTATTGAAGAGGGCGATACAATTGAAATCAACATTCCCGACAATACGATCAACATTCTTATTTCCGATGAAGAACTTGAAAAACGCCGTGAACAGTGGAACCCCAGACAGCCGAAAATTACAACAGGCTACCTGTCCCGTTATGCAAAGCTTGTATCATCAGGTGCATCGGGTGCAGTATTGGATTAATTTTATAAACAGCTTGTTTGTTTAATTATAATATTAAATTTAGACTTGTAATTTTTAACAATTTATAAATTGGCTTTTTGTTAAATTAGATATAAATAAAAAAATAAATATACAAATTGCACAATTCACTCCTTGAATTATTGTTCAAGGAGTGAGTTTTTTTAGCTTTTTGCATAATTCTATTGTAAAAGTTATACAAAAGTGATATAATAAGTTCATAATTATTAATGCAATTGTCAAAAACGACTACATATTATAATATTATATCATATTATGTTAGATAACATCGAAAGGAGATACCTAAATTGAAACAATATGATGCGAAAAAAATATTAAATATAGCTTTGGCAGGTCACAGCGGCTCAGGTAAAACATCAGTAGCTGAATCTATTTTGTATTTAACAGGTGCAAGTGACAGGTTGGGTAAAATTGATGACGGCAACACCGTTCTTGATTTCGACAGTGAAGAAATAAAAAGGAAAAGTTCTATTTTAACTGCTGTTGCTCCTGTTGAATGGAAAAACACAAAAATAAATTTAATTGATACTCCAGGTCTTTTTGATTTTGAGGGCGGCGTTTACGAGGGTATGCGTGCGGCTGATTCAGCACTTATTGTAGTTTCAGGTAAAGACGGTATAAATGTAGGTACTGAAAAGGCAGTAAAAATTGCTGCGAAGCAAGGCTTAACAAAAATATTCTTTGTCAACGGTCTTTGCGATGAAAGCGCAAGATTTTATCGTGTATTTGAAAGTCTTAAATCTACATTCGGTCCATCCGTCTGCCCTGTAGTTGTACCTTATATAGTTGACGGTCAGGCAAATATTTATGTGAATTTATTTGAATATAAGGCATATAAATATGAAAACGGAAAATCAACTCCTACCGATATGCCTGATATGGGCGACAGACTTGAGGGCTTGCGTGAAGCAATTAAAGAAGCCGTTGCCGAAACATCAGAGGAGCTTCTTGATAAATTTATTATGGGTGAGGAATTTACTCCTGAAGAAATTGTTATGGGTGTAAGCCAGGGTGTAAGAGAAGGTACTATATGCCCTGTATTCTGTGGTGACGCTCATAATACATTTGCAATTGACCAACTGTTAAACAGTCTTGTTTGGCTTGCTCCGAAATCTGCGGATAAAAGCGAAGAAATCGGTGTTGACCCTAACGGCGAACCTGTTGAGCTTAGCGTTAATGAAGATGCCGCTACCGCCGCAATTGTATTCAAAACCGTTGCTGACCCATTTGTAGGAAAGCTTTCATATGTTAAGGTTGTATCAGGCAAAGTTTCTGTTGATACTCCGTTAATCAATATGAGAACAGGTAATCAGGAGAGAATTACAAAGGTTATTACCGTAAGAGGCAAAAAACAAGAGGACTGTCAGTATATAGGTGCAGGTGATATCGGTGCAATTCCAAAGCTTGCGGCTACAAAAACAGGTGATACTCTCTGTTCACCGCTTAGAAAGGTTACCCTTGACGGTATAGATTATCCCTCATCTTCATATTCTATGGCTATTTATCCTGCTAAAAAAGGCGACGAAGATAAGGTTGCTCAGGGTGTAGCTAAAATTTCAGAAGAAGACCCTACAATCAAGCTTGTTACCAACCACGAGACCCATGAAATGATTTTGTCGGGAATGGGCGAACAGCACCTTGATGTTGTTATTTCAAAACTTAAATCAAAATATAATGTTGACGCCGTTTTACAGCCTGCTAAAATCGCATACAGAGAAACGATACGCAAGAGCGTTAAAGTACAGGGCAGACATAAAAAGCAGTCAGGCGGACACGGTCAATTTGGCGATATCTGGGTAGAATTTGAACCTTGCGACAGCGAGGATCTGGAATTTCAGGAAAGAATCGTGGGCGGTGCTGTACCTAAGGGATTTTTCCCTGCTGTTGAAAAAGGCTTGAGGGAGTCTATTCAGAAAGGACCTCTTGCTGGTTATCCAATGGTTGGTATAAGAGCAACATTATATGACGGCTCATATCATCCTGTTGATTCATCTGAAATGTCTTTTAAAATGGCGGCAAATATTGCTTATAAAAACGGTATGCCCCAGGCATCTCCTACGCTCCTTGAACCAATAGGCTCATTAAGGGCAATTGTTCCCGATGCTAATATGGGCGATGTTATGGGCGAAGTGAACAAAAGACGCGGCAGAGTTTTAGGTATGAACCCCGGTGAAGACGGAATGCAGGTTGTTGAAGCAGAAGTACCTGAAGCTGAAATGAGTAATTTTGCAACTTATATTAGGCAGATAACACAAGGCAGAGGATCTTATACATTTGAATTTGTCCGTTATGAAGAAGCTCCTGCAAATGTAGCTCAAAAAGTAATTGAAAAATGCAAGAGTGAAAAAGAAGAATAAGTTTAAATTTATATAGTATAGTCATAGGTGTAAAAGCTTATGGCTATAACTTTTGCAAGATGTCTCTGCCTCTAAGGCGGCGTGAAACATTATACATTAAGTGGAAGTACAATTTTCCACTGAATTCAGGCGGCTTTCAGCCGCCCATGCAATGTTAAAAACTGGGTAAACCCCTTATTTAATGAAATTTACAATACAATAATAGAAACATTAATCAGAAAAGAGTGAGTTTATGCTTATTGATATGCATATGCACACAGGAGGAGAAGCCGTAGGTTTTCATATGACTCCTGAAATGATTATACAGCTTATGGAAAAGTACAGGGTAAACTGTGCAATGGTTTCAAACGGCGACGCCGGTGAATGTGACCATCAACAAAATCCCTTACCTGTTGAATTGCAGGTTACTCAGGAAAAAGCGTTACAGGAGAATATTAATTTTGCAAGAGCAAACAAAGGCAAAATTTTTCTTGCAGTATGGGTTAAACCCAGATTTCAGGGACTTACCTATGAACTATGTAAGTTGATTGAAGATAATATTGATATTATAAAAGCTATAAAATTACACCCCTATCATTCTGCAATTTCTCCTACCGATAAAAGAGTTATACCTTATCTTGAATTTGCAAAACAGTATAACCTTGCAGTAATTTCCCATACTGGCGGCTGTGAGGACGCTTCTCCCACGAATTTATATAAAGCCGCAAAAATGTTTCCATCTGTTCCTTTTATCATGGCTCATATGGGTTTGGAGAGTGATAACAGTGAGGCTATAGAATTATTGGGAAAAGCAGATAATCTTTTTGGTGATACTGCATGGGTTCCGATGAACTCAACAATAAAGGCTATACAAAAGTACGGAACGCATAGAATGATGTTCGGTACGGATTCTCCTATTGACGGCGTTGATACATATAAATGTAACCCTTGGGGAGAAAGGTCAATGTATGTTGATTATTTTGAAAAGCTGAGAGATATTATCGGCGATAATGCATATGATGACCTTATGTACAGAAACGCACAGGAAATTTTAAAAATTAAACCGTAAATAATAAAAAAATAAAGTTAAATAAAGAAAGAAAAACGACTGACATTGAATTTTCTTCTGTCAGTCGTTTATTTTGTTAATTCAACCGTAAGCCTTACGGCAGCTTTTAGACGGTCAAGGGGAGTAGATTTCGGGTCAATAGTTCGTATTTCCAGCCTTTTAGGCGGAATATTTGAAGCCCCCGGCAAGGTGTGCATTCTCATATTTATTTCTTCATGTTGAACAAGAGCGAAAAGCTGGTCAACAGATTTACAGTCATCTATTGCCTTTAAAAGTGCTTTTTTGGTCTTTTTCTTTTTATAACCGTATACTTTCATACATATTTCTCCACATTACTGCTCTAACATGATAATTATACAATCCTTTTTTGCTTTATTCAAGATAAAATTAATATTTACAGAATTTTTATTTTGTGCTATTCTCTTTTTATAAAATGCAGGAGGATATTATATGAAAAGAAAAATTTTAAATACTATGAACCTATTTTGCTTTTTAATATTAGTACTGTTTTTTTCTTCTTGCAATGGAAAAGAAACAAAACCCTCAAGTCAAACAGAAAAAACAACATTTTCTGAAACTGAAACAACAAAAAATGCAGATGCTTTATTAAAAAATACAACTGTAGAAACTACAGTACCCCTTAAAGAAAGAAACCCAAAAACAATTCCGTCTTATTTAAATGATAATTTATTAAAAGGAATTGACATTTCCGAATTCAGCGGAAAAGTGGATTTTGAAAAGGTAAAAGATGATGGGATAAGCTTTGTAATGGTTCGTTTAGGCGGCAGAGGCTATGGCGCAGCAGGAACACTTTATACTGATGAAAAAGCTCTTGAGTATATTCAAAATGCAAAAGACGCAGGACTTAAAGTAGGGGGATATTTTTTCTCTCAGGCGGTAAATGAAGAAGAGGCCGCAGAAGAAGCTGATTATTCAGCAGAAATTTTAAACGGTGAGACTCTTGACTTTCCCATTGCATTTGACTGGGAAAAGATTGAAGATGATACCGCAAGAACAGATAATTTAAGCGACACTGTTCTTACGGTTTGTGCAAAAGCATTTTGTGACAGAATAAATGAAAAAGGTTATAAATTTATGATTTATGCCAAAGAAAATGTTTATAACAGATATAATCATACCGTGCTTTCGGAATATGATTTTTGGTATTCAGAATATACGGATACACCGTCCATAACGGCTGGATATACAATGTGGCAGTATTCGGAGAACGGAGAAATAAACGGAATTGAAGGCACAACAGATTTAAATGTTTATTATAAAAATTATTGAAAAGGATTGGTTCTTATGAAAAAAATTGAAAGCTTTAAGGTTGATCACAATTTATTGGAACCGGGAATTTATATTTCAAGAATAGACGGAGATATAACAACATACGATTTGCGTTTTATTAAACCAAACACTCCGCCTTTTTTGTCGAACCCTGTGATGCATACAATAGAGCATTTATTTGCAACATATTCAAGAAACAGCGAGTATGCAGATAAGGTGATTTACTTCGGACCAATGGGGTGCAGAACTGGATTTTACTTTCTTTTAAGAGATATGGATAGCGAAACTGCATTACAATTTATTAAAGATACGATTTTAAAATGCAGTCTGCACAAGGGGGAAATTCCCGGCAATAAAAAAGAGGAATGCGGCAACTATTTAGAGCATGATGCAGAGGGAGCAAATAAGGCACTTGTAAAATATTATAATTTGGTAAAGGATAAAACAGTCGATGATTTAAAGTATAATTGTGATATATAATCACAAAATACCTAAATCTAATATAAAAAATAAATAAATATCCTCTGGTTTATTGTATAGGTATTACAAAGCTGTTCTAAAAAGGTTGCATTTTTGTAATAACTTGTTATAATAAGATAGTACTTTTGTTACAAACTTGTAACAAAATATTTGGTTAGGAGAAATTTATTTTGAAAACTAAGTTTATTGGTTTAGACGGTTTCGGCGAAATAGAAACTTTAAAAACCACAAGAAAAATAAAAAGGCATTATGCTAAACGTACAGTTCGTTTTTTAAAACAAACAGTGCAGGTAACATATTGCCTTAAAAAAAGTTTTGAAAAACCAAAACAAAGAGAAAGAAAACAAACCCCCACTCTTGACGCTTGTTACAAAAATGCAAGAATGGGAAATAATGAGTTTTCAGTTAAAGCTTTAAATTTTTCATTGAAAAGTGCAAAAAAACCGCTTAAAAAGAAAACATATTCAGTTAGATATACAAGAGGCTTTCAGCCTATATCAACTAACTTTATTAAGCATAAAGCCGTTTTAGGTACAATGACTGCCTGTGTTGCCGGTGTATTTTCAGTTTTAGCCGTATTTAGTGCGGCGGGTGCTAATTTATCAATTCCGGATGAAAGTGTTTTATCAACAAAAACGACTTTACTTCCACAGTCGTTAAGCAGTAATAATTCAGAATATTCGGACAATTATGTGGAAATTGCCACCGACGACAGCGTTGCTCCTATTGATAATGGCATACTTGATGAAGTGGCGTCAATAATTACAAATGAGTTATCCCAAACGTCAGGTCTTTATATAGACGGCAAGTTTGTTGGTGCGGTAAGTGATGAAAATGAGCTTTATAAATCTCTTGAAGATTTGCTTGAAGACGCAAAAAAAGACTATGATGACACAACTAAAACAGAGTATGTAAACGATATTGAAGTTAAACCGGGCGAATATAAATCATCCGAAATTATTCCAATAAGTAAATTAATTAAAAAGGTAAGTTCCTTGGTTCAAATTTCTCTTACAACAGAAATGTATTCTGAAAGAGAAATTGCCTATGAAACAAAATTTGAATATGATGAATCACAGGAAACAAGCTATGAAGAGGTTAAACAAGAAGGAAAACCGGGACTTGAAAAGGTGACCTATAATGTAACATTTACAGACGGCGTACAGACAGATTCAGTAGAAATCGCAAGCGAGGTAATTGAGGAGCCTGTTACTGAAATCGTGTCAGTCGGTTCACAGGAAACAGCCGAGGCTTTAGCAACGGTTTCAGGAGTATCAGGTATTGCAACAGGTAATTTTATCTGGCCTGTTCCAAATACCCATAACATTACAAGCGGTTACGGTTATCGTTGGGGTACAACCCATACTGGTCTTGATATTTCAAACGGTGTGACTGATGAAGCAATCGTAGCTTCTGACGGCGGTACAGTTATCTGGGCAGGATATGATGACAGTGGTTACGGAAACTATGTAATCATTGACCACGGCAACGGTTATCAGACGCTTTACGGTCACTGCAACAGTATATATGTATCAATAGGTGATTATGTATCACAGGGACAGACAATTGCAGGTATGGGAACAACAGGTGATTCAACAGGTACACACCTTCATTTTGAGATAAGACTTGGTTCATCAAGACTTGACCCTTCAGGTTTTGTTTCATAATTAATTATTAAGTAAAAATTTTTGCCAACCCATTTGGGTTGGCATTTTATTTTATAAAATTTTTTATAAAATTAAAAAAATTATTTAAGCATATACTGGGCTGTATCTATAATTGAGCTTACAGTCTGCATAGCTTTATTTGCCTTTTTACGCATTTTTGGGTTTTCGTCAATCATTTTTTTACTTGCAAATCCAACGGCAACTCCTGCCATAAGTCCTAAAGATACACCTTTAACCATATTTGAAATATTGTTGCTCATATTCTACCTCCATATTTTTTATGCAGTTTTTCTGCATTAATATTGTTTACATTTTCAACTTATATAAAAATGATAACTTTTGGTATTAAATATCAGCAAGCGTCTTATTTACGACAAGATTTATTCTGATTGTAATGTATATTTTTATAAAAGAGATGTTAAATAATTACTTATATGAAAAATAGTTAATTCATAGCTGTACAAAAAAGTCTTTTAGAATATGAAAATTATATTTTCAAAATCAGAATAAAGATAAAAAATGCACAGATAATAAAAAAGCGGATATATATTTCAAGTTTTTTTACTTGTCTTTAACAGTTATTCTGTAAAATAGTATATTTTACGAAATTTTCTTTATGTTAAAGCAAAAATATTTTTAGGCTTTCAATAAACCTGTATTCATTTTTTTGAAAAACTGCTATAATATACCTTGAAAATTTTACGAGGTGATTAATATGGCAGAGTTAAATATTGTAATGGTTGAGCCTGAAATTCCACAAAACACAGGTAATATTGCAAGAACCTGTGCAGCGACAGGTGCAAAGCTGCATCTTGTGAAACCACTGGGATTTAAGATTAACGATAAGTATTTAAAACGAGCAGGACTTGATTATTGGAATTTGCTCGATATAACTTATTATGAAAACTTAGATGACTTTTTTGAAAAAACGAAAGGCGGAAAATATTTTTATTTTTCAACAAAAGGCACCCGCAGACATTCGGACGCTGAGTATCCTGATAAAGCATATTTGCTTTTCGGCAAAGAAACAAAAGGTCTGCCGGAAGAATTGCTTTTAAAAAATCAGGAAAGTACCCTGAGAATTCCTATGATTAGCGAGGCAAGAAGTTTAAATCTTTCAAACTCAGTTGCAATTGCAGTTTATGAGGTGCTGCGTCAATGGGATTATCCTCACCTTTTATGTAAGGGACAGCTTCATAATCATAAATGGGGAGAATAATCATAAGATAAAATGAAATAATAAATTTAGCCTATTAAATAAATATATTAAATAAATTCATTATTTTTTCTAATACTTTTGCACTTTATTAAAAAAAATTATAAAAATATCCAAAAAACTATTGAAAATTTAAATCAAAAATGTTATTATACACTCGAAGTAATAATTTGGTATATTTTACTATCGGTTGTTATTACTAATAAATAATAAAGGAGACTAAAAAAGTGAAAAAACTATCAAAATTATTGGCTGTTGGTTTAGCAGGCTGTATGATGGCATCCGTATTCGCAGGCTGCGGCGGAAATAATGGCGGAACATCAGCAACAGATGGTAACAACGGCGGCACAGCAGCAAGCGGAAAAGTTTATTATTTGCAATTTAAGCCGGAGCAGGATAAGCAGTGGCAGAATCTTGCAAAAGCTTATACTGATGAAACAGGTGTTAAGGTTACAGTTGTAACAGCTGCCGAGGGAACATACGAGCAGACATTGACATCTGAAATGGATAAGACTGACGCTCCTACATTGTTCCAGGTAAACGGACCCGTAGGTCTTGCAAACTGGAAAGATTATTGTTATGACCTTTCCGGTGCAGATATTATCAATGAAGTTACAAATGATGAATTTCTTCTTAAAGATGACAATGCTGTTTATGGTGTTGCTTATGTTGTTGAGACATACGGTATTATTTACAACAAAACATTGCTTAATAAATACTTTGAATCCGATTTTGCAACAGTTAAGAGTGTTGATGAAATCAAAAGCTTTGATAAATTAAAGACAGTTGCAGAAGAAATCCAGGCTAATAAAGACGCTTTAGGTGTTGACGGTGCGTTCACTTCAGCAGGTATGGATAGCTCAGATGACTGGAGATTTAAAACTCATCTTGCTAATATGCCTATCTATTATGAGTATAAAGATAAAGGTATCACATCAACAGACGCTATTGAAGGGAAATATTTAGATAACTACAAACAGATTTGGGACCTTTATATCAACAATTCTACTTGCGATAAGACCGCTCTTGCAAGTAAAACAGCTACTGATGCTACAACAGAGTTTAAAACAGGTAAGGCTGTATTCTACCAGAACGGTACTTGGGCATACGGCGACACAGCTTATGATGAAAAATCAGGCGAAGGCTTAAAGGACGAAGAATACGGTATGCTCCCGATTTATATCGGTGTTGACGGCGAAGAAAAACAGGGCCTTTGCACAGGTTCAGAGAACTATTGGTGCGTAAACAAAAATGCTTCTGAAGAAGACGTTAAGGCTACGCTTGAATTCCTTAATTGGTGCGTTACAAGTGATAAAGGTACAAAAGCTCTTGCAGATGATATGGGCTTTGTAATTCCTTTCAAAAATGCTAAAAAAGCCGCTAACCCGTTAGTTGCTATTGCTAATGAGGATGTAGCAGCAGGCAATACCCCAGTTTCTTGGAACTTCTCTACAATTCCGTCAGAAAAATGGAAAGACGGCGTCGGTGCAGCTCTTACACAGTATGCAGCAGGCACAGGCTCATGGGATGATGTAGTAACAGCATTCGTACAAGGCTGGAAAACAGAGTACGCAGCAGCTAATAAATAATCAATAAGCTCATGAAAGAGGAGCGTTCAGCGCTCCTCTTTTTTAAACAAACTACTAAGGGAGGTAATCCTTTTGATTCAAAAAAATAAAAAATATTTTGTCATATTTGTTTTGCCTACCTTGGCAGCTTTTATTATGGCATTTGTATGGCCATTTTTTCAGGGAATTTACCTTTCCTTTTGTAAATTTGTAACCACAAGTAATGCGACATTTGTAGGTTTTGATAACTATATTCAGGCCTTTCAGGATGAAACATTTTCAAGTGCATTTTGGTTTACGGTTGCATTTGTTATAGTATCTGTTGTATTTATAAATGTTTTAGCTTTCATTGTTGGTTATGTTTTAACAATGGGAATCAGGGGCTCAAATATATTCAGAACGACCTTTTTTATGCCGAATCTTATCGGCGGCATTGTTTTGGGATATATCTGGCAGTTGATTTTTAACGGTATTCTTTTGAATTACGGTAAAACAATCGTAGCAGATGCAACATTCGGTTTTTGGGGATTGGTAATCCTTATGTGCTGGCAGCAAATCGGTTACATGATGATTATTTATATTTCGGGGTTCCAAAGCATTCCCGGAGATTTATATGAAGCTGCAAGAATTGACGGTGCAAACAAATCTCAGCTTATGAGAAGAATTACAATTCCTATGATGGCGCCATCAATTACAATATGTACTTTTTTAACACTTACAAACTCATTTAAATTGTTTGACCAAAACTTAGCTTTAACAAATGGTCTGCCTGGTGTTGTACAAGCCTCAGGTACTACGGTTTATGAAACACAAATGCTTGCACTAAACATTTATGATACATTTTATCAAAATGCAAATACTCGTGGCGTCGGTCAGGCTAAGGCTGTTATTTTCTTTATAATAGTTGCATTTATTGGTTTGATTCAGCTTTACTTTACAAGAAAGAGGGAGGTGCAGCAATAATGGATGCAAATGTTAAGAAAAAAAGTAAAATATCTAAAACCATTTTAACTGTTGTTTTCAGTATTATTGCTGTATTTTATGTTTCTCCTATTTTTATTGTATTAATGAACTCATTTAAGCTTAAAACAGGAATTAGTGCTGAACCGTTTACTCTGCCAAATGCTCAGAATTTCGTGGGCTTCGATAACTATATAAACGGTATCTTTTACGGCAACTATCCTTTTTACAAATCAATAGCAATAAGCTTATTTATTACAATAGCAACCGTCTTTGTAATTTTAATATGTACTGCAATGAGTGCCTGGTATATTTCAAGAGTTAACAGTATTGTTTGTAAAATAATTTATTATTTCTGCGTTTTCTCTATGATCGTACCTTTCCAAATGGTTATGTACACACTTTCAAAGACTGCCGATAACTTAAAACTTAATACTCCTTGGGGTATTGTTATTGTTTATCTTGGCTTCGGTGCCGGACTTGCAATATTTATGTTTACGGGATTTGTTAAATCAATCCCCATTGAAATTGAAGAGGCTGCAAGTATTGACGGTGCAGGTCCGCTTAGAACTTTCTTTGGCGTTGTATTGCCTATAATGAAACCTACATTTATTTCAGTAGGTATTCTTGAAACAATGTGGATATGGAACGACTATCTCCTTCCGTATCTTGTTCTTGATATTAAACTTTACAGAACAATTCCAATTCATATTCAATACCTTAACGGAAGCTACGGTCAAACCGATATTGGTGCTATTATGGCGCTTATCATATTGAGTATTATTCCGATTATAATTTTCTACTTTGCTTGTCAAAAGCATATTATTAAAGGTATTGTTTCAGGTGCTGTAAAAGGATAATTTTTTAGTGACAAAATTTATAAACTTAATTAATTGTTTTTATTTGACGGGGAAACTAAGAGTAGTTTCCCCGCATTTTTGTAAATGAGATTTGTTATATGTCGGTATTTTAGTACTTAATAGATTTTTAAAAAGATATGCAAAATTTTCAATATCTCCTTTTAAAATTTTTAAGTTTTTTGTCAGAAAAGTACTTTTTTACCAATCATTATTTAAATTATTTATATTTTATGGCTATTTTGCTCTTGACTTTAAGTTAAATTAATTTTATACTTAAAGTGAAAAGGAGGAGAAATTAACATGAAAAAAACATTGAAAAAACCTTTATCACTTGTATTATCTGTTTTAATGATACTTTCTGCATTTTCTGTTTCCTTATTTAATACGGAAATTAATGCTAAAGCGTATGAAACTAATAATACCCAGAGTACAGATGCCGATAATTCTTACGGATTAACGGAAAATATTAAAGACGGTGCTATATTGCATGCGTGGAGTTGGTCATTTAATACCATTAAAGAAAATCTCCCCAAAATTGCAGAGGCAGGCTTTACATCAGTTCAAACATCTCCCATTAACGAATGTCTTGTAGGTGAGGGCGGCGGAATGCAGTTATTTGGCGATGGTAAATGGTATTATCATTATCAGCCCACACGTTATGTAATAGGGAACTATCAGCTTGGAACAAAAGAAGAATTTGAAGCTATGTGCTCAGAAGCTGATAAATACGGAATTAAAATTATTGTTGATGCTGTAGTAAACCACATGACCGGTACAACAAGTGCAATTGACCCTGAAATTACAAGTATCGACGGCGGAGCTTTCCATGATGGATTCGGCATTGATAATTACGGCAACCGCTATCAATGCACACAGGGTGATCTTTTAGGACTTAAGGATTTAAACACTCAGAATGAAAATGTTCAGCAGATGGTTTTAAATTATCTTAAAAGCTGTGTAGCCGCCGGTGCAGACGGCTTCCGTTATGACGCTGCAAAACACATTGAACTTCCGGACGACGAACCTGTTGACGGATATGATTTTGCCAGCAATTTCTGGCCTGTAGTTTTAGACAACGGATCTGAATTTCAATATGGTGAAATTTTGCAGGGTTCAGGCAGCAGAACAAGAGATTACGCAAAAATTATGAGCGTTACAGCTTCAAGTTATGGTGGTACAATAAGAAGTGCTGCATCAAGCAACAACTTTAGTGCTTCCAATCTCGGAAATTACAGGTCAGATGGCGCACCTACCGAAAAATTGGTAACATGGGTTGAATCACACGACAATTACTGTAATGATGGAAGCTGGTCACAGCTTGATAATCAGCAGATCAGACATGCTTGGGCAGTTATATCTGCAAGAGGGGATACAACACCTCTGTTCTTTAGCAGACCTGACGGCAGCAGTAAACAAAGCCAGTGGGGCAACAACAAAATCGGTGCTAAAGGCGACGATAACTTCTGCCATCCTGAGGTTGCTGCTGTAAATCAGTTTAGAAATGCTATGGTAGGCTTGCCTAATAAACTTTCTAACCCCACAGGAGATAACAAGGTACTTATGATCGAGCGTGGCAGTGCAGGTGCGGTAATTATTAATGCATCTGATTTAGATGTTACTTTAGATTGCCAATCAGATGTTGAAAACGGAACTTATAACGATCAGGTAACAGGTGCAGAATTTACCGTTTCAGACGGAAAGCTTCAGGGTACAGTAAAAGCAGGCGCAATTTCTGTTATATATAGCAGTGATCTTGTAAAAAAGCCTTCTGTTTCAATTTCTCAAAACGGAGGAAACTTTAGAGGTACTTTAACACTTACTCTCACAGCCCGTAATACAACAAAGGCAACATATACGATTGATAACGGTGCTCCTGTTGATTTTGTTACAGGCGATACAATCACAATCGGACAGAATATGGCAGAAAACTCTTCAGTAACCATTACTCTTTACGGTGAGAATGAACGTGACAATGTTACTGAGAAATTTACCTTTACAAAGCTCTCTACTCCTACCATAGATGGTGAAACGGTTGTTTATTTTGATAACAGCCAATACAATTGGGATAGTTTATATCTTTATTCTTATTATATGGATGCTGATAATAAAGTAGTTGAAAACGCTACATGGCCCGGTATTGCAATGACGGACTTAGGCGGCGATATGTACGGATATGTTTTCAATGAAAGCTGGGATTATGATACAGCCTATGTTATTTTTAATAACGGAAACAACGGAATTCAATATCCGACGGATGCAGGATATACTATTAAAAAAGGCGAGAAAAAAATATTTAACGGCAGCGGATTGTCAGATTATATAGTGGAACAGCCTGACCCTCCTACTCCAAGACTAAAAGGCGATGTTGATAACGACGGCGAAGTAACCATAAAGGATGCAACGAATATACAGATGTTCTTAGCTAATTTTATTGACAGCAATAATCAACCGTATATTGATGTTAATGATTCCGAACAGGTGAATGCAGCTGATTTTGATTCCGATAATAATATTAATGTAAGAGACGTAACAAAAATTCAGCTTTTAATTGCAAATCTGCTGTAAAAATTAAATTTGTAAAATTTTCTCAAGGCACTGTACTTTGTATAGTGCCTTTTGTTTTAAATAAAATTTTTTTGGAAAATATTGTTTTTATATATTGAAAAATTTAGGGCAAACTATTGATAATATTTACAATTTATTATATAATTAATTGTAACTGTGAATGTTAAAATCATAAAAGAGAAAGGAAGCTAAACTTATGAAATTAAACAAAGTTTCAGTTGATGACATCAATGTAAAGGGCAAAAAAGTTCTTGTTCGTTGTGACTTCAATGTACCTCTTAAAGACGGCGTAATTACAAACGATAACAGAATTACAGCCGCTTTGCCGACAATTAAAAAATTAATCAGTGACGGCGGAAAGGTTATCCTCTGTTCACATTTAGGTAAACCGAAGAACGGTCCTGAAGAGAAATTCTCTCTTGCTCCTGTTGCTGTAAGACTTTCTGAGCTTTTAGGTCAGGATGTTGTATTTGCAAACGACGATAATGTTGTCGGAGAAAATGCTAAAAATGCAGTAGCTGATATGAAAGACGGCGATGTTGTTCTCCTTCAAAACACACGTTTCAGAAAAGAAGAAACAAAAAATGAAGAACCGTTCTCTTCTGAGCTTGCTTCTCTTGCAGAAGTATTTGTTATGGATGCTTTCGGAAGCGCACACAGAGCACATTGCTCAACAGTCGGCGTGACTGCTCATATTAAAGAAACAGCTGTTGGTTATTTAATGCAGAAAGAAATCGACTATTTAGGTAATGCAGTAGAAGATCCCGTGAGACCTTTTGTTGCTATTTTAGGCGGCGCCAAGGTCGCAGATAAATTAAATGTTATCGCTAATCTTCTTGAAAAATGCGACACACTTATAATCGGCGGCGGTATGTCATATACATTCTTAAAGGCAATGGGCAAAGAAGTAGGTACATCACTTGTTGATGATACTAAGCTTGATTACTGCAAGGAAATGATTGAAAAGGCAGAAAAGCTCGGAAAAAAGCTTTTACTTCCTGTAGATACACTTGTAACAGAATCATTCCCTGACCCAATCGATAAGCCTGTAGATGCATATCCGGTTTCGGTTGACGCTATTCCTTCCGATAAAATGGGTCTTGATATCGGCCCTGAAACTGCCAAGTTATATGCTGATGCCGTTAAATCAGCTAAAACGGTTGTATGGAACGGACCTATGGGCGTATTTGAAAACGAAACTTTTGCAGGCGGTACAATTTCCGTTGCTAAAGCGCTTGCCGAAACTGACGCTACAACAATTATCGGCGGAGGCGACAGTGCAGCAGCTGTAATTAATTTAGGATTTGCTGATAAAATGAGCCACATTTCTACCGGCGGCGGTGCTTCTCTTGAATATCTTGAGGGTAAAGAGCTTCCCGGTATTGCTGCAATTGCAGACAAATAATTAATACTAAAGGGCGGGCAAATGTTCGCCCTTAATTTTGCATAGAGAAAGGTGAAAAATTATGGATAAATCAAAAAGAAAAGCAATCATTGCTGGTAACTGGAAAATGAATAAAACGCCTGCTGAGGCAAAAGAACTTTTAACGGCAATTGCTCCTTTAGTTAAAGATGCAGACTGCGAAGTTATTGCCTGCGTGCCGTTTGTAGATTTACAGACTGCGCTTGAAGTTACTGAAGGTACAAATATTAAAATCGGTGCAGAAAACTGCCATTGGGAAGAAAAAGGTGCTTACACAGGTGAAATTTCCGCCAAAATGCTTACTTCAATGGGCGTCGAGTATGTAGTTATCGGTCATAGCGAAAGAAGACAGTATTTCGGTGAAACAGACGAAACCGTTAATAAGAGAACAAAGGCAGCTCTTGCAGCAGGCTTAAAGCCAATCGTTTGCGTTGGTGAGCTTCTTTGGGAACGTGAATGCGATATTACTGAGGAAGTAATTGCAAGACAAATCAAGCTTGATTTGTTTGATGTATCAGAAGAAGATGTTAAGAAAACAGTTATAGCATATGAGCCGGTTTGGGCTATCGGAACAGGTAAGACCGCAACTGCCGACCAAGCAGAAGAGGTTTGTGCATTTATCCGTAAAACTCTTGCTAAGCTTTACAATCAGGAAACAGCTGACGCTGTTACAATTCAGTACGGTGGTTCAATGAACGATGCAAACGCTGACGAGCTTGTATCAAAAACTAACGTGGACGGCGGTCTTATAGGAGGAGCATCACTTGTTGCAGAAAAATTTGCTGCAATTGTAAAGGCTGCATCTAAATAATTAAATTACATTTGTGCATTTATAGGAGAACGTATATGAAAAAACCTTTAATTCTTATGATTCTTGACGGCTTTGGAATTGCTCCCGACAAAGGAAATGCTATCAAAGCCGCAAATAGACCTAATCTTGACAGATTGTTTTCTTCAAATCCTGTTACTCAGATTGGTGCATCAGGTATGGATGTCGGTCTTCCAAACGGACAGATGGGCAACAGCGAAGTAGGTCATACTAACATAGGTGCAGGCAGAGTAGTTTATCAGGAGCTTACAAGAATTACAAAATCCATTGAAGACGGCGAATTCTTTGAAAATGAAGCTCTTTGCAAAGCTATGGATAATGCTTTAACAAATGATTCTTCGCTTCATATAATGGGTTTGCTTTCAAACGGCGGTGTTCACAGCCACAATACTCATTTGTACGGTATTCTTGAAATGGCAAAGAGAAAAGGGCTTTCTAAAGTCTATGTTCACGCTTTTTTGGACGGCAGAGATGTTCCTCCCTCAAGCGGTGCAGGCTTCGTTAAAGAATGCTGTGAAAAAATGAAGGAGATCGGCGTAGGCAGAATTGCAACCGTAATGGGCAGATATTATGCTATGGACAGAGATAACCGCTGGGAGCGTGTTGAAAAAGCATACGCCGCAATGGTTTACGGTGAAGGCAATCAGTCAGATGACCCTGTTAAAGCTGTTGAAAATTCTTATGATGAAGATGTTACAGATGAATTCGTAGTTCCCACAGTTATCGATGGCGGCGATACAATAAAAGCTGATGACAGCGTTATTTTCTATAACTTCCGCCCGGACAGAGCAAGAGAAATTACAAGAACATTGGTTGATCCTGACTTTAACGGCTTTGAACGCAGAAAAGGATTTTTCCCGCTGACTTATGTTTGTATGACTCAGTACGATGCAACGATGCCGAATGTTGAGGTTGCGTTTAAGCCTCAAAGCTTAAAGAATACTTTAGGGGAGTATATATCAGATAAGGGTATGAATCAGCTTAGAATTGCTGAAACCGAAAAGTATGCCCATGTAACATTCTTCTTTAACGGCGGTGTAGAAAAACAATATCCCAACGAGGACAGAATTCTTGTTAAATCACCGGCAGTTGCAACCTATGATTTACAGCCTGAAATGAGTGCTTATGAAGTTACCGATAAGCTTGTAGCTGCAATTGAATCAGGCAAGTACGATGTTATAATTCTTAACTTTGCAAACTGCGATATGGTTGGTCATACAGGCGTTTTTGAAGCGGCAGTTAAAGCTGTTGAGGCTGTTGATACCTGTGTTGGTAAGGTAACGGAGGCAATTGCAAAAATGGACGGCGTCGCACTGATTACAGCAGACCACGGTAATGCAGATAAAATGGTTGATGAAGACGGCGAACCATTCACTGCTCATACAACAAATCCTGTTCCTTTCTGTGTTGTAGGTTATCCGTGCAAATTGAGGGAAGGCGGCAGACTTGCTGATATTGCGCCGACAATGCTTGAAATTTTAAATCTTGAACAGCCTGATGAAATGACAGGTAAATCACTTATAGTTAAATAGTTTAAAGGCGATGTATAGGCATCGCCTTATTTTTATTTGTGTCGCACTTAAAAAGCAAAAGTTTTTTGAGTCGCTTTTTTTCAAAAAAGCGACCGAGGATCAAAGGGCGAGCAGCCCTTTGTCGCAGTCAGTGACTGCGAAACCCATCTAATAATATATGCTAATGACCGGTTGCTTTTCAAAAAGCTACTAAACATCCCCTTACCTGCAAAATGCGGCGGAATAAAATTTAAAGCTAATGTTGAAGAAAACATAAGAAAAATTCAGGAAGAAATAAATTGATAGCAAAATACTTTTTCAAAAGCAAAGAGCGCATATCTTATGATATACGCTCTTTTGGTTAGGTAATATATGGAATCGTTTTTAAATCGGTTGCTTTAAATAAAATACAATTATAATTTATATTACTTATATTAAATTTTTATATATTTATTAAGTTGTTTTTATTAGCATTATTAGAGAGATCCGTAATGCCGTATTTGCTCATCAATATAAGATTTTGAATAGTAATTTATTCCAATGTAAAAACATTACAAATATAAGAAAAATCAATTTTGTTATAAATTTAAAATTTATTGTCAGAATAAAAAGTAATAAGTGCTAAGCACCGAAGTTGTAAGGAATAAATTATACGCATACAATTAAAATTACATTTTAGCTTATAATTTTAAAGGGACATTCTCGGAGAGATGGAAAGAATATTTTTAGCTTGTATTACTTACATTTCTTTTTAATATTTATATTTGCACATTATGTGCCGTGAATTAAGTATCAACAATTATGCTTAAAATCTTTCCGAAAAAATAACCGTTTAAGTTATTATCTCATTGGACTCACCTGCTTAATTAATTTAGGAGGATTTCTCCTTTCTTTGTTAATATTATATTAAATTACTTAACATTTGTCAACAGTTTTGTTAAGAAATTAATATACAAATAAATTAAACTTTTTTTGGTAATTACACCTATGTATATATTTAAATTGAATAAAAAAGTTAAAATAAATTGTCTCTCTTAGCTAAATTAATATTAGTTATTGGTTGTTGGTTCTGTTTGTTTTGTGCTTTCAGAACTTTCTCCTGATGTAATATGCATCATACCGTTTGCATCAATTGTATATTCTCCCTGCGGTATGATTTTTGAAATTGGTACAATTTTATATCCCGCAGCCTGTATTGATTCAATAACAGTGGGCAGTGCCTCAGGTGTGTTTGTTGCTCCGTTGTGCATAAGTATAATACTTCCGCAATCTATTTTATCTGTAATATTCTTAACTATTTGCTGAGGGCTGGGGTCTT
Organism: uncultured Clostridia bacterium; assembly: GCA_947584595.1. Taxonomy (GTDB): domain Bacteria; phylum Bacillota; class Clostridia; order Oscillospirales; family Acutalibacteraceae; genus Ruminococcoides. The sequence continues at coordinate 15,431 of CANPWP010000001.1, read as the reverse complement.
TCCAGTCAAGAGAATCAACGTCCCATTGAATACAGTACATATTATTCTCTTTAACTGATTTTACAACAGGATTATTGTAATCTCCGTAAGGAGCTCTAAACAAAGTAGGACATTTACCTGTTAATGTTTCAATTTTCTTGTTGCATTCGGTAATTTCAGTATTCATTTCAGACTCCGAAAGCTGCGTCATATATGCGTGGGTATTACTATGATTTTCTACATCATGACCTCTTTTGGCAATTTCTTTTACAGAGTCGGGATATTTATCAACCCATTGTCCTACTAAAAAGAATGTGGCTTTAACATTATATTTATCTAAGATATCTAAAAGCTGTTCTGTTTGTTCGTTGCCCCAAGCGGCGTCAAAAGATATAGCGACCTTCTTTTCCTGAGTATCAACGCAGTAAATAGGAATTTCTCTTGTTTCGGCGGCAGTTTCTGTCGTTTGCGCAACTGCTCCTAAGGATATAACTCCTGCAAGCACCGCAGCAAAAAGGCAAATTGTTAAGCAAATAATAGTACGTTTGGTTATTATAAAAAGTTTCATAAAAATCCCCCCATAAAGATATATGAGGGGTTAACATTATTTTATACTAATATTATTAAGCTTAAAACAAAAAATCTTTCCCTATTAAGATAACCGGATAATGCAAATGGAGTACTTAAAAAATAAAAGTAATAGTCAAGAAAAGAAAAAGTTTTGGCTAAACTTTTTTAAAAACTTAGAATTATTTTTCAAATTCCCACTTAACGCCCTGCGGGGTATCGATTAGAACTATTTTCTTTAATTTAAGCTCATCTCTGATAGCGTCCGCCGTTGCCCAATCTTTGTTTTTTCTGGCTTCATTTCTTTTTGCGATTAATTCTTCAATTTCTTTACTAAAATCGTCAGAAACTGAATTTTCAGCACTTTCAGAGGCGGAATTTCCCTTTAATAAATCAAGAGACAGAACATAATCGAATTCTTCAATTAGATTTCTCTTTTCGCTGTCTGATAAATCGTTTGCTTTCAGTACATCGTAAACACAGGTTAAGCCCAACGAGGTGTTAAGGTCGTTATCCATAGCTTCTTTAAAGCTCCTGCGGTAGGGTACAAGATTTTCGTCATTTACTGCTTCACCGTCTATAAGATTAGCAATTCTGTTAATAAGTTTATTATACGCTTTTTGAACATTATCAAGGCTGTCATAGCTAAATGTAAGAGGTTTCCTGTAATGTGACTGAAGGCAGAACATTCTGTATGCAAGCGGGTCGTAACCGTTTTCTTCAAGCAATGAAACAGTTAAAAATCCTCCTTTTGATTTGCTCATTTTACCTCTTGCATCATTAAGATGAAGAACGTGAAACCAATATTTACACCATGGGTGACCTAAAAACGCTTCACTTTGAGCAATTTCATTTGTATGGTGGGGGAAAGCGTTGTCTATGCCGCCGCAGTGAATATCAAGATGTTCTCCTGAATGCTTAATGCTTATTGCAGAACACTCAATATGCCAGCCCGGATAACCTAAACCCCAAGGGCTATCCCATTTTAATTCCTGATCTTCAAACTTTGATTTTGTAAACCACAGCACAAAGTCGCTTTTATTCTTTTTATTTTCGTCAGCGTCAACGCTGTCACGAACGCCAACTGCAAGGTCTTCTTCTTTAAAATTGCCGAATACATAGTAATTATCAAGTTTTGAGGTATCAAAATATACATTTCCGCCTGCAATATAAGCGTAACCCTTTTCAAGTAATACAGATACCATATTAATAAAATCGTCAATACAGTTAGTGGCAGGCTCTACAATATCGGGAGTTTTAATGTTTAGCTTTTTACAGTCGTCAAAGAAAGCGTCTGTGTAAAATTTTGCAATCTCCATTACGGTTTTATGCTCTCTTTTTGCTCCTGCAAGCATTTTGTCCTCACCTGTATCGGCGTCGCTTGAAAGGTGTCCCACATCGGTAATATTCATAACTCTTGTAACATCATATCCGCTGTAACGCAGATACTTTTCAAGAACATCTTCCATAATATAAGTTCTCAAGTTTCCTATATGTGCAAAGTGATAAACTGTAGGACCGCAGGTGTACATATTAACTTTTTTATCCTCATAAGGGATAAACTCCTGTTTAGTCTGTCCTAATGTGTTATACAAAATCATTTTTTGCCTTCCTCCATATTTTGGATTTTTCTCTCAAGAGATGCAATTTTTGTTTCAAGACTGCAAATTGCAAGGGATACAGGGTCAGAATAATGAATTTGGTCAAGAGGATCCCTTTTAACGCCGTTTATCTTAACAATTCTTGCAGGAACACCAACTGCCGTTGAATTTGCAGGTACTTCATTAAGCACAACGGCACCGGCGGCAATTCGGGCATTATCTCCGACAGTAAAGGGGCCCAGTACCTTTGCTCCCGAACCTACAAGTACATTATTGCCCAGTGTCGGATGACGTTTGCCCGTTTCTTTTCCTGTACCGCCAAGGGTAACATTCTGATAAATTGTGCAGTTATCGCCTATAACGGTAGTTTCTCCTATTACAACTCCCATTCCGTGGTCTATAAAAAGTCCCTTTCCGATAGTTGCTCCGGGGTGAATTTCAATTCCTGTTTTATGCCTGCTTCTTTGCGAAATAAATCTTGCTAAAAACTTAAGATTATGTCTGAAACACCAGTTGGCTCTTCTGTGTGATCTCACAGCTTTAAAGCCCGAATACAAAAAATAAACTTCAATTTTTGATCTTGCGGCAGGGTCACGTTCTAAAACAGCGTTAATATCTGCCTTTAAAGTTTTAAACAATTTAATCACCTCCGTTTTAAAATAAAAAGCGCCATCCCGAAAGGGACGACGCAGTCGTGGTTCCACCCAAATTCAGCAGTAAAATTTTACTGCTCTTTAATACCTTTAACGCAGGTAATACGTACAGAGATACTGATATTTTTCTGATTAAACAGGAAAAATAAACTTTAAATCTTATACCTATTCAATCAGAACCTGGTGTAAAATTCCCCCTGCAAGCTCCAAGGTGCATTTCACAGAATACTTACCAAGAACACTCACAGCAAATGTGTTCCTCTCTGATGGCAGAAACTCTGCTACTTTTCCTTTTCATCGCATTTAAATGGTTTACATATTCATTATATACAATTTACTGAAAAAAGCAAACATTATTTTTCAATTATAAATTTTTTGTTTTCAAAAACATAAATTATTCCGGATAAAATTACAAAAATTGTTGAAACCCATAGAAGAACTTCTCCGATAATAAAAAACAGCAAAGATAAAAAGTCGTAAATATCGGTTGAGAGGGGGATAGTTCCCATATTTATAAGCTCTAAAGCATATTGCAATACAAAAATTGCAATTACGGCAATCATTTGAGTTACAGTTTTAATTTTTCCGAAAATATTTGCAGCGACTACCTTGCCTTTACTTGCCGCCATAAGTCTTACAGAGGTTACGGTAAACTCCCTGAAAACAACGATTATAACGATTATGCAGTCGCTTATTCCTAAGGCTACAAAGCAGACAAGTGCAGATATAACTAAAATTTTATCGGCAAGAGGGTCAAGAAACTTACCGAAATCCGTTACCAAATTGTTTTTTCTTGCAATTTTTCCGTCAAGACAGTCTGTAATTGAAGCGGCGGAAAATAAAATTAAAGCGACAATAAAATGATGCGGAAAATTAATAAGCAAAGAAGCAATAAAAAACGGAACAAGAATTATTCTGATTAATGTAAGTTTATTGGGTAAATTCATATCATTCCTCATTTAAAAAATCATTTCACCTACAGGATCACAGCCCAGATAGTCGTTAATTTTAACCTTTACAAAATCACCGACCTGCGGCTTTTTACCTTTTATCGTGAAGAATACCAGTCCGTCAACCTCAGGGGCGTCTGCCTGTGAACGTCCGAAATAACATTCAGCGTAACGGTCATAACCCTCAAACAAAACTTCAATAGTTTTGCCTATAAGGCTCTTACAGTATTCTTCCATAATAAGCTGCTGCTGTTCCATAATAATATCAGCACGCTTTTGTTTAATTTCATCGTCAATTTGTTCAGACATAAGAGCGGCTTTTGTGCCTTCTTCCTGAGAATAGGAAAAACAACCTAATCTTTGAAATTTCATTTCCTTTGCAAAAAGAGCAAGCTCGTTAAAATCTTCCTCTGTTTCTCCGGGAAAACCTGTGATAAAGGTGGTTCTTATAGTAATGTCAGGGATTTTACTTCTCAACTTATTTACCTTTTCTCGCAGGGTTTCCATATTTCCCTTGCGGTTCATATTTTCCAAAACTGCCTTACTGCAATGCTGCATTGGCAAATCTATATATTTAACTATTTTTTGTTCGTTTGCAATTGTGTCAATAAGCTCATCTGTCAGGTTTTCAGGATAACAGTAAAGTACTCTAATCCACTTTAAACCGTCAATTTTACAAAGCTCCTTTAAAAGACTCGCAAGTGAAGGCTCTCCGTATATATCTGTTCCGTATTTCGTTGTATCCTGAGCAATAACAATAAGCTCTTTAACGCCGTTTTCAGCCAACCCTTTAGCTTCATGTAAAATGTTCTCCATTTTACGGCTGCGGAATTTTCCTCTTATTAATGGAATTGCACAGTAGGAACAACAGTTGGAACAGCCTTCAGCAATTTTTATGTATGAATAATAAAAGGGAGTACTTTGAATTCTTTTTCCGTCAAGCGGAAGAAGAAGCTTATCAGGGAACACCTCGGGCTTTTCATCTTTAAGGGTTTGCTCTACAATTTCTGCAATATTCTTGTTTGCACCGATTCCTGCAACTGCGTCAACCTCGTAAAGATTTTCCATAATATCTTGTTTATAACGTTGTGCAAGACATCCCGTAACGATAATTTTCTTGATTTTTCCCTCAGCTTTTAATTTGCCAAGCTCAATGATTTCATCAATACTTTCCTGCTTTGCAGATTCAATAAAACCGCAGGTATTTACTATTGCAACATCTGCATCTGCAACGTCTTCAACAAGCTGATAGCCGTGTTCTCTTAAAGAATACATCAGCATTTCTGCGTCAACTCTGTTTTTTTCACAGCCTAAGGAAACCATTCCCACTTTAAAATTCATTATAGTACTCATCCTCAATATATTCTTTTAAAACGCTGTTTATGTCTGAATATCCGTAACCCATTCTTTGCAAAGCGGCAATACAGCGCCTTTTTCCCTTTTCATCGGAAAGGTTTCTAAGATATTTTTTTTCTATTAAAGCTTTTATATTTTTTCTTGAGTCAACTTCCATATCTTCAAGAATTTCATCAATTAAATCTTTGTCAATGCCTTTTTGAATAAGCTTGTATTTTGCACCTTTTATAGAGAAATGTTTAATATTTATAAGTTCGTTAAGGTATCTTCTTGCAAACTTTTCATCATTAACAAGACCTAATTCTTCCATTCTTTCAGCGGCAATTCGAGCAGACTCTTTATCGGCAGTTTTAGCAATTTTATCAATCAGCTCCTTTTTTGAGTGATCTCTGTTTGCAATAAGCCAAAGAGCCTTCTCTTTTGCTCTGCGTGTATTTGATAAATCAATGTATTCTTTGAGCTTTTCATCGTCAATTTCAAGTCCCGGTCTGATACCGTTTTCTACAATAACTCGGGTATCGAGCCTTACGGCAAGCTCTCCGTCAATATAAACGGCAGAAAGATATTTTCTGCCCTTTTTTATATCTGTTATTATCATTAATCTTCAACCAGAACATCTATTTTTTTAGACGCAGTACTTTTTTCGGATTCCATTTGTTTCTCAGCGTCGGCTACAGCGGCAGCTTTAACTGATGTACTCTTTTTAGCTTTTGGAGATTTCTGGATTTTATCAAGATTGGCCATAAGTGCATCTTCAATTTCTTTTGCAAGCTCGGTGTTTTCTTTTAATAATTCTTTAACTTTGTCTCTGCCTTGTCCAAGTCTTGTACCGTTATAGCTGAACCATGCGCCTGATTTCTGTACAACATCAGCGCTTACTGCAAGGTCTAACAATTCGCCGATTCTTGAAATGCCCTCTCCGTACATAATATCAAACTCTGCTTCTCTGAAAGGAGGAGCCATTTTATTTTTAACGACCTTTGCTCTTGTACGGGAACCGATCATTTCACCGTTTACCTTAATAGTTTCGCTTCTTCTTATATCAATTCTAACGGAACTGTAAAACTTTAAAGCACGTCCGCCTGTTGTGACCTCAGGATTACCGTAAACAACGCCAACCTTTTCACGAAGCTGGTTAATAAATATAGCTACGCAGTTAGATTTAGATATAGCGCCTGCAAGTTTTCTTAAGGCCTGTGACATAAGTCTTGCGTGCAGACCAACATGGCTGTCGCCCATTTCGCCCTCAATTTCTGCTTTTGGAACAAGAGCCGCAACAGAGTCGATAACAATTACATCAATAGCTCCGCTGCGAATAAGAGCTTCGGCAATTTCCAAAGCGTCTTCACCTGTATCGGGCTGTGAGACCAAGAGTGAATCAACATCTACTCCTAAAGCGGCGGCATATGTAGGGTCAAGGGCATGTTCAACATCAATAAATGCAACATTTCCGCCGTTTTTCTGACCTTCTGCAATACAGTGAAGTGAAAGAGTTGTTTTACCTGAAGATTCAGGTCCGAAAATTTCTACGATTCTTCCTCTGGGTAAGCCGCCGATTCCCAGAGCAATATCAAGAGAAAGTGAGCCTGTTGAAATATGGCTTACATTCATAGAAGTATTCTGACCTAAACGCATAACGGCACCTTTGCCGAACTGTTTTTCAATTTGACTTAATGCTGTTTCAAGAGCCTTGTTTTTATCTACTGCCATTTTACTTTAATCCTCCGTTTTGCCTTTAAAATCTTATAATAATATTATAAATTATCGTCTAAAAAAAAGCAATAATTTATAATGAAAAAAATCGAACAAAAATTCTATTTTTAGAGTAAAGTCCCAATTATAGCCCTTTGAATACCTCCTAAATCTAATTTTTCTTTAATATTTATAAAATTTTCGTCAATCATTAAGGCTTTTACGGTTTCAAACTGATTTTCTCCAAGCTCAAAGGCCATATGTCCGCCGTGCTTTAATTTTTTTGTCCAGTTTTTGATTATGGATCGGTAAAAATCATAGCCGTCAATTCCGCCGTCAAGAGCAAGTCGGGGTTCTTTTTTTACTTCGGGTTGCAGAGTTTTAATTTCTTCGGTTTTTATATAAGGAGGATTTGATATAATTATATCAAATGAATTATTAGGAAATTTGTCGAAACAAATAAAAATATCGCCCTTTACAGCCTTAACGTTACAGTTGTTTTGCCGTATGTTTTCTGAAAGATAGGGGAAAGCATATTCTGATTTTTCAACAGCAGTTACATCTGCATTTTTAAGTTCTTTTGACAATACAACACTGATTGCGCCGCTTCCCGCACAAAGGTCTAAAATTTTAGGGGTTTCAATGTTTTTGGCTTTTTCAAGACAAAGGCTTACTACCTCGCAGGTGTCTTCTCTTGGAATTAAAACGCCCCTGCCTACTTTAAAATTATATCCCATAAAGTTCCAGCTGCCTAAAATATATTGCAAGGGCTCAAAATTTGTTCTCATATCAACAAAAGCGTTAAATTCCTGAATTTCTTTTGCGGCCGCCTCTTTATTGCCATTTGATATAAGCATTGCCCTGTTAAAACCGAATACCTTTTCTATTAAGCATAATGCATCAAAGGCGGGATCTTCAATTCCCGCCTTTTGTAGTTTATATTTAGCTTCTTTATAAAGATTTTCAATGGTCAAGTTGTTCTTTCCTTTCGGATATTTGTTGGATAATTATTTAACAATATCTGTTCCGTCATCGGGAATAACTTCTTTCATAGCCTTTATTGCAACCTCACACATTTTTTCATCAGGCTCTTTTGTTGTGATTCTCTGGGCCCAAAGTCCGGGTGCGGCTATAATTCTTGTTAGCATATTATCGTGTTTTCCGCAGATTTTAATAAGCTCATATCCCACTCCGCAGGAAAGGGGGAGGAGAAGGATTTTAATTACAGGTCTTAATGCGGAAATTCCGAATGGTGCAACAGGAACAAAAAGACCGATAACAATTCCAACAATAAGCATTAAAATCATAAAGCTTGTACCGCATCTGGGATGAAATCTTGATTGTTTTTTAACGTTTTCAACTGTAAGCTCTTCTTCATTTTCATAGCAGAAAATTGTTTTATGTTCTGCTCCGTGATACATAAATACACGTTTCATTTCTGTCATTCTTGAGCATACAACTATGTAAAGAAGAAATAATGCTATTTTTAAAATACCCTCAAAAACGGATTTATAAAATACAACCTCTGCTGATCTTCCCCTGAATGCAGGAACAATGTATGATGTTAAATCAAATAAGAATGTGGGTAAAAAGAAGAATAGGAATACTGCAAGCAAAACGCCTAAAACGGCAGAGAAAACCATAAGAACTTTAAGGAATTTATCTCCGAATTTTTCATCTATCCATTTTTCAAATTTACTTGGTTCTTCTTCCTCAACTTCGCCTGCTTCAATAGCTTTATTGGCAGACAACATAAGAGCCTTATAGCTTAAACGCATTGAGTCCACAAGCCCGGCTATTCCTCTAATAAAAGGCACCTTAAACACCTTGAATTTTTGGGCGAGTGTTGTAATGCCGATATCTTCCGTATAAATTTCATTTTCACCTGTTCTTACCGCAACAGTAGTCCTTTTTGGACCTCTCATCATAATGCCCTCAATTAAAGCACTTCCGCCGATAGATGTAATTTTTTTTGTGTTAATTTTTGCCATATATTCATACCCTCCGCAATTTTATTTTATAATTATTTTAATGGGTTTCGCCGTCAGCTTTTTTGTAAAAAAGCTGAGCAAAAAACTTTTAATTTTCTTGACAAATTCCTTTCTTTATTTTCACTATCCATATCTATACCTAAATTTTAATAATTTCCTGCTGTGGAATGTCGGGCTGTTGTCCTTCTTTATAAATGGGGAAGGTAAGGGTTACTGTTGTTCCGACGCCCTCTCCGCTTTCTATATCGAGAGAACCATGATGCAGCGTCATAATTTCATCGGCAACTGCAAGTCCTATACCTGAACCGCTTACCTTTTGATTTGCTTTGTAAAACTTTTCCTTTACTTTAGGTAAATCCTCAGGAGCAATTCCGCAGCCTGTATCTGTTACTACAATCTTAATTATGTCAGGTTCCTTATCTTCATCATAAATAACCTGAATTGCAACAACTCCTCCTTCAGGGGTGTATTTTAAAGCGTTGTCTATTATATTTAAAAAGACTTGTTTTAATCTGTTTCTGTCGCCGTAAACAGGGGGAAATACTGTTTCAGGCTCATCATAAAGAAGGTGCTTGCTTTCTGACAAGGCTCTTTCTTTAAGCATATATACTGTTTCGTCAAGCTCTGCAAGAATGTCAAGCTTTTCACACATAAGAACCATTCTGCCGCTTTGCAGACGGCTGAAATCAAGAAGTTCTTCAACAATGCTTGTCAGTCTTGAGGACTCTTTAATAATGACATTCATACCTTTTTCAAAGGTGCTTCTTTCAATTTTACCCTCATCGTTAAGCTGCATTGTTTCCGCCCAGCCCTTAATAGCGGTCAGGGGAGTCCTCAGCTCATGAGATACTCGGGATATAAAATCGTTTTTCATTTGGTCTGCTGTTTGTAAATCCTTAGACATATCCTTTACAGCATCACAAAGCTCGCCGATTTCGTCATCATATTTTTTATTTATTGTAACGGAAAAATCGCCCTGTGCAATTTTTTTTGCAGTATCGGATAAATCCCGAACGGGTCTTACAATAGAACGGATAAAGTAACTGCCTGAAATTACAACAAGTATAATAATCAGAAGTCCCGATAATATAATGATTATCGATATAGTGAGGACAGTACTGTTTACAATTTCCGTTGAAGAAACATACCTTATAGCACCTACACAAGTCCCATTCTGATTTGTTATAATATGCGTTTGGGCAGAAACGCTTTCTCCCGAATTTAAGTTTCCGCTGTAATTTCCCATACCGTCCTGACTTGTATTTGCAAGCTCAAAATCAGGCATTTCCTGATTTTCGTCAGGGTTAAAGCCTGTTGAGGTCATCATAACCCTGCCTGTTGAGTTTAGTACCATAACTTCCATTTTCTCTTTGTAGTTAAAATTTTCTACATAATTGCGAGATGTGGAAATAAATGTGTTTGAATTATCCGTCTGATAGTTCGGAAATACCGCAGAAAGTTCGTTGCAAGCGGATGATAAAACCTGCTGAACGCTGTTGTTATAAATATAAGAAACGGCAAAAATAAGGCTTACTACAATCAGTATTACTATTGTTAAAATAACACTTAAATTGTTAAGCATCCAACGTTTTGTAATACCTTTTGAAAAGTCACGAAACAAATTTTGCCGCCTCCTTTTTATAAATAAGATTGTATTATCAGATTAAGCGTCCCATTTATAGCCCAATCCCCAAACCGTAATAATATATTTCGGATTGGAAGGTTCGTCTTCAACCTTCATTCTTAATCTTCTTATATTTACATCAACAATTTTTTCTTCTCCAACGTAAGCGTCTCCCCAAACATGGCTCAAGATGTCTGTTCTGTCAAGGGCAACGCCGGGATTTGAGAAAAAATACTCCATAATTTGGAACTCAACCTGAGTAAGCTCAATAACCTTTTCGTTTTTAAGCAAAGTACGGTTTCTTAAATTTAAAGTAAACTCCCCTGATTTAAGCTCCTCTTTAAAGTTGCTTTCAGAGTGTGACTGTGCAAGCGAAACCCTTCTGTAAAGAGAATCTACTCTTGCAAGAAGTTCGCTTGGCGAAAACGGTTTTGCAACATAGTCGTCTGCTCCCAGCATAAGACCTGTTACTTTATCCATTTCCTGAGTTTTTGCAGAAAGCATAATAATGCCTATTCCGCCGTTGCGGTTTCTTAATTCTTTGCAAACCTGAAAGCCGTCTATTCCGGGCATCATAACATCGAGAATCGCAACATCAAAATCTCCGTCGCATTCATCATATTTTTTTAAAGCAGTTTCTCCGCAGTCGGCTTCTACTACCTCATATCCCGCTCTTTGCAAATTTATAACCACAAAATCACGGATAGCGGCTTCATCTTCACAAACAAGTATTTTTTTCATAATTATAACCTCCGTTTTAATTACGCTTTTATCTTTATAATAATTAATTATAATATTTAACTATCTGTATAGTCAGAAAAAAGACTGAATGATGTTTGAACTTCGGTATCTGTAAATTTATATGACCCTTCATTTTCATAAATCTTACAGCAATATGAATTGGAAGCGTCTTCTTTAATAAGGGTATATCCGTCGTTTTTGCCTGTTGTGGCCCATTCCTCTGAGTTATAAACCTTAATTGTCAACAGCTTGTTTTTAACTTCCTCGCCGTCCCACTCATAAATTGTCATTGAGTTTTCCTGAGTATCTATTCGTGCGCTTGTTACATCCTTTAAATTTTCAGAAAGCTGAAAATAATAACCTAAGCTGTAATTTACTATCATAGATGAAACTTCATCAAGGTTTTCTGATGTTGTGTCAAATGTGTTCCAGACTGCTTTTGTTGCAACATACTCTTCGTTTTCATCGTCTGTATGGGGCATTTTTGCAAGAACAGGAATTTCTATAATTTCGTCTTTATTAATATCGGTACAGTAAGTTTTGCCGTCACGAATTGTGGGATTTATGTAATCATTTGAATATGAATACAGACCGTTTTCCAGAATGTTTTTTTGCAAATCATAATAAATCAACTGTGTGCAGATTTTATCTGTGCCAACGGTTCCGTCAATAAAAGCGGCAGTTTGAGTTTCATTTAATTTTCCGCTTACAATATTTTCAAAGCTTGTGATGTTATTATCAATTTCGGTACTTGATAACAAAGAAATTGCCTTATCGCTTTCATTATAGTTTAAAAGAGCGGCTTCTGAATTTTTTTCTGCATTAATTGATAATGTTAAAATATCATTTTTTAAGTCTTCGTTAAAGTCGTTAATAACAAAGCTTGTGTAGGTTTGAGAAATTTCTATTGGAGTTGATGCGCCGTTTTTATATCTATAAACATTAAGCTGATTTACATTGGAGTTAAAGGTTTTGTAACCTATTATAATGTCAAGGTTTTTATCTCCTGTAACATCGGCAAACTCAACTCTGTCAATATTTGTGTTTTGAGTTTGGGCGTCTCCTGCTAAATTCCAACCCTCTGAATTTTCATACATGACAAGCATATGGGTTGTAGTATTATCGGGTTCTGAAGTCTCATAAAAAGCAATTGCTTCATTTTGGGAATCGCCGTCAAGGTCATACATTGCAATAGCTGAACGAACACTGCCGTTTTCAGGGTATTTAAGTTTGTAATTATCGCCTGAGTTTTGTTCAATCAGTTCAATAATTTTCTCTTCGTCGCCTGTTGCTTTCGGGGGACGCATAAGGTTTGCGCTGTCAACAGTAATAGGGGAGCAGCCGCCCATTGAAAATACAAGTGCAAAAGCAATTAAAGTTAATTTTAATTTACTTTTCAAGGGTAGTCCTCCTTTGCCGGAAATTATACAGGCTTAACTTTTACAATGCAAAATTTAATTTTGGTTCCCTCATCGGAAAACATTTTTTCATGTTCTGTTACAACATTATCCTCATATCCGCTTTGGTGCAAATCAAGTGTTTTATAAATAATTTCGTAACCGTTTTCTTTGAAATATTCAAGACTGTCAAAGAAAAGCTCGTCATCATCTGTTTTAAAATGTATTTCACCGTTTTCAACAAGAAACTCCCTGTACATTTTTAATTTATTTGGATATGTTAAACGGCGTTTTTTGTGTTTATTTCTGGGCCATGGGTTGCAGAAATTTATGTAAATTCTTTCTATTTTATCGTCAGGGGAAAGTATTTTATTAATTTGTTCAACATTATATGCAGTCATAAGGATGTTATCTATTTCTTTTTCTTGCGATTCAAAAAGTTTCACAATATTCCGCCTTGCAACCCCCAACATATCGTTTTTTATATCTACTGCAATAAAGTTTATATCAGGCTTGTTAAGTGCTGTTTGTCCTACAAAACCGCCCTTTCCGCAGCCGACTTCAAGGTATAGGGGCTGTTCTTTTTTAAAGTGATTTTTCCATTCGCCCCTAAAAGTTTCAGGCTCTTTAATAAAAAACGGACAAACTGCAAGCTCAGGTTCTGCCCAAGTTTTTTTTCTGATTCTCAAGCTGTTTCACTCAATTCAAAATATGATAAAAATGTTACATAATACTACATATAGTTATTCATTAAAATATTATACCAAATTATTACGGAATTTGCAATTATTTTTTAATAATTTTGACACGAAAAGTTAATATTGCTTAAAAGAAATTTAATTCTGTTACAAATCAATAAAAAAGCAGCCGGTGGCCATACCTATCCGAGCAGTTTCCTATAAGGTAAAAAATAGGTGCATGATTTGTAATATGCACCTAATTATCTGAATAAAGTATATAAAATTTTTATAATTTTTAGTTAGTAAATCAAAAGTTTGTTTAGTTTTTTTAAAAGCTCAAAATGTCAAAAGAAAAAATCTTTTGCCATATGTCATTATAACTATTTGTTACAGTTACAAATAATTTATAAAATCACTGCATGTATCGGAAACTTCAAAATCAGTTTCTGAAAATTTTTCGGAAAGCTTTTTAACAAGAGGAGAAATTACCACATTTTCTGTTTTAAAGTGGCCTGCGTCAACTATAGACAGCTTCATATTGTTTGCATCAAGAATTTGATTATGTTTAATTTCTCCTGTAACAAGAACGTCAGCACCCTTTGATTTTGCAAAGTAAATTTCGCTGCCGCCTGCACCTGAAGAAACGGCAACATTTTTAACGGTTTTTTTAAGCTCAGTATATCTTAAGCCTTTGCATTTAAGCTTGTCTTTTACAAGGTTTGCAAAATCAACTTCACTTAAAGGTTTTTTAAGCTCACCTAAAGCAAGGCAGATTTCCTTGTCCTTATCCATAAAATATTGAATATTTTCGAGTTCTAAAGCATTTGCAAGACAGGTGTTTACACCAAACTCTGTTGATAAATCAAGGTTTGTATGAAGGCAAAGTGCAGAAAGGCTGTTTTGGATCAACAAATAAGGAATATCATTTTGTGAGATATGCTTTAACCCATTAAAAATAACAGGATGATGGCTTATAATAAGCTGAGCATTTTTTTCAGACGCTTCTTCAACTACCTGTTTTGTAATGTCAAGACATACAATAACCTTTGAAACGCTTGTGTTTTCATTTCCAATAAGAAGTCCTGCATTGTCAAAGTCCATAGCAGTATTTAAAGGAGCAAAAGTTTCCGTAAAATCCAAAATTTCTTTGATTGTGTTCATAATCATAACTCCTTTTTCAAATTTTCTGCAACGATTTCATATTCTTTGTTGCCTTTTGCTTTGTTTTCAAGATTTCTTATTTCCATTTGTAAAAATTCTCTGTCAAGAGGATTTTCTTTTGGGGAAAGCTTTCCTAAATATGTAAATTCTTTAGAAACATTCTGAATGTTTCCTGTATAAGTAACAAGCATTACTGTGTAGATTTTTCTTTCTTTACAACAGCGTTGTTCTATAATTTCGAATCCGCTTTTATATAAAAAATTAACGAGCTCATCTGATTTTGTCATCGGCTGTAAAATAAAATGTTTGTCCTTATTTTTTGCAAATTGCCAAGCATCAATAATTTCAGCAATGGTTTCTCCGCCCATACCGGCAATTATAATGTCCTGAGCTTCATTATCATTCACCTTTGCAAGACCGTTGCATAAGCGGGTTTCAACCAGGTTTTCGGCATTATATTTATAAATGGTGTTCAAAGCGTTTTGCAAAGGCTCTTGCCCGATATCACAGGCAAGAGCCGAAATTGCAATTCCTTTTTTACATAACCACACAGGCAAATATGCGTGGTCAGTTCCGATGTCAGCAACCTTTACGCCTTTTCTTACAAAAGAGGCACAAAGGTTAAGTCTTGAATCAAGTTTAAAAGGTCGTTTCATTATTTTACAGCAGCCTGAAGTTTTTCAACTAAAGCGTCAGGGTCTGTTCCGTGAACCATACAAGCCTCTTCAATAGTTTCTCCTCTTGATGCAGGACAACCAAGACAATGCATACCTATTTCAAAGAAATATTCTGCTGTATCGGGATATTCGTCAAGAATATCGCCTATAATAGATTTTTTTGTAATTTCTGCCATGATAATACCTCCGTATATTAATTTACCAATATAATAACATATTTTTTAGAATAAATCTATACTTATTAATATAATAACCAAAATAAAATCTAATATTGAATTTTGCCTTATTTCAAAATAGCCAATATTATTTTAAAATAAGGTAAAATTTTTATATATTGAAAGGGTTGGAGGAGAGAGCGAATG